>CANCET010000083.1 GCA_947375105.1 Sphingomonadaceae bacterium
GGTTGTAGATGAAGCCCTCGACCGGCCAGTGCGTGGTGCCAAGGCCGCCAAGGGGGGCGTACCAAACGCGCACTTCGCTCCAATCGTTGTCAGGCGAGACGTCTACAGCGCGGACGTTGTTTTCCGTCTGGCCCCGGCGCCCGTCTATCAGTGACCAGTTCGCATGGCGCAGTAGTACGGTGCGCGAATCCACGATCCGGCTGATGGCGGCGACATGGCCGAGTTGCATCGGGCCATAAGGGCGGAAGGCCATGACCGCGCCGACTTTGGGCCGTGTTCCGCGTGCATAGCGGCTGGCAGCCTGGCCCCACCAGGTATGCGCATCGCCATATAGTTGGATGCCAGAGACCTTGCGCGCATACGGCACGCACTGGATGTAGGGCAGACTTGTCTGCTCGACGGTGCTGTTGCCCGTTTCAAATGCTGGATCGAGGGCGAGCGGACGCGCTGCGCATGGCGCCGAAGCGGCGACGAAGAGCCAAAGCGCAAAGACAGCGAGAGCGTGGCGGTTCATGCATTGAAGTATTGCAAGTCATGGTAACGACCGACTTGCAAGTTCCCTCACCAAAGTTGCGGATGCGGCGCATTCACGCCTTGCGATGCCGCGAACGGTCACTTTACCAAGGAAAAAGCGGTCCGGGCCAGCAATCGAAGGCTGGGGGAAAGGCCTCTTCCCCAAGCGAACAGCCGAGTCCCATACGAGGTATTACTTACTCACCAGGCGGCGTGATAGGTAGGCAATGGTTCCTCACCCACTGTACCGCGTCCACCTCCTCTGGCGTCGCGACCATTGGTGACGCTTGCGGTTCAGTCCGGCAGCCCGCTCGAAGACGAAACAACGAGAGGGTCGGGGGTTCAATTGAACCACGCGCACCGCTTTTTGGGCCTGACAAGCACCTAAATCAGCGAATATTGAAATATTAAGTATTTGATATATAGCAGTTTTATCTCATGGACCTCTCGTTTACACCGAGAGGGTCGGGGGTTCGAGCCCCTCACCGCCCACCATCGGGCCCACCATCGGGCCCACTTTCATGGCCGGTCATAAGCATCGATTATAGCTGGATCGCACTCTTTGCGATTGGTCGCCGGCGCGCTGCAACGTCATTATATCTCACGCGGACCGGGCCTCGCTGGCAGCTGTCACCCTCCCCCTGAGACAGCCGCGATGTCGGACCGCATCGAGCCGGCCCGGCGCAGTTCAATGACCCCCGACTTATCGGAACTGCGCCGGGCGGCTCGAACTGAAGCATTGGGTGATGAGAGCAGAGGGCCCGATGCAATCGGAAAGTGCGCTAGCGCACGGTATCCGCAAGCATGGCGTCGGTGCGCGGGCCTGCCCAATCATGCGAGCCGATCATGCGCCACACTTCGCGGCCCTGCGCATCATATAGTACGGTCGTGGGCAGGACGCCGGTGTTGTAGTGCTGGCTAAGCGCGTTCTCGGGATCGAGCCAGGGCGCGAGGTGGGCAAGCTTGCGGTCCTTGAAGAAGGCATCGACGGCAGCGGCCTGATCGAGATCCTGCGACACCGTGAGGACCGTGAGCTTGCCCGCACGGGCGGCGGCGAGGGCATCGAGCGTGGGCATTTCGAGCACGCACGGGCCGCACCATGTCGCCCAAAGGTTGATCAGCAGCGGCTTGCCCTTGAGATCGACGGTGCGCAGCTTCTTGCCCGATGGATCGGTGAAGGTGAAATCGGGCAGGGCTGCGCCGCGGTTGCTGATGTCGAGCGTGCCGTTGAACGGACCGGAGCCTTCCGCTGGGGCGACGGGCGCGGCGGCGCTGCTCTGCGGTTGCGGTTCTGCCGGGGTTTGCCTATCGCACCCGGCGAGAAGGCCCGCAGCAATGAGCGGGATCAGACAAGCAGGCGGACGCGGCGATATGAGCGGCAATTCAGGCTCCAACCAGATGTGGGGCGGGCGCTTCGCGGCCGGCCCTTCGGCCGTCATGCGCGAGATCAACGCCTCGATTCCCTTCGACAAGGCCTTGTGGCGGCAGGATATCGCCGCGTCAAAGGCCCATGTGGCCATGCTTGGCGCGCAAGGAATCGTGACGGCGGAAGACGCTGCGCTGATCGCGCAGGGCCTCGATCAGGTGGCCGCCGAATATGAGGCAAGCGGAGTCCCCGAAAACTGGGACCTCGAAGACATCCACATGACGACCGAGAGCCGGCTGGCCGAGCTGATCGGTGCAGCGGCCGGACGGCTCCACACCGCGCGCAGCCGCAACGACCAGGTGGCGACCGATTTCCGGCTGTGGGTGCGCGATGCGGTGGACCAGACCGAGGCGGCATTGCTGTCGTTGCAGGCCGCGCTGGTCATGCGCGCGGGCGAACATGCGGCGAGCATCATGCCCGGCTTCACGCATTTGCAGACCGCGCAGCCCGTCACGCTCGGCCATCACCTGATGGCCTATTACGAGATGATCGGGCGGGACCGTTCGCGCTTTGCCGATGCGCGCGCCCGCATGAACCAGTGCCCGCTGGGCGCGGCGGCGCTGGCGGGGACGGGTTTTCCGATTGACCGCCATGCCACGGCCAAGGCGCTGGGCTTCGACGGTCCGACCGCGAACAGCCTCGATTCGGTGTCTGACAGGGATTTCGCGCTCGATTTCCTGATGGCGGCGGCGCAGTGCTCGCTGCACCTTTCGCGCCTTGCCGAGGAATTCGTGATCTGGGCGAGCCAGCCGTTCGGCTTCGTGACCCTGCCGGACAGCCTTTCGACCGGCAGCTCGATCATGCCGCAGAAAAAGAACCCCGACGCGGCAGAGCTGGTGCGCGGGCATTCGGGGCGGATCGTGGGCTGCCTGACCGCGCTGATGATCACGATGAAGGGCCTGCCGCTGGCTTATTCGAAGGACATGCAGGACGACAAGCCGCCGGTATTCGAGGCGGCCTCGCTGCTGGCGCTTTCGATTGCGGCGATGACGGGTATGGTGGCTGAGGCGACCTTCCGCACGCAGCGGATGCGGGGCGCGGCGGAGCTGGGCTATGCCACCGCGACCGATCTGGCCGACTGGCTGGTGCGCCAGGCGAACATTCCGTTCCGCGAGGCGCACCACATCACCGGCAGCGCGGTAAAGCTGGCGGAGAGCCGGGGCGTGGCGCTCGATCAGCTCGCGCTGGCGGATCTCAAGGCCATTGATCCGCGCGTGGACGAGCGGGTGTTCGCCGCGCTTTCGGTAGAGGCCAGCGTGGCGGCGCGTGCCAGCCATGGCGGAACCGCGCCCGATGAGGTAAGAAAACGCGTGGCCGAGGCGCGCATGGCGCTGGGGCTGCCAAAGGACATGGACTCCTGATGCCCACCGTTCGCACTCTGATCCTGCTGGCCGGTTTGGTCACCGCGCTTGCGGGTTGCGGGGCGCGGCGCGAGCTGATGCCGCTGAAAGACCATGCGCTGCCGCCAGCGCCCTATGGCCGCGAGGACAAACCCGGGCCTGACGTGCTGCTGACACCGCCGGTTCAGGCGAAACCGCAGCGCAATATCGAGCTGCGCAGCCGCTCGGAGGACCGCGAGGACGACCCGTTCGACTTGCCCCCCGAGGAATAGATCCCTTCTCCGGTCCTTCGTGCCGGACACCAATTCCAGGAATACCCGATGGATCATTTTGAATATCGCGGCGGCGTGCTTCATGCCGAAGACGTGCCGCTGCCCGCGATCGCTGCCGAGGTTGGCACGCCGGTCTATGTCTATTCGCGCGCCACGCTGACGCGCCATGCGCGAGTGTTCCGCGATGCGCTGGCGGTACTGCCGAAGGTGCACCTCGCGTTTGCGGTGAAGTCCAATCCCAATCTGGCGGTGCTCAAAGTGCTGGCGGCGGAAGGCTATGGCGCGGACGTTGTTTCGGCAGGCGAGATGGACCGCGCGCTGGCGGCGGGCATCCCGGCCGCGGACGTGGTGTTTTCGGGCGTGGGCAAGACGGCCGCGGAAATGCGCCGCGCGCTGGAAGCGGGCTGCGGGCAGTTCAACCTCGAAAGCGAGGAAGAAGGCCAGGAGCTGGCCGAGATCGCGCATGCCATGGGGCTGACCGCGACGGCGACGCTGCGCATCAATCCCGATGTCGATGCAGGCACGCATGCCAAGATTTCGACCGGCAAGGCCGAAAACAAGTTCGGCGTGCCGTTTGACCGGGCGGCGGGGATCTACGGCCGGCTATCCGCGCTGCCGGGGCTGAACCTGCGGGGGTTGGCGCTGCATATCGGCAGCCAGTTGGCGCGGCTCGATCCGCTGGAGGCCGCGTTCATCAAGGCCGGTTCGCTGATGCGCGCGATCCGGGCAGAGGGCTTTGCGGTAACGCATATGGACCTCGGCGGCGGGGTGGGCGTGCCGTATCGCGCCGGCGAAGTCTATCCGCAGCCGGACGAATACGCCGCGATGATCGCGCGCGTGACCGACGGCTGGGACGCGACGCTGATGTTCGAGCCGGGACGCGTGATCACTGGCAATACCGGCGTGCTGCTGACTGAAGTCGTGCGGGTCAAGGCGGGGGCGCTGCATCCCTGGGTCGTGGTCGATGCCGCGATGAACGATCTGGCGCGCCCGGCGATGTATGATGCGTGGCATGATTTCAGCGCGGTGAAGCCGGGCGGCACGCGGATGACCGCGAATATCGTCGGCCCGATTTGCGAATCGAGCGATACTTTCGCGATGGCGCGCGACATCGACACCGTCGCGCGCGGCGATCTGGCGGTGTTCCGCACGGCGGGCGCCTATGGCGCGACAATGGCGAATACCTACAACTCGCGCCCGATGGTGCCCGAAGTGATGGTGGACGGCGGCCGATGGGCCGTGGTGGCAGACCGGATCGAGCCCGCCACGATCCTTTCCGCCGAGCGCGTGCCCGAGTGGCTTGAATGAGCCTGCCCAGCCTTCCGTTGTTCCATCGCCTGACCGGGCAACCGGTCGTGGTGCTGGGGCATGGCGAGGCGGCGGAGGCCAAGCGGCGGCTGGTTCTGCGCGCGGGCGGGCAGGTGATCGAGGATCTGGCCGAAGGCATCGACGTGGGCGCCCGGCTTGCGTTCATTGCGCATGAGGACGCCGGGGCCTGTGAAGGCGATGCAATCCGCGCGCGCGGTGCGGGGCTGCTGGTCAACGTGGTGGACCGGCCCGCGCTGTGCGATTTCACCACGCCTTCGATTATCGACCGCGCGCCAGTGATCGTGGCCGTGGGCACGGGCGGCGCTTCGGCGGGGCTGGCGAAGGCGCTGCGGCTGCGGCTGGAGCGGCTGCTGCCGCAGGGGTTGGGGGCGCTGGCCGAAGCGCTTTATGGCGCGCGCGGGGCGATGCGGGCGCGCTGGCCGACGGGCCCGGAGCGGCGGCGCGCGCTCGATGCGGCGCTGGAGGATGGCGGCGCGCTTGATCCACTGCGTGAAGACGGCGCGGCGCGAGTCGCGAACTGGCTGGCGGGCGGCGCGGATGGAATGGCTGGGCGGTTCGTGATCCGCTTGCGGTCCGGCGATCCGGATGACCTTACGCTGCGCGAGGCGCGACTGCTGGGGCAGGCGGATGCAGTTGTCGCGGGGGCGGACGTTCCGGCGGCGGTGCTGGCGCGGGTGCGAGCCGATGCCATGCGGGTTTCGCCGGGCGAGGCGGAGCCGGACGGCGGGATCGTGGTGGTGATCGAGCCGGCTTAGTCCGGTGCGACGACTTCTGCGAAGAGCCGGTCCAGATTGAGCTGAAGTTCCTGCACGGCCGGGTTTTCGGCGTGGCGGGCAAGGCCCAGCGGCAAGCTCATGCTCTGGTACATGGCAGAAGCTTCAGCGTGGCTCAGCAGGCTGCGTTTGCGCAGGATGTTGGCGAGGCTGACAATACCGTTGATCGCGGAAACATCGGAGGCTTCGAGCGCCTCGATCAGATGGTTCCGGTCAAGTTCGGGCAAGTTGGTCATTCAGGCGAGCGGGGCAAGCGAGCCTGCCGCCAGCCGTTCGACCCGCGCGGTTTCGCGGTTATCGGCCACTTCGCGGACCTGATTGGCCATGGCCCGCCACGCCTTTTCAGAACGCAGCGCGCGTTCGCGCACGTTGTCGAGCTTGGCGCCTGACGCTTCGGTTGCGGCCTGATCGGCGCGTTCGATGAGAAATTCGTAGGACAGCGCCATCTGCATCGACTCCGACTTCGCCGCGAGGCGGGGGACAGGAAAAGAGACGCCCCGGCGATCCGCGATCGGACTGCCGGGGCTGTTTCCCGATCAGTTGGCGCTTGCCAGGTTGATCGCCGATTCCTTGCCATTGCGGCCGGTTTCGACGTCATAGGACACGCGCTGGTCCTTGTTCAGGGTGGAGAGGCCAGCGGCCTGCACGGCGGAGATGTGGACGAAGCTGTCCTTGCCGCCGTCATCCGGCTGGATGAAGCCATAGCCCTTGTCTTCGTTGAAGAATTTCACGGTTCCGATAGTCATGGTCGCTTCCTTTCAAGAAACGGAGTGACCGCCGGCAAGGGTGCCGGCGGGGTCGTGCGTCTGGTCGTCACTTGAAAGGAAAGAGATGGTCTTGCCGACATGGAAACGAGGTTTCCCGGCTGGCAACAAAATCGTCGATGCCCGTCTTACTTCAACGAGAGCAGGATAAAAACCGGCGCCTGCCGGTGGAAAAGCCATTCATCATGAAAAGGAAAAAGCGCTGGCGGTGCAGCTTTCAGATTCCGTCGCAAACGACGAGAGGCACTTGCCCCTTAGTGCAGGGCCAAAAAATTGCAAGATTATTCGCTGACGGCAATTGACCGGGTAATCGAGGTTTACCTGTCGCGGACAAGTGCCATTCCTCAGAGGTTGCACAGAACCTAGCTGGTTTTCGGGGCGGCGAGCAGGAAATTCATCCAGCTGCTGGCGACGAGCTTGCCGCGGTCCCCCTGCCAGGCCTCGACCCGAACGTTGGCGACGCGGCGCCCGGCACGGATGACTTCGCCGCGCGCGAAGGTGCGTTCCTGCACGCCGCCGCGCAGATATTCGATGCTGATGTTGACCGGCTTGATGCGCAAGTCGCTGCCCTGCCGGTCAAGCTCGGCACGCAGGGCGGCATGGGCGGCCATTTCGAGCAGCCCGCCGATCGCGCCGCCATGGAGGAAGCCCGGACGGCCCTGTACACGTTCGGCAAAGTCCATGGCGACGACGGGGACGCCGCCCTCCTCGATATGGTCGATTTCCATGCCCATGCTGCGGGCATAGGGGGGGAGGTGAAACGCGCTCATGGCTTCGACCACCCTTCGCTGCTCACCAGCATGAAGATGCCGGCGGTGTGGGCCACGGGATCGGACGCATCGCCATCGTGGGCAATGCCGCGCACGAATGCCATCGAGCGGCGCACCTGATAGCATTCGGCGCGCGCGATAACGGTCTTGCCCGGGGTGGCCGCACGCACATAGTCGATGCGCAGATCGAGCGTGACTTGCGGGTTGAACGTGCCTTGCCGTGTCCAGACGGACATCGAGGTGGCATTATCGAGCAGGCTGATGATGGGGCCCGAGGCGAGCACGCCGGTTTCCTCGACGCCCACCAGATCCTCGCGCCAGGGGAGGGCAAGCTCGATCCAGTCAGGCCCGTGATCGTGGTATTCCATGCCGAGAAAGCCGGTGTGGCCGGCGCGGGTGAACCAGCGCGCGCCGCGTTCGGGATCGAAGATGAACCCTTCGGGCATGATGGCCTTCATCAGGCCTGCGGCCTTATCGTCCTTGCTCATGCGCGATGTCCTGCCGGTGCGTGGGCGCGGTGACAACCTTCAATTGTCGGGCGCCATCAAAACGCTGCGCCGACCATGGCATCAATCGCTCCTTGCAGGATCAGCGCCGCCGCATGCGAATCGATGCGTTCCGCCCGGCGGGCGCGGCTGAAATCCTGTTCGATCATCGCGCGTTCGGCGGCCTGCGTGGTCCAGCGTTCGTCCCACAGCAGGATGGGCAGGCCGAGATCGGCAAGGTTGCGGGCCATGGCGCGGGCCGCCTGGCTGCGCGGGCTTTCGCCGCCGTCCATGTGAAGCGGCAGGCCGATGACGATGCCCCTGACGCTGCGCGCTGCGACGAGTGCGGCGAGCTCGGCCTTGTCGGCCGCGAACTTGCGGCGGCGGATCGTTTGCCCGGCAGTGGCGAAGCGCCAGTCGCGGTCGCACAGGGCGACGCCGATGGTCTTGGTGCCCGGATCGAGGCCCATGAGCGCCCCGCCATCAGGCAGGGCGGCGCGCAATTCGCCCGCGCTGGTGGTGATCACTTCGCCGCCCGATGCTGCGCGAACCACGCCGCCTCACGCCGCGCGACATCGGCGCGCAGGTTGGTCCAGAACAGCGGGATATCGTAGATGTGGTAGTTGTTGCCCGGCAGCACATAGGGGCCAACATCGGGCGCTTCGCCGATCAGCAGGAGGCCGCTGGCCGCATCGCAGCGTGCCGGCACGCCTAGCGGCTTGATCACCGCGGTTTCGAGCTGCGCATCGGGCACCAGCGTGCCGAGGTTGGCCGTGCCCGGCGCGGCAGGGGCGGCGCCGCCGTTGAGCGGGTTGGTGCACAGCAGGGGCTCAGCGCCCTTGGCCTTGCCGTCCAGTCCCGGCTCGGTGCGGTAGGTATCCAGCATCAGCTTCGCATCGGGCGGATCGGCAAAGCTCAGCCAGCTCATCGCACAGCCGGTCTGATCGGGCGCGGTGCAGGCGGTGAGGCCCGTCTGCGGCAGATCGTGCGCGGGCGATACCGGCCAGCCGACCATGTAGGCGGCGATGATCCGTTGGCCGAGCGGCGTGCCTTTCACCTCGTCCTGCAGCCGATGCATCAAGTGGAGCGCGCCCTGGCTGTGTCCGGCGAGCACGATCGGCGCATCGGCGGGCACCTCGGCGACAAAGGCGCGGAAGGCGGCGCGCACATCGTTATAGGCAACGGCGCGCGCCTTCTGTGTTTCCGGCCGGTTGACGAGGAAGCTGCCGAACGCGGCCTGGCGGTAATAGGGAACGAAGACTGCCGCCTCGCCATTGAAGGCACTGGCCATGCCGCGCACGAACAGCGCGGTGCGGTGCCGCGTGTCCTTGTCGTCTACCGCGCCGTTCCAGTGGTCGCGCGCGAGGTAGCTGGTCGGGTGGATGAAGAAGACCCACGCCTTGCCGCGCGGCGCGGCAGGAGTGCCGGCCGGACGGTATTGCGCCGGATCATCGACCTTGCCGGGGCGTGAAACCCACATCGCGGGATCGTCGTAGAAGCCTGCGCGCAGCGGTGCCTGCGCCTCGAACACGCCGCGCGGGACGAAGGCGAAGCGGGTGAGCTCCGCCGACCAGATCCGCAGGGCAAACATCGCTGCAATCACCATGACCGTGAGCAGCGCGACGAAATAGAGGAACTTGCGGGCCATGCGGTGCTATCCGGCCGGCTCGTCGCGGCGGGTGTTATGCTCGGCCTGGCGCTCCAGCGCGATCTTGAGCATGACCACCAGCGGATCGGCGAGCGCGAGGCCCAGAATGCCGAACAGCACGCCGAAGATGAGCTGCGCGCCGAGTACCAGCGCGGGCGCGAGATCGGCGGTGCGCTTGGCGACCATCGGCACGATCAGGTTGCCGTCGACCGTCTGCACCACGACATAGACGATGATGCAGTAGACCCCCATGGCCGTGCCGCCCGAGAAGCCGACGAGGATCATCAGCACGCCTGAAATCGGTGCTCCGATATTGGGCAGGAACACGAGGAGGCCAGTGAGCAGGCCAAGCAGCGCGGCCATCGGCACCCCGTAGACCGCGAGCGCGATCCAGGTGCAGACCCCTTCGATCACCATGCCGAGCATGCGGCCCGCGAGCAGCATGCGCAGCGTGCGGCCCATGCGGTGCGTGGTGCCGTGGAAGTATGTGCGGCTTTCCGCGGGCAGCAACCATGCAAGGCCGCGCTGGTAAAGATCGGGTTCGAGCACGAAATAGATGCCGAGGATGACGATGATGAGCAGCGTGGTGACGCCGCCGAACAGCCCCCCCAGCGCCTGCGTGACCTGGCCCACGCCGCCAAGCAGTTGCTGCAACAGGCTGCTCACATCGCTGCGGCCCATGGTGAGGCCATGCGCGCTGGCCCAATCGAGCGCGCGCTGGGCCTGCGCGGTGACCAGCGGCGGCATTTCTGCGGCCTGCGCCATGATCTGGCTGCCGGCAAATTCGACCACCCACGCAAGGAAGGCGACGGTGAGCAGGAGGACCACGGCGACGCGCCACGTGCGGCCGATGGGCAGCACGCGCGAGAGCAGGCGCTGGCCGCCATCGATCAGCATGGCGAACACGAAACCACCGAAGATCACCAGCAGCGGATGCGCCAGATAGACCACCAGCGCGGCGAGTGCGGCCATTCCGATCCAGACGCCTGCGCGCTTGGCTTCCTGCCGGACGATATAATCGCGGATATCCGTCGGTCCGGGGCCGTGGCGCGTGATCGGAACGGCGGGCGGCTGCTCGTCGCTCATGGCTTGGCTGCGGAGGATGGCGGCACGATCATCGGCCGCAGTTTGAGCGAAGCCCGGCCACCGCGCAAGGCGCCGTACCAGGTGAAGGGGTTCCACGTTTCGGTGCCCTTGAGCGAATAGGTGATGAATTCGGCGCGCCCGCCGATATCCGCCAGCGGCACCGGACCGCCCAACCCCTTTTCGACGACCGGAGCGCGGCTGTCGGCCGAATGGTCGCGGTTGTCACCCATCAGGAAGGCATAGCCCGCAGGCACTTTCGTTTCGGGATAGTTGTCGAGCGGCTGCTGGCGGTGATCGATGATCCGGTAGGTCGCGCCATTGGGCAGGGTTTCGCGGAAGATCGGCAGTTCGCAGATATCCATGCCATCGACCGCGCGGAACCGCAGGCCGGGGAAATCGTCGGGATCGCAGGGCTGGTTGGGATCGACCGGCAATTCGAGCGGGGCTTCGGCCACTTGCGGCACTGGCTTGCCATTGAGTATGATCTGCCCGTTCACCACCGCGATGCGGTCGCCCGGCAGCGCGACGACGCGCTTGATGTAGTCCTCGTCGCGGTCTGGCGGGACGACGATGACGATATCGCCGTAGGCCGGGGTCGCGGGCATGATCCGCGTCTTCGAGCGCGGCAGGAAATGCATCGAGGCCGAGACCCACGACCAGCCATAGGGATACTTCGAGACGACCAGCTGATCGCCCACGAGCAAGTTGGGCATCATCGAGATCGAGGGAATGTAGAACGGCTTGGCCACGAAGCTGTGGAAGGCGATCACCGCGAGCAGCATGAGCAGCAGCCCGCGCAGTTCGGCGAGCCAGTTGGTGCCCTGCGGCTCGGCAGGCTTGCTGGCGGCAGGCTCGATGCCGGGGGCAGGGGCGGTTTCGGGCGCGGCGGAATCGGAAACGTCGTTCAAACAGCACCTGAGGATAGAGGACGCGCTTCGATCACGACAAAGGCCTGCGCCCAAGGGTGATCGTCGGTCAGGGTAAGGTGGACCACCGCCTCATGCCCCGCCGGGGTAATCGCGGCAAGCCGCGCGGCGGCGCCGCCGGTGAGCGCGAGGGTGGGGGCACCGGAAGGCGCATTGACCACGCCGATGTCCTTCATGAACACGCCCGCCTTGAAGCCGGTGCCGACGGCCTTGGAGAAGGCCTCCTTGGCAGCGAAGCGCTTCGCCAGCGTGCCGGCCTTGGTATAGGGCCTGCGCGCCGCCTTGGCCTGCTCGGTGGGCGTGAACACGCGCTGCACGAAGCGCTCGCCGAAGCGATCGAGCGAGGCCTGAATGCGCTCGATGTTGCAGAGATCGGAGCCCATGCCGATGATCATGGACGGTCCTTGCGGGGCTCGCGTGGTGTGAGGACGCGGTAGCCGATCCAGCAGCCGATTTGAGCCGCTGCCGTGCCACCAATGGCAATGAGCAGAGAAGTTGGAATGCCTGCCTTCCGTCCTGCGACGAGGTCGCGGCCCAGCATTGCCAGGGCAAGAGTCACGAGCCCGAGAAGCAGCAGTTTAAGCGCGAAGGCCAGAAAACCCAGCCTCTCAGCCGGCGTTCCGGGAGGGCTGCTTACGCTCACCGCGCGGCATCCATCAACTCACGCATCCGCAGCACCGCGGGTGCCAGCCCGGTGAAGATCGCCTCGCCGATCAGGTAGTGCCCGATATTGAGCTCCGCGAGCTGCGGGACCGCCGCGATGGCGCTGACGTTCTCGTACGTCAGCCCATGCCCCGCATGCGGCTCGATGCCGTTCTTGGCGGCGAGCGCGGCCATGTCGGCGATGCGCCGCAGTTCTACTGCGCGGGCCTCGCCCTCGGCATGGGCATATTCGCCGGTGTGCAGTTCGACCACCGGCGCGCCGAGCTGCATCGCGGCCTCGATCTGGCGTGGTTCGGGCGCGATGAACAGGCTGACGCGGATGCCGGCGTCGGTGAGGCGGCTGACGATGGGCGCTAGGCGGTTGTGCTGGCCTGCCGCATCGAGCCCGCCTTCGGTTGTCCGCTCCTCGCGCCGTTCGGGCACGATGCAGGCGGCGTGGGGTTTGTGCTTGAGCGCAAACGCAACCATTTCCTCGGTCGCTGCCATCTCGAAGTTCAGCGGCAGGTTGGTCGCGGCCTGGATGCGGGCGATATCCTCGTCGCGGATGTGGCGGCGATCTTCGCGCAAGTGCGCCGTGATCCCGTCACCGCCCACTTCGGCGACGATCTGCGCGGCGCGTACAGGATCGGGATGATCCCCCCCGCGCGCGTTGCGGATGGTGGCGACGTGATCGATGTTGACGCCGAGGCGCAGGCGCCGGGGAACCAGCACGCTCATCAGGCGGCGCGGCTCCCGGGCTTGATTGCCGGAGTCGCGGCGAGTTCGGGCGGAAGCTCGTCCGGCGCCCAGGTCGGGAAGTTGAGGCTGACCAGCGGGTAGAACGGCACGCCGAGGTCCACCGTGCCAGCCGAACGGTCAACCAGCGATGCGGCCGCGATGACGACGCCGCCCGCCGCTTCGATCGCGGCGATGGCTTCGCGGCTGGAGAGGCCGGTGGTGACAACGTCCTCGACCATCAGGACCTTGTCGCCTTCCTTGAGCGCAAAGCCGCGGCGCAGCTCGAACGTCCCGCTCGGCCGCTCGACGAACATCGCCTCGACGCCGAGCGCACGGCCCATTTCGTGGCCGATGATGACGCCGCCCATAGCGGGGGACACGACCTTGGCGATCTGCTGGCGCAAATCGCGCGGGAGCGAGGCAGCGAGCGCGGAGGCGAGGCGCGAGGCGCGCATCGGATCCATCAGTACGCGCGCACATTGCAGATAGTGTGCGCTGTGGCGTCCCGAGGAGAGCAGGAAATGCCCTTCGAGCAGGGCCTCACTGGCGCGGAATTCGGATAGGATCTCGTCTTCGAGCATGGTCGTTCCATCGTTGGCGGGCCGAGCGGCCCGCGAGCGGTGCATCCGCTGTGGGTCCATAGCCAAGGCGCGGGAGTTGCGCCATGGGAGACTGCGCGTCTCGCGGGTTTTGCCCGTATTCGCATTCTGCCTTAGAGCTTTAGGGCAATCCGCATTGCCCCAAAAATATCCGCTCAGGCGCTTGAGGCTTGCGGCGAGCGCGCGTATAGGCCGCTTGTTTTGAGGGAATTGGGGTGTGGAGCGTCGGTGCAAATGCCCGGCGCGGAAGCAAAAAATCGAGAGCGGTATATCATGAGTCTTTCCCAAGTTGCCCGCGCCATGACGGGCGCGATCCGGACAGTCAGCCTTGCGGCCGCGCTTGCGTTCGCGCCGCAGGCGATGGCGGCCGTCGCTGCTCCTGCCGCGGCCACCGCGCCTGCCGTCGCTGCGGCGCCTGCCGA
>CANCET010000084.1 GCA_947375105.1 Sphingomonadaceae bacterium
ATCGCGGTGCCGAGCCAGTCGCTGAGGCCCGAGGCGTCCATGCCCATCGCGAGGCTGAGCCCGCCGCCGAACATCAGGATGACGTCCCAGGGCATGCGGTTGGCTTCCTTCCAGGTCAGCATCGCGCGGCCCGTGCCGTCTGGCAAGACGAACAGGACGAGCCCGGCGATGGCGGCGATGGTGCCGTCGGTCAGCCCGCCCTTGGGGAACAGGCCTTCGGTGAGCGGGAGCGTGACCCACGCCAGCACGGTGACGAGGAAGAGGGGGACGAGGCGGCGTTCGGGCACGGTCCAGCGGACGGAATGTTCGATCGCATCGCGCGCGGCGGCCGGATCGAAGCTGCCCGGGCCGATCTTGTGGACCCGCGCGATGATGAACGCGGCCAGCGGCACGCCGATGAGCACCACGGGGAGGCCGAAGGCGGACCATTCGAGGAAGCTGATCTTCACGCCGAGCGTGCGATCGAGAAGCGCGGCGGCGATGGCATTGGTGGGCGTGCCGACAATCGTGCCGTAGCCGCCCAGCGTGGCGGCAAACGCGACGCCCATCGGCAGCGCGCCGGCCATGCCGTCGGTCTCGCCGGGTTTAACCCCGCCCGATGAGAGGATGGCAAGCGCCATCGGCATCATGATGAGCGCGGTCGAGGTGTTCGAGATGAACATCGAGATTGCGGCTGTCGCGGTCATTACCGCAAGCAGCAGGCGCACCGGGCTGGCGCCGGCATGGGCGAGCATGGATAGCGCGAGGCGGCGGTGCAGCCCGGTGCGTTCGATGGCGAGCGCGAGGAAGGCGCCGCCGACGAACAGGAACATGATCGGCGAGTAGTAGGCCGCCGCGGTCTTGTTGGCATCGGTGACGCCGGTGAGCGGGAGGACGATAAAGGGCAGGAGCGCGGTGGCCGAAAGCGGCATCGCCTCCGTCATCCACCACACCGCCATCCACCAGACGAGGCCGGCGGTGTGCCACGCGGTGGGCGGCATCCCGGCGGGCGCAGCGATGAGCAGCGTGGCGAGGAGGCCGAGCGGGCCGACGACGAGAGCGATGGCGCGGGCGCTCATGCGGCCGGCCGACCTGCATTGTGGCAGCCGTGTGCCCCATGGCGGGATGAGGTTGAAACGGTCCTCGGGAAAAATCCGGATCGGTCAATATTGCGGTTTTGATCGGTTTGTTCGATCAAAAACCTGCCCATGCTCTCGACCACGAATGCCTGCCCCTTCGCTCTGCGCGGGGCAACCCCCGCCCCGCCGCTCACTGCCATAGGCGATGAGTGGTGGGGTGGGAAATCGGTTTTGCAAAGGGTCGGCCAATGCCGCCGCCGGGTGCCAGCTCGTTTGCGAGGGCACGGCGGCGGGGCCTGAGCCTTACTTGGGCGCGAGGACCATCAGCATCTGGCGGCCTTCCATGCGGGGGAAGGCTTCGACCTTGGCGATTTCGGCGACGTCTTCCTGCACCTTGCGCAGGAGATTCATGCCGATCTGCTGGTGCGAAAGTTCGCGGCCGCGGAAGCGGAGGGTGAGCTTGACCTTGTCGCCTTCCTCGATGAACTTCACCACGCTACGCATCTTGGTGTCGTAATCGTGATCATCGATGTTCGGACGCATCTTGATCTCCTTGATCTCCTGCGTCTTCTGGCTCTTGCGGGCGAGGTTGGCCTTTTTCTGCGCTTCGTAGCGGAACTTGCCGACATCGAGGAACTTGCAGACCGGCGGATCGGCGTTCGGCGAGACTTCAACCAGATCGAGGCCGACTTCGGCCGCCTGATCGATCGCTTCGCGGGTGTACATGACACCCAGATTCTCGCCGTTCTCATCAATCACGCGCACTTTGGGCACGGAGATGAGCTGGTTGTAGCGGGGGCCGGTCTTGACAGGGGGCGCCATCATGCGCCGGGGTGGGGGGGCTATAGTGCTTGCTCCTGATGTTTCAACAAAGTGGGTTCGCCGCAGTGGCTCACCGCGCGCTCATATCACAATGCGGCGGCAGATAAAGCGGGAAGGTTGGTTTGGGGTTAAGCGGAATTTCCCTCTCCCAATCCTCTCCCCTCAAGCGGAGAGAGCTTTGGATGTCGCCAGAGGGGGAAGCGGGCGAGCTTGCTGGCGGCCGGGCCAGAAACCGGCACCAGCGCGTCGATCGCGTGGGCGGGCTGGAGCGCGCCGAGAATGGCGGGGTCGGCGGCGTTCATGCCCCCGGTCAGCGCTCCGAACGCGGGGAGAATGAGGCGGCGCTCGCTGGCGACGGCGCAGGGGCGCGCCACGCGGTGGCCGCGCACAGTGACGGCAAACTTGGGGTGGAAGTGGCCGGAAAGCTCGGGCCCGGTCTCGCCAGGGTGCGCTTCATGGCGCAGCGCGATGCCGCGCACGGTGAGTTCGGCGACTCCTTGCGCGGCCACGGCGGCGTCCTTGGTATCGTGCCCAAGGTCATGGTTGCCGGTGATCCAGACCCAGTCCACCGCGCGCATCAGCGCGTCGAGCATGCCGGCGGCGTGGGGTTCGAGCCGGGCGGGGCCGTGGCTGTCGTGGAAATTGTCACCAAGGCAGAGCACACGGCGTGCGCCGGTTGCGCGCAAGGCATCAGCGACTCGGGCCAGCGTCTCGCGGCTGTCGTAGGGCGGGAGCATCTGGCCGCGCTGCGCATACCAGCTGGCCTTTTCGAGGTGGAGATCCGCCACGATCAGCGCGCGTTCCTCGGCCCAATAAAGCGCGCGGCTGGGGGAGAGCGCGAACTCCTGCCCGGCAAACGGAAATGATGCGAACGAAACGGGAACCATGCACGGGCCTTGCCGGATTGCATTTGGCTTGGCAAGACTTGGGCATGAGCACTGCACAAGAGGCCGGAACGGCTGTCGCCCCAGAGGAAACCAGCAAATCGGATTGGAGCGCGGAGACTGGCCGCGCCCGGACATGGTTCGAGAGCCTGCGGGACCGGATCTGCGCCGAGTTCGAGGCGATCGAGCGCGAGGCGGGGAGCGACGCGAGCTTCACCTACACGCCGTGGAAGCGCGAACATGATGGCGAGCCGGTTCCCGATGGCGGGGGCGGCGTGCAAGGCCTGATGAAGGGCAAGGTGTTCGAGAAGGTGGGCGTGAACGTCTCCACCGTGGGCGGCACGTTCAGCGCGGACTTTGCCAAGACGATGAACGGCGCAGACCCGGAGAACCCGGCGTTCACTGCGACGGGGATCAGCCTGGTGGCGCATATGGCGAACCCGCATGTGCCGGCTGTCCATATGAACACGCGCTTCCTGACGACGCGCAAAGCGTGGTTCGGCGGCGGCGGCGATCTCAACCCGCCGATCCCCTATGCCGAGGACACGGCGGACTTTCACGCCAGCTACAAGGCGGCGTGCGACGCGCATGATCCGGCCTATTACGACAAGTTCAAGGCTTGGGCGGACGACTACTTCTACATTCCGCATCGCAAGGTGCATCGGGGCGTGGGGGGGATCTTCTACGATCACCTCGAATGCGCGGATGCGGCCGGGTTCGAGGCGAACTTCGCGTTTACCCGCGACGTGGGCGAGGCGTTTCTCAATGTGTACCCGGCGCTGGTGCGGCGGCGGATGAACATGGACTGGAACGCCGACGACAAGCTGACGCAGCTGCAGTGGCGCGGGCGCTATGCCGAGTTCAACCTGGTGTATGACCGGGGGACGCTGTTCGGCCTCAAGACCGGGGGCAATATCGACGCGATCCTGATGAGCCTGCCGCCTGAAGCGGTGTGGACCTGATCGGGCCAGCGCGGTCCCGGTGAGCGGCTGCGGCCGGTGCTTGCCAGATCGATGAGGCCGAAAACCATCGGCGGGGCGAGCAGGAATACCCAGAGATAGAAGATGGGATGCAGCATTGCGCTTCCCCTGTGAGGGGGCACGGGGGCATGCGCAGATGCGGCTGGGGCTTCTTCAGGATGCCTTGGCGGGGGCCCAGGTGGACCAGACCAGCCAGAGCAGCACAGCGGCGGGGATCGGCATCAGGTTCATCCCCAGCGGCAGCGCCGCTGCGCGCGTGGCCAGCGGCGAAAGCCAGATCAGCACCAGCAGGAACTTCTCCCATGGCCGCCAGCCTTCGCGCCGGCCCATGCCGACAAGGAAGAACACCGGCATGGCCAGAAACGGCAGATCGTAGCTGAACAGATAGGGCGAGGCGAGCGCGGTGGCGGCGAGCATCATCGCGCCGGCGGCTTCGTCTGATGGGGCGCGGCGCCAGTAGAGGCAGGCGAGCGCGCCGGTGACGAGCGTAATCAGCCCCTGTCCGATCATGGCGGCGCCCGGACCGAACAGCACGCGCAGCAGCGCATAGGGCGTGCACATGCGCAGGAAGAATTCGCCGCCGGTCTGGTTCATCAGGACCTGGCTGACTGCGAAGCTTTGCGGATAGGCACGCCAGGTATCGAGCCCGAAGACAAGCAGTGCGGCGAGGCACAGCGCGGCAGCCGACGCGGCGGCAGCGGCAATGGCGGTCCACTTGCGCCCTGCGGCCAGCCAGAACGGCACCAGCAGCGCAAGATGCGGCTTGATCACCAGCAGGCCGAACAATGCGCCTGACAGGACTTGCGAACGGCGAAGAGTGAGCACGGCGGCCATCAGCAGTGCCCCGGTGATGAAGCCATTCTGCGCGTGGCTGGCGGCGAGATAGGCGGCGGGGAAGGCAAGGATGGCGAGCGCGCCGGCAGTACCGGCATCGGGCCCGGCATCGGGCAGCGCGCGGCGGGCGACGAGGAACCACAGCGCCCATCCGGCCAGCGCCCAGACGAGCCATGCAAGCGCATAGGGCATCAGCCCCAGCGGCGCGGCGAGGAACAGGTAGGGCGGCGGATTGACATAGGCGACCATCTGCCCGGTGCCCGCCGCCATCTGCGCGGCGTGCTGCGCGGCGAGATCGTAGACACGCGGCGCAGGGCCCGCCGCCAGCAAGCGGCCCGCGCCCCAGAACGCGAGGAAATCGCTGCCCACGGTGCCGGTCGCCTCGCGGTAGACCTTCACCATCATTGGCAGGTAGGCGACGAGGACCATGGCGGCGTAGACGCGTACACGCCCGGCATCGAGCCATGCGAGGGTGCGCAGGCTCCGCGTGAGCCGAGCGCCGAAATCTTCTGCCAATCGTGCCTCCCGTATCAGGCCTTTGGTGGCGCTGCGGTCGCGGGATAGCAACTAGCGCGTGAAAGAATTGCACATTGGCGGCATTTTCCCTTGTCGGGGACGGCGGCGAGGGGCCATCTATGCCCGAGATGCTGCGTCAGTACGAACTTGTCGAACGCGTGCTCGCCTATGATCCGGATGCGGACGAGGCGATGCTGAACCGCGCCTATGTCTATACCGTGCAGAAGCACGGCTCGCAGAAGCGCGCGTCGGGCGATCCCTACTTCTCGCACCCGGTGGAAGTGGCGGGCCTGATGACCGAGCTGAAGCTCGATCAGGAGACCATCATCACCGCGCTGCTCCACGATACGGTGGAAGATACCCTCGCCACGGTGGAGGAAGTGGAGCGATTGTTCGGGCCCGAAGTGGCGCGGCTGGTCGACGGGGTGACCAAGCTCTCCAAGATCGAGACGATGAGCGACAAGGAGCGCGCGGCGGAGAACCTGCGCAAGTTCCTGCTCGCGATGTCCGAGGACTTGCGCGTGCTGCTGGTGAAGCTGGCGGACCGGCTGCACAACATGCGCACGCTGCACTACATCAAGAGCGAGGAAAAGCGCCGCCGCATCGCGCGCGAGACGATGGATATCTATGCCCCGTTGGCCGAGCGCGTGGGCATGTACGAATACATGCGCGAGATGCAACTGCTGGCGTTCGAGCAGCTGGAGCCCGAGGCCTATGCCACGATCACCGGGCGGCTGACCGCGATCCGGAACGATGAGGGCGCGCAAGTCGATTCCATCGCGCTGGCGATCAAGCAGACGCTGGCGGAAGCGGGGCTGAAGGTGGAGGTTTCGGGGCGCGAGAAGCATCCGTTCTCGATCTGGCGCAAGATGGCCGAGCGCCATGTGAGCTTCGAGCAGATCACCGATATCATGGCGTTTCGCGTGCTGACCGATAGTGCGGAGGACTGCTATACCTCGCTCGGGCTGCTGCACCGGACCTGGCAGATGATCCCGGGGCGGTTCAAGGACTACATCTCGACGCCCAAGATGAATGGCTACAAGGGCCTGCACACATCGCTGATCTACAACAACGCGATGCGCGTCGAAGTGCAGATCAAGACGCACGAGATGCACCGGATCAACGAGTTCGGCCTCGCCGCGCACTGGGCCTACAAGCAGGGTGCGCGGCCCGATGGGCAAGTGGGCTGGGTGCGCGATCTGGTCGAGATCCTGGAGGCGAGCAGCGACGCGGACGAGTTGCTCGAACACACCAAGATGGCGATCTATCAGGACCGCATCTTCGCCTTCACGCCGAAAGGCGCGCTGTATCAGTTGCCCAAGGGCGCGACGCCGATCGACTTCGCGTTTGCCGTGCACACCAATCTGGGCGCGCAGGCGGTGGGTGCGAAGATCAACGGGCGACACGTGCCGCTGCGCACTTCGCTGAACAACGGCGATGTGGTGGAGATCATCAAGAGCCGCAGCAGCGAGCCGCAGCTTTCATGGCTGGCGTTTGTCGTGACGGGCAAGGCGCGCGCCGCGATCCGCCGCGCGGTGCGCCAGAAGGAACGCGCCGAAATCGCCGAGATCGGGCGCAAGCTCTATGAAGAAATTGCCGAGCGGCTGCCGAGCAAGATCGGCAAGAAGGCGCTGGCGGATGCGATCAAGCGGCTGAAGTTTGCGAACGAGGAAGAGCTGATGGTGGCCATCGGCAGCGCCAAGATCGACGACCGGCAAGTGATGGAAGCGTTGGTGCCGGGCAGCGCGGCGAACTTCCCCGCGAGCGAAGGCTGGCCGAGCCAGCAGCGCGCGATTGCGGTGCGCGGGCTGACCCCGGGCATGGCGTTCAAGCTGGCCGATTGCTGCCATCCGGTGCCGGGGGATCGCATCGTCGGGCTCAGGCGCATGGGGCAGGGCGTGACGGTCCATGCGATCGACTGCCTGAGCCTGGCGAACGGCGTCGATGCCGACTGGATCGACCTTTCGTGGGACGCGCGCACCGACGGCGCGGTGGGCCGCATCCGCGCCGAGCTTTACAACCGGCCGGGCACGCTGGCGGAAATGGCCGGGGTCTTCGCCAATAACCACGCCAACGTGGTCAATCTGGAGATGACCCAGCGCGAGAACCCGTTCCACACCTATGAAGTGGACCTCGAAGTGCGCGATCTGGCGCACCTGACGCGGATCGTCAGCGCGCTGCGCGCCAGCGATGCAGTGGCGCAGGCGGACCGGATTTGAGGTTTGGGGTTTGGGACCGGGCAAGGTTGGAAGCGTTGCCCCAGCCTTGCCCGGTCCCCAGGGATGGTTCCTAGAAATCCAGCATGATGTCGCTGTAGAGCAGCGTGGGATGGCCCTGCAGCGTGGCAACGAGGACTGCTGCCGTGCCGCCCATGCCGTCGGCATCGTAATAGAGGTTCCCGTTGGTCGTGTTGTAGATGATGTGGTCGTCAGCGTCGTGCGCGGCGGTGGCGCCGGGGGCCTTGTAGAATTCGGCCTGGGCCAGGACTGATCCGCCCTTCCCGTAGAAGGCCTCATAGGTCAGGGAACTGAGCACGATCTTGTCGCCCTGTGCATGGCTGAAATCGGTGATCGTATCGACGTTCCCCGGGCCAGGCGGGGTGTGGAACAGGAACTTGTCTGCGCCGGCACCGCCAGTCAGCTTGTCCTTGCCCAGTTCGCCGTAGATCAGGTCATTGCCGCCGCGCCCGTCGATCACGTCCGCACCGTTCATGCCGAGGATCTCGTTGTTGCCGTCGGTGCCGGTCAGCGTGTCGCCCGCCTTGCCGCCGTAGAGGCGCTCGATGCTGGTCAGGGTATCCTTGCCCGCGCCGCCAGTATCCTGTTGGGTGGTGATCGAGAGGTTCACCGTGACAGAGGTCGTGGCCAACAGATAGGACGCTGTATCGATGCCGTTGCCACCGGCGAGGATGTCGTCGCCCGCGCCGCCTTCGAGCTGATCGGCGCCGGTCCCGCCGTAGAGCTTGTCGTTGCCGTCGCCGCCATAGAGCGTGTCATCGCCGCCATTGCCGTTGATGAGGTCGTTGCCGCCTCGGCCGTTGAAGAGATCGTAGCTTGGCGAAAGATTGACGGTATCGTCGCCGGTGAACAGGCTGGCGAAGAACTTGGTGTCATCTGCTGGCGAGCCTGTGGCCATCACGGCGGCGATGTCGGTCGCGGCAACCTTGATGCCCTTGATCTGCCAGTCGGGGATCGAAAGATCGCCAATACTGCCTGTGTAGAAGCCCATGCCGGTGATCGTGCCGCCGGTCAGCTTTTCCGCGGCGGAGACCGTCAGGTCTGTCCCGCGAAAATAAGCCGATGTATCACCGGGTATCTGAGCAAACGGGAAGCGAAATGAATAGGCAGCTATGTCCTGATAGGTCACGCCGTCGATGATCTTGTTGACGTTGTCCGTGAATTTGAAGCCGTTCTTTAACGCCGCTATCTGCGAAAGATTGAAGTCGCCACTGAAAAATGAAGTATTTGCCGTGAAAGTGGTCATATTACCCCCGCAATTAATCTGAAATCATCTCGCCAGATCCGCCATGAATCATACGCACCAGATGGATGGATTGCGATATGGGTTGGCGCATCGGCTGATGCGCGTCCGATATTCGTGCTTTTCGACGGGGGTTCGACCAGCACCCCGTGAGCGCCGACTGAGCAGCCGGGTACCGCAATCGGTATCCCATGCTGCAGGCTCACGTGAATTTACCTAGCGCAAACAGGTTCGATCAAGGAAGACAATTTGCAGGCAGCCGCGAGAATTGCGAAAATGGCCCCGCCCGAGCGGATCGGGCAGGGCCATATGACGCGAGAAAGGCTGATCAGTAGAAGACGTCGTACACCGCATCGACCACTTCGCCCGAGTAGATATCGACGAGCAGCGCATCGTTGTAATAGCGCACCCAGCGATAGGGGCCGTCTGCCGGGGGCAGGCGATAGGCGTAGGGATCGCCGATCCAGTAGCGCTCATCGTAGAACGGTTGGCCGATCACCACGCCGATGTTGAAGCGGCTGTAGGAATAGCCCTGCCACGGCGCATAGTAGAGGCCGAGGCTGAACGTGCTGCGGTGACGATCGCGCCAGCGATTCCAGTCATAGCGGTCGTCGCGGCGCCAGCTGTCACGATCCCACGAACGCCAGCCGTTGCCGTAGCCGTTCGAGTAGCCGCGACCGTTGTTGTAGCCCCAGCGGTTGTTGCCCCAACCGCCGTTGTTGCGCCAGCCGTCACGGTCGTGGTTCTGGCGCCAGTCGTGGTCCTGATGCCCGTCATGGTTCTGATGGCCATCGTGGTCCTGATGCCCATCGTGGTTCTGGTGCCAATCGTGCGCGGCGTTGGCGTCCCAATTACCGGGCCTGCCAGCATTACCGGGCCTGCCATCATTGCCGGGCCTGCCATCATTGCCGGGGCGGCCGTTGCCGCCCTGCCAACCGGTGTTGCCGGGCCTGCCATTGCCGCCCTGCCAGCCGCTTCCGCCCTGCTGGCCACCCTGCTGGCCGCCCTGCGACCACGTGGGGCGGCCGTTGGTTGGCTGGCCGACGGGCGTCGCGCCATTGCCGCGGTCACCGCGCTCGTGGTCTCCACCCTGCCATGAGGGGCGGCCGTTCCAGCCGCCCGGGGCGGACGGCTGGCGCGAAGGCTGGGGAACCTGATAGCCACCGCCCTGAGCCACGCTGGGCCGGTTGTTCCAGCCAGGCTGGGAGCCGCCAGCGGGCGCCCGGTTCTGCCATGCAGGCGCCGCAGGTGCACGTGCCGGAGCCGGGGCCTGACCCTGTCCGGAGCGCTCCATGCGGCCAGCGCCGCGTTCGCCGCGGTCTACGCGCTCCTGCGCGGAAGCACTGCCGGGCATGGTAACCAGGGTGCCCAGCGCAAGGGCGAGAAGTGCGGACGTGCTGCTCTTCAAAATGGACTTGGCGGCCATGATCGTGGCTCCGGTTTGATGAGTCGTTGCCGACCCAGTGCGTGTCATAGCACCGTCATTACCCGAGTCGCTCTGTCGCTGCGGTGAACCGTGCCGACGCCCAGTGTTCAGCTTGGGACACCGGCGCCCGTAATTTGGTCATCCCGAGATAGCGTGCGTTCAGCGCGTCAGCTTCTTGTAGGCGAGGCGCGTCGGGCGGTCAGCCGCATCGCCGAGACGGCGGCGCTTGTCTTCCTCGTAAGCCTCGAAGTTGCCTTCGAACCATTCGACGTGGCTGTCGCCTTCGAACGCGAGGATGTGCGTGGCGAGCCGATCGAGGAAGAAGCGGTCGTGGCTGATGACCACGGCGCAGCCGGCAAAGTTCTCGATGGCTTCTTCGAGCGCGCGCAGGGTTTCGACGTCGAGGTCGTTGGTCGGCTCGTCGAGCAACAGCACGTTGCCGCCTTGCTTGAGCATCTTGGCGATGTGCACGCGGTTGCGTTCACCGCCCGAAAGCTTGCCGACGTTCTTCTGCTGGTCCTGACCCTTGAAGTTGAACGCGCCGACATAAGCGCGCGTGCTCATGTCCTGCTTGTTGACCTTCATGTAATCGAGCCCGTCGGAGATTTCCTCCCAGACGTTCTTCTTCGGATCGAGGTGGTCGCGGCTCTGGTCGACATAGCCGAGGCGCACGGTCTGGCCGATCTCGATCGTGCCTTCGTCGGGCTTTTCCTGGCCGGTGATGAGCTTGAACAGCGTGGACTTGCCCGCGCCGTTCGGCCCGATCACGCCGACGATGCCGCCGGGGGGGAGCAGGAACGAGAGGTTTTCGAACAGGAGCTTGTCGCCATAGGCCTTGGAGATGTTTTTGGCTTCGATCACCTTGCCGCCGAGGCGCTCGGGCACCTGGATGACGATCTGGGCCTTGTTGATGACGCGGCTTTCGGTCGATTCCACCAGCTGGTCGAACGCCTTGATACGCGCCTTGCTCTTGGTCTGGCGGCCCTTGGTTCCGGCGCGGATCCAGTCGAGCTCGTCCTTGATCGCCTTCTGCTTGCTGGTGTCCTCGCGCTCTTCCTGTTCGAGCCGCTTGGCCTTGGCTTCGAGGTAGGTCGAATAGTTGCCCTCATACGGGAAGTACTTGCCGCGATCGAGTTCGAGGATCCAGCCAACGACGTTATCGAGGAAGTAGCGGTCGTGGGTGATCATCAGCACCGCGCCGGCATATTCCTTGAGGTGGTTTTCCAGCCAATTGACGCTTTCGGCATCGAGGTGGTTGGTGGGCTCGTCGAGCAGCAGGATCGAGGGCTTCTGGATGAGCAGGCGAGTGAGTGCGATGCGGCGCTTTTCACCGCCCGAGAGGTTGTCCACCGGCCAATCGCCCGGCGGGCAGCGCAGCGCTTCCATCGCGATTTCGAGCTGGTTGTCGAGCGTCCAGCCGTCGACCGCGTCGATCTTGTCCTGAAGTTCGGCCATCTCGGCGCCGAGCGCATCGAAATCGGCGTCCTCTTCGCCCATCTCCATGCCGATCTGGTTGAAGCGTTCGACCATGTCGGCCGTGGCGCGCGCGCCGTCCTTGACGTTTTCGAGCACGGTCTTGGTGTTGTCGAGCTGCGGCTCCTGCTCAAGGTAGCCGACGGTGATGTTCTCGCCCGGCCAGGCCTCACCCGTGTAGTCCTTGTCGATGCCGGCCATGATCTTTATCAGCGTCGACTTGCCCGCGCCGTTGGGGCCGACGATGCCGATCTTGGCGCCCTGATAGAACTGCAGGCTGATATTGCTCAGCACCGGCTTGGGCGCGCCGGGGAAGGTCTTGGTCATGTTCTTCATGACGTAGGCGTACTGGGCGGCCATCGGAGGTCCTTGATATGCGAAACTGGTGGATTGCGTCGCGCTCTACAGGCGCGCGGGCTGGCGGGCAAGCGGAGTGACGCGGCGGCGCGGCGGGGCCAGCGCGCGGACCGCTGGTGCGTGGATCCTCAGGCTGCGGTGCGCTGCCTGAAGAAGGCGATGACGTCCTCCTCGACCTGCTTCGTGGCGCTGTCGGGCTCGTCGATCAGGTGCCACGTCAGCACCGAATGCGGCGCGATTGGCGCGTTGGGGTTGGCGTCGGCGTCGGGGAGTTCGATGGTCACGCAGCGCGCACCGAAGGTATCTTTGAGCAGGGCGAAGCGCGCGTCGGGAACAAAGCCATCGCTCGGAAAACGCAGCGCCATCATCGTGAGGTCCTCCTCCTCGAACCGCCGCTTGGCGCAGGCGATTTCCGCCTCGCTCGCGTCGATGCGCGCGGCGCCCTTCTTGCCCAGCGGGAGCGAGGGCTGCGACAGGACCGGCGCGACGACGGCGGGCTCGGTCATCATGGCCAGCGCAAAGCCGCCAGTGAAGCACATGCCGACCGCGCCGACACCGCGCCCGCCGCACTCGGCGTGGGCCTTGCGGGCGAGCGCGCGGAGCCAATCGACGATGGGGCTCGATTTGCCATTGGCCCAGACGTTGAATTCGCGGCGCACGCAGATCGCCCAGAGCATCTGGCCCATGGTGTAGGCCTTCGAGGGCTTGCGCCCGTCTTCGCCGAACAGGCTGGGGCAATAGACAGTCATGCCCTGCGCGGCGACGCGATCAGCGAAGCGCAGAACCTGAGGGTGGAGGTGTGGCATCTCGTGCATGACGATGACCGCGGGGCCGCTGCCCTTGCGCCAGACGCGGCGGGTCCAGGGGCCGTCGGTGAACTCGAAGGCTTCGTAGCCAGCGAAAGCCTCGGGATTCTTCATGTTATGTCCCCTGATACAAAAAGACCCGGACGGCGATGGCACCGTCCGGGTCTCTGTTGCACGTGTTAGCTGCGGATCAGAGGCGTTCGATGATGATCGCAGGCGCCATGCCGCCTGCCGCGCACATCGTGACGAGGCCGTAGCGGCCGCCCGAGCGCTCGAGTTCATCGAGCGCGGTGCCGATGAGGATCGAGCCGGTCGCGCCGATCGGGTGGCCGAGCGCCATGGCGCCGCCGTTGATGTTCACCTTGGCGCGGTCAAGCTCCAGATCGCGGATGAACTTTTCGGCGACGACGGCGAAGGCTTCGTTGATTTCCCAGACGTCGATATCGTCCTTGGTCAGGCCCGCCTTGGCGAGGACCTTCTTGGCGGCGGGGACCGGTGCGTTGAGCATCAGCGTGGGATCATCGCCCTGGTTGGCATACGCGACGATGCGCGCGCGCGGCTTGAGGCCGTGCTTTTCGGCATAGGCGGGCGAGGTGATGAGGAGCGCGGCCGCGCCATCGACCACGCCCGACGAGTTGCCGGCGTGGTGGACGGGCTTGATGTCGACGTCCGGATAGCGGCGGTTGATCTGCTTGCGGAAGGTGACGCCGCCGCCAAGATCGAAGTCCATCATCCCGGCGAACGCGGGCTTGAGGCTGGCGAGCCCTTCGGCCGTGGTTTCGGGGCGGGGGAATTCCTCGTGATCCAGAGCGACGCTGCCGTCTTCGTTCAGCACCGGGATCAGCGACTTGTTGAAGCGGCCGTCCTTGATCGCCATGTCGGCGCGCTGCTGGCTGACCAATGCAAGCGCATCGAGAGCTTCGCGCGAAATGCCCTCGATCGTGGCGATGGCATCGCCGCAGATACCCTGATGCGATTGCGGGTGCAGTTCATCGAGCGCCTTGTTGCCCGAGCCCATCAGGCGCGGTGGGAAACCGGCGTTGGCGTTGGCCGCCGCATGGGCCGCCGTGAAGCTCATCATCTCGGTGCCGCCCG
>CANCET010000085.1 GCA_947375105.1 Sphingomonadaceae bacterium
CGGCAAGGGTGTCGTGAAGTTCTTCAATTCGCAGAAGGGCTTCGGTTTCATCCAGCGCGAAGATGGCGGCGAAGATGTGTTCGTGCACATCAGCGCAGTCGAGCGTGCAGGCCTTGAAGGCCTTGCGGAAGGCCAGCAGCTCGAGTTCAACCTCGTCGATCGCGGTGGCAAGATCTCGGCAGCCGACCTTCAGGTTGTCGGTGACGTGATTGCGGTTGCAGCCAAGCCTGCAGCGCCGCAGCGTTCGCTGACCGGTGAGAAGGCGACCGGAACGGTCAAGTTCTTCAACGCGATGAAGGGCTTCGGCTTCATCACGCGTGACGACGGCCAGCCGGATGCCTTCGTGCACATCAGCGCGGTCGAGCGTTCGGGCATGCGTGAGCTGAACGAGGGCGACAAGCTCGAGTTCGACCTTGAAGTTGACCGCCGTGGCAAGCACTCGGCCGTCAATCTGGTCCCGCGACAAGACTGAAACCGGCGCAATGCCATCAGCCGCGCGGTTGATGGCCTGTGCCCATTGAATTTCGCAAGTGGCGGCCCTCCGGGGTCGCCATTTGTCGTTTGCGACAACACTCCCGGCGAAACGGGAGCCGAGCAGGAAGGAACCGTGTCATGTCGATCACCCCGTTGATGCCCGTCTATCCCCGGTGCGGCGTGCGTCCGGTGCGCGGAGAGCACTGTCATCTGATCAGCGAAGACGGCACGCGCTATCTCGATTTCGCCAGCGGCATCGCGGTCAACCTGCTCGGCCACAGCAACGAACACCTGATTGGTGCGATCCAGCAGCAGGCGGCAACGCTGATGCACGTATCGAACCTTTATGGCAGCCCGCAGGGAGAGCATCTCGCACAGCGGCTGGTCGATCTCACTTTCGCGGACACTGTGTTCTTCACCAACTCGGGCGCCGAGGCGGTGGAATGCGCGATCAAGACGGCGCGCGCCTATCACCAGCATGCCGGCAACACCGAGCGCTTTGAACTGATCACGTTCAAGAATGCCTTCCACGGCCGCACCATGGCAACGATCAGCGCCTCCAACCAGGAGAAGATGCACAAGGGCTTCATGCCGCTGCTCGAAGGCTTCCGCTATGTCGACTTTGATGATCTCGAAGGTGCGCGCGCCGCTATAGGGCCGCATACGGCAGGCTTCCTCGTAGAACCGATCCAGGGTGAGGGCGGCATTCGCGATGCCTCTCCCGAATTCCTGGAAGGCCTGCGCGCTCTGGCTGATGAGCACGATCTCATGCTGATCTTCGATGAAGTGCAGTGCGGTGTCGCTCGCACGGGCGATCTCTATGCCTACGAGCAGTACGGCGTGGTGCCTGACATCATGGCGAGCGCGAAGGGCATTGGCGGCGGCTTCCCGCTGGGTGCGTGCCTTGCGTCCGAGCGTGCTGCGCGCGGCATGGGTCTTGGCACGCATGGCAGCACGTATGGTGGCAATCCGCTGGCCATGGCGGCCGCAGAAGCGGTGCTCGATGTCGTGGCCGAACCGGCCTTTCTCGAGGAGGTCAAGGCCAAGGGCGAACGGCTGCGCGGACGGCTTGAGCAGTTCATTGGCAACTACCCGGACATGTTCGAACTCGTTCGCGGCCGGGGCCTCATGCTCGGCGTGAAGATGAAGATCGAGCCACGTCCGTTCGTGGCGCACATGCGCGACAATCACCAGCTGTTGACCGTGGCTGCTGGCGACATGACCTTCCGCGTCCTGCCGCCGCTGGTCATCGACGATAGCCACATCGAGGAATTCATGGAGAAGCTCTCCGCTGCAACCGCCAGTTACGCGGTCGAAGCGCAGCCGGCATGACCCGGCATTTCCTCAGCCTGAGCGATGCGGGCGGCGATGCGCTCGCGGCCATCCTGGGTGATGCGATGGACCGCAAGGTTGCGCGCAGTGGCTTCCCCAAGGGCCAGCACGATGCGGATGCGCCGCTGGCTGGCCGCGTGCTGGCGATGGTGTTTGAAAAGAACTCCACCCGCACGCGTGTCTCGTTCGATATCGGGATCCGCCAGCTGGGTGGCAGCAGCGTTGTGCTGGATGCGGGAACGACCCAACTGGGCCGCGGGGAGACAATCGCCGATACCGCCCGCGTATTGAGCCGAATGGCCGATGCCATCATGCTGCGCACTGATGATCATGCGAAGCTGGAGGAGCTGGCGCATTACGCGAGTGTCCCGGTCATCAACGGCCTGACCGATCTTTCGCACCCATGCCAGATCGTAGCCGATCTGCAGACCCTGCTTGAGCATGGCAAGGCCCTTCCCGGGCTCGAAGTTGCCTGGCTGGGCGATGGCAACAACGTGCTCAACTCGTTCGTCGAGGCCGCGGGCCTGATGAAGTTCAATGTGCGCATCGGCGTGCCGGAAGGCTATGATAGCGAGCCGAGCTTCATCGCCGCAGCCCGTGCTGGAGGTGCGCGCGTCGATATCCACCGTGACGCTGCGGAAGCCGCGCGCGGTGCGGATGTCGTGGTGACTGATACGTGGATATCGATGGGTCAGGCCCACGCCGAAGCGAAATTGGCCGCGATGACCCCCTATCAGGTGAACTCTGAGCTCATGGCGCTGGCGAAGCCCGATGCCGTGCTGCTCCACTGCCTGCCTGCGCATCGCGGCGAGGAAGTGACCGATGCGGTCATCGACGGCTCGCAGTCTGTGGTGTGGGACGAGGCTGAGAATCGCATCCATGCCCAGAAAGCGATCCTGCGCTGGGCATTCGGGCAGATTTGACCATGACGGATGGAGCCGGGGCGACCGGATTCGACCAAGTTCTGGCGTTTACCGTGGCAGAACGCAATGCGCGTGGCCGACTGGTCCGGCTTGGGCCGGCGCTCGACTCTGTCATCGCAGCGCATTCCTACCCGGCACCGATCCGCCATTTGCTGGCCGAGGCCCTGGTGCTGTCGGCGCTGCTCGGCTCGCTGCTCAAGGATGAGCAGGGACAACTCACCCTCCAAGCGCAAACGCAGGATGGCGTGGTCGATCTGCTCGTGTGCGATTTTCGCGGTGGCGAAGTGCGCGGGTATGCCCGGTTCGACCGGGCACGGCTCGATGAACTCGGCCCCAGTCCGACGTTGAGCGCGCTGTTTGGCGATGGCTATCTGGCGATCACCTTTGATCTCGCCACGTCCGGTCAGCGCTATCAAGGCATTGTTCCGCTTGAGGGTGATACGCTTGCTGCGGCCTGCGAAAGCTACTTTGTCCAGTCGGAACAGATTCCCACGCTGATCCGGGTTGCTGTGCGAAGCGATGCCAATGGCTGTGTCGCAGGGGGCTTGCTGATCCAGCACCTGCCCGAGGGGGAAGAGGGCAGGGAGCGACTGCACGTGCAGCTTGATCATCCCGAGTGGGAGCACACGCGCATCATGGGAGGATCGATATCCCCGGCCGAACTGGTCGACTCCGCGCTGGATCTGGAAACCGTGTTGTGGCGATTGTTCCACGAAGAGCGCGAGGTTCGGGTTGAACAGGGTGTGCGTATCCGCAAAGGCTGTCGCTGCACGAACGAGTATTACCGCTCGGTCCTTTCACGCTTTGGTCCAGCTGAGCGTGCTGAAATGCGCGATGATGACGGATTGATCCTCGTCGACTGCGCGTTTTGCTCGCGCGTCTTCGAGATTGAACTCGATTGAATGGCTGATTCAGCTCGTCGCTAGCTGAGAACACTTTAACGCAACAATTTTCTGCGTATACTGCGTGCCTCGCGTTGCAGCATGGTGCTGGAGCGCCAGTCATGGACGCGCTCGCTGATGGACCGTCTGCTGCGCCGAATTTTCCGGCTCGCCCCGCTTTCGCGCCGCCGATTGAAGAGCTTCGGGTTAGTTGCGCTGCTGGCGTTTGCCGCGCCCGCGCTCACGGCCCAACGGCCCTCGCTCGCGATGTTGGATCAACTCCAGCCGGGTCAATGGGAAGTGCGTGACCGCGATCTTTCCGGCGGTCGGAGCCGGCTCTGCATTGATAACGGACGTCGGCTGATCCAGATTCGGCATATGCGCGAGACCTGCCGCAGCTTCACGGTGCAGGACACGGCCGATGCGGTCACAGTGCACTACACATGCCCGGGTAACGGCTACGGTCAGACGTCTGTCCGCTTCGAGAGCGCGCAACTGGTGCAACTCGAGACCCAAGGTATCGCGCAGGGGCTCCCGTTCAACATGCGTGCGGAAGTCCGGCGTGTCGGCGCCTGCACGTCCTGATTGCGCGGCGAGGATTGCCACGGGCGGTTCATGCCTCTAGCTCTGGTGCATGCTTGAAAAGGCCGTCGCCGGACAATCCCCTCTCGCCGTCGTGCTGCTCTCGGGCGGCCTCGATTCCATGGTTTGCGCAGCGTTGGCGCAAGAGCAGGGTTTCCGGATCCTTGCGCTGACTATCGATTATAACCAGCGCCATCGCGTCGAAATTGATGCTGCGCGCGGGATTGCGGAGGCGCTGAATGTGGAACGCCACGTAATACTGCCGCTGGATCTGCGCCAGTTCGGAGGATCGGCGCTGACCGCTGATATCGCGGTGCCCAAGGACGGGGTCAGCGATGAAATCCCGGTCACGTACGTGCCTGCGCGCAATCTGGTGTTTCTTTCGCTCGCGCTCGCCTGGGCTGAAGCTGCGGGGTCTGGCGATCTGTTCATCGGCGTCAATGCGCTCGATTATTCCGGTTATCCTGATTGCCGGCCGGAATTCATTGGCGGGTTTGAAACGCTTGCTCGGGTTGCCACCAAGCTTGGTGACCAAGGCGGAACCGTACGGGTCCACGCCCCGCTTCAGCACCTCAAGAAAAGCGAAATCGCGCAAGAAGCGGCCCGTCTCGGGCTCGATCCAGGGGCCAGTTGGTCGTGTTACGACCCGCTGCCGGATGGGCGGGCCTGCGGCGTCTGCGACAGCTGCCGTTTGCGGCGCGCGGGATTCGATGCAGCCGGGATAGAGGATGGCACGAAATATGGAGATGACGGATAAGCCCAAGCAGTGGCTCGGTGTGGATCGGTACAGCTGGTACGCGCTGCTGGTCCTGGTCCTTGTCTACGTCATCAACTTCGTGGATCGGCAACTGCTCACGATCCTCGCAGTGGACATCAAGCACGATCTCGGCATTTCCGATGCCCAGTTCGGGTTTCTCTATGGCACCGCCTTTGGCGTGTTCTACGCGCTGTTCGGAATCCCTCTGGGGAAGCTGGCCGACCGGACGACGCGAACCCGCCTGCTTGCCGTAGGACTTGGCTTGTGGTCCACGATGACCGCACTTTCCGGCATGTCGCGAAATTTCTGGCAACTCGGCGCAGCGCGCATCGGTGTCGGCGTAGGCGAAGCTACCGCCGGGCCCTGCTCCTATTCGCTGCTGGCAGATTACTTCCCTGCGCATCGCCGCGCGACGGCTGTCGCGATCTTCTCTTCGGGTATTTATCTTGGCGGCGGCTTTTCGCTCTATATCGGTACGTCGATCGCGGGGGGATGGAACGCAGCGTTTCCGCTGGGTGCGCGGCCGTTCGGGCTCGCTGGCTGGCAGGCAGCTTTCATGGCAGTCGGACTGCCAGGATTGCTGCTCGCGCTATGGGTGCGCAGTTTGCGCGAACCGGTCCGCGGGCGGTTTGAAGCGCCCGTAGCCGAAGGCACGATCACCGCAGTAACGCCGCAAGCGACCTGGGGTGCATTCGTGCGCGATCTTGGGGCAATTGTGCCGCCGTTCACAGTGCTTGCCGCGGCGCGGCGCGGGAGCACCGCGCTGCTTGGCAATTTCGCGATTATGGCGGGTCTGGCCACACTGGCATTCGTCCTTACGAAGCTTCTGGGTGACCCAGCGCAGTGGCTTGCACTCGCGATCGGCTTCTATGCGATCGCGTCGTGGGCGATTGCCCTGCGCCACGATGATCCGGAAGCCTTCCGCGTAATCTGGGCAACGCCATCAGTCGTCGGCATCAACGTCGGCTATGGCCTCATGTGCGTCATCACATATGCTGGCTCGGCATTCGGACCGCTCTTCGTGATGCGCGAGTTCGGAGCATCTGCAGGCGCAGTTGCGCTTGTTGTTGGTGGTTCGGCGGCTGCGGGCGGCGCTCTTGGCGTCATCGCTGGTGGTGCTTTGGGTGATCGATTTGCCGGAGATTGCTATCATTCCCGCCGCGTCGTCGTCGTGATCGTGGCCTTGCTCGCCTCACTCGTGCCGAACTGCATAATGCTCGCGACTCATTCGCTGACAGTTGTCTATTTCTGCGTCTTTCCGATGTGGTTCCTTGCCAGTGCGGCGCTTGGTGGGGCCGCCGGTACGATTGTGAACATCGTTCCAGCCACGTCGCGGGCAACCGCCACAGCATCGTTCTTCCTGTTTGCGACCATGGTTGGTCTCGCACTTGGGCCATACGCCGCGGGACGGATCTCAGGGAGCTTTGGCAGCCTGAGGATCGGCCTCGCCGGCATCTTGGTCGTGGTGCCGTTCGCACTCGTCGCTCTCGAAATCTCGCGCCGCGATCTGGTTCGGCGCGAGGCATAGCGCGAACCACCGGTCGCGAAGACCGGGCGGGGCCGTCCAAGGCTGAGGGTCCGGCTCGCCAGCCAACATACGGCAGTGGCCTCAGCGGCGGACCCAAGAAAAAGGGGGCCGGATTGCTCCGGCCCCCCCATTCATCTTGGCTTTGCGCCTTGGCTTACATGCCCGAGCCCGGACCGTACGTGATTTCCACGCGACGGTTCTGGAGTTCGCGAACACCATCGGCGGTCGGAACGCGCGGGTTGCTTTCGCCGAATGCCTGGCTCGTGATTGAACCATCGGGAATCCCGTGGGCAGTCAGATAAGTGCGGACCGAAGTGTTCCGGCGCTCCGAGAGGCCCTGATTGTACTTCGGCGTACCCGAACGGTCGGTATAACCCGCAAGCATGATGGGAACGCTGGCGCAATTGCCATAAGCCGTAACGGCGTTGTCCAGAATCGTCGCTGCTTCCGGCGTGATGTTCGACTTATCCCAGTCGAAGAACACGATGTACGGACCCTTGTTGCAGACCGGAGCCGGCGGCGGGGGCGGCGGAGGGGGCGGCGGGGGAGGCGGCGGCGGCGGTGGCGGAGCGGGAGGCTCGGGCATCGGAGCCGGCTCGGCACCACCGAAGTTGTAAGCCAACGTACCCATGATCGAGTGCGAGCGCCAACGGCCCTTGATCGCCTGACCGGTCAGAGCGCCATCGCCGACGAAGTCCAGCCGGTTGACGTTGAAATAGCGGTACTTGAGGCCCACGTCCCAATGCTTCGAGATCGGTGCGCGAACGCCGGCCAGTGCCTGCCAGGCAAAGTTGGTGTCCGAATCGTGGGTGCCGCCGAAGCCGCGCGTTGTCACAGCGTACTTCACGTTGGCAACACCGACGCCGCCACCGACAAAGCCCTGAAGGCCATCGTCGCTGCCGAAGTCGAGCAGGCCATTGACCATGTAGCTCAGGGCATAGGTATGCCCCTTGAGCGTGTTGGTGGCACGATCGACAATGCCGCCATTGCTGTCGGTGATGCTGTCGACGCGAGCACGGCGATAACCGACTTCGGATTCAAGGCGGAAGCCCCCGAAATCGTAGCCGACGATGCCGCCAACGTCATAACCGGTGCCGTTCTTCAGCGTCGCGGCGTTTGCAACACCAGCGATCTTCAGATCCGTCTTTTCGACGATCATCGCGCCAGCATCGACTTCGACATACCAGGAATCATTCTTGGCGAGCGCCGGCGTTGCGAGCGCCGTGGACGCCAGGGCCATGCCCACGAGCAATTTCCGCATTCTCATTTCCCCTTTATTCGAAGTCATGCTTCGGACGTTCAAGCCATTAGCGGCTCTCGTTTTCGCATGCAAGCAAACCTGCTCGGCGATTGTTGCCAAAAAGCAACTAAGGCCACTTTGCTACGCAACAACCCTAGGGTGTAAAACGTGCTGAAGCTGAACAAGATTGTCGATCGAACAAAGGGGCATGGAATCAGGAAAGCAGACCCGCGTTCCTCATCGCAGCAATCATCGCGGTTATGGCAGTGCGGGCCTGGCTGTCTATGACACTACCGCCGGACGGTGCTGCAGGTGCTGTGGTCAATCTCCAGCTACCACCGGCATAGAGGCGCTGTGCAGTGGCCGAAAGATCGTAGGCCCGCATGCCTTCACGGGGCGCTATGAACCGCCAACCACCCTCGCTCCATGCCGCAATAGTATCAGTGTGACCGGCAAACGAACCCGTTGCACCGCTAGCGATCAGCCAACACTGTCCATTGGATGGCGCTGTCGGAGGGCTTGCAACCACCGCCTCGACAGCCATGTGCATCAGGATGTCAGCTGTCAGCACAGCCTCGTTCACAGTGATCTCCTTCTGGCTCTGCCCCGAAAACAACAAGGGAAGTGCAAAACGGGGAGATGAAGAGGAAAAGCTGATGGGGTCAGTCATGATCGATTCCTGTTGTTTGGCTCAGGCAGGGAATTCGATGCGCAGCGGCTTCGATGCTGCGTTCCGGCCGATCTGGCGCACAGTGAAATAGTGCGGCGCAGCGGTTGGGAGCCCCGCGATTTGCGCGGCGGTTACGGTCAACGTTGCGCTGGTGGTCTGCCACCGCAGCACCGGCGCTGTCGATTCGCCGACTGCGATCTCCCAGCGTTCAAATTCTTCATTGAGCGGCGCTTCCACGCCGTCGAGCCACAGCCAGGCACCGCGCGCGCGCCTGATCCAGGTCAGCGCCACCGATCCATCCGATTGCAAAGCCGCATTGCCATGTACCGGCGATAGCGGGCGCAGCGTCGCACCGGCGTCTGCAATCGGCACACTTACTGCAGCCGTATCGCCCAGCCCAACGGCAACGATTCGCGTAGTTCCCGGATCGCCGATCAGTGCTGGGTCCAGCCGCACAAGGGCATCTTCGATCAGAACGAAGGGTTCGTCCGCCACATGGGTGTCAATTGCCCACTCGGAGCCTCCGCGCCCTCGCAACCAGTTGCTCAAGCGCCATACGCTTCCGCTCAGCGGAGTAGCGCTGGCAAACTGCACGATCTCGTTTCCGATACGGGCCCTGTTCGCCCCCTGAAGCATCTGGGCAAGGCTCGCATCGACGAGCGCTTGATCGCTCGCCGCCAGAGTAACGTCGAGCGTGGAGCGGCGATCAAGCACGAGCGGCGAGGCCGGCGCCAGCACACCCATGGTTCTGCCGATTCGCGCCCGGGTTCTGCCGGTCGAACCGATCGACGTCAGTGCGCCGCCGTCTCCGCCGAGGTCTGCCAGCAGCGCTGCGCCAGTCCAGCCGGCGCTGGCGCCCGCGGCTGCGGCGAAGGCGGCGGGCGTCGCCCCGCTTCCGGTGCCGTCCCAAGGTAGTGCAAACGCCTCCAGCACCGTTGGAGTGCGTAGAAGGTCGGCTGCCGCGTTGAACCGCCCGGGATCCGTCGCAATCGGCGTCGCCGTGCCCACTCCTCCTGTCGCATGGCTGGCAGCTAGCGCAAGCAGCACACCATCCTGCTGCCACTCCCACTGGACGATTTGCCAAAGTCCGGCCGCCACCGGGACCTGCACGAAAATGCCCGGCCCGATTGCTGGATCGATTTCTGTCACCCGATAGCTGATGGTGTCCGCTGGGCGGGCGGCGCGTCGGCTGGCATTCCCCGCCAATGTCTGGGCTGCTGAAGCGGAGAGCGCCGCCGGCAACTCGATAACTTGCAAGTCTCCCTGCTCACTTCGCCCGATCCCGCGCTGCAGGCCGGGTTGGTAGTCGCGGGCGACGTCGTAGTAGCGGACCCCGCACTGCCTGAAGCGCGGCAGCGGCTCCCGCTTGCGGGACCATCCGCTCGCCTTGATCTCGGCGGATTGCGCCTCCCTGTTCGCCGCTGCGGGTCCGGGAAGCATTACAGGGGAAATGCCGGCAATCGGTTCGGCTGCGTGGATTTTCAGGGCACCGCCGGAAACCGCGCAGGCAATCGGCACGGCATCCGCAATCACGGCAAGTGCATCGCCTGCCGAACCTTGGTCGATGCTGAACCCGGCAAGACTGGTATCAAGGTTTGTGACCTCTGCTTCCGGCAGAATCGCACGTGCTATTGCACCGATGGAGGTGTCGGCCGTGTCGGCCAGGATCTCGAACGTCAGCGAGGGTATGCGGTTGCCATAGTCCGCTAGTTGGAGGTCTTCGAACACGACGTAGGCCAGTCCGCGATAGGCGGGGCAGTGCGTAATCCCCTCTGCCTGTACCATCAGCGGATCCGGGGCCTGGTCCCCATGCCCCAGATGAATGCGCAGCGTCCCGCCGACCTTGAGGTCGCCGCTGGCGCCCCGCAGCAGGTTGCCGTCTGCCCAGATCCGCCCGATCCCCGCGATTGGCCGGCTTGAAACGGCGACGGCGAAGGAGGATGAGTAGGTATAGCTGGTGACGGACGGACGTCCCTTGCCGCTGCTCGCCGTATCCTTGTGTTCGACCAGTTCGGTCGCCCAGATCACGCTTCCCGCGGCACGCATCTTGCCGAAATGGAGTGGCAGGGCCGAGCCGTAGCTCGAAGTCTGGACCGTCAGATCCTTGAGCCGCGGCCCTTCAACCCTCCGCCCCCCGATGATCGCCGTATCGATCTGGCGGCCTACGAGCGCGCCGATGGCACCGCCGAGCGGGCCGCCAAAAACGGTTCCCACAGCGGTCAGAAGCAAGGTAGCCATACTGCTCAGTTCCCGATTTTAGTTGTCGCGAGGGGCACCTGCCAGCCAGCACTCACTGGCCACGGAACAGGCCCCGGCAGAAACGTGATTCGGCCAAGCCCGGCATGGGCATGGATGAAGCCGCCCGCCGCGTTGACCAGCAAGTGGGGTTGAACCGGGCTCACCATGACGAGCAAGACGTCGGCGTCGCTGCAGTCGGCAGCAGGTGCAAACTCATTGGCGCGCGCAAACGGAAGCAGGTTTGCAAGTGAGGTGGTGCGCAGTCGATATCCTTCCGGCACCACTGGCTCCCTCCCGGAACGCCGCATCGCCTCGGCAACTACACCGACGCAGTCGAGCCCCGTTGCCGGATCGCGGCCATGCAGGCGGAAGCGAACCCCGATCAAGCCCGCTGCCGCTTCGCCCAGCGCTTGGCTCACGCCACTGGCGCCGGATAGCGTGTCAGCAGATCATTGCCTGGCAGGAACGGCTCACCCTGGAAGTTGGCCGCATTGGCAAAGCGCGTGGCGCAAGTCTCCAGCGTATGATCACAGCCTTCGCGCAGTTCGATCCGGGTGCCCACGGCAATGCCGGCCGCCGTAGTCCGGTCAAGCATGAGCCAGCTTCCGTCGATTGCCTCGATCCGCCGGTTCAAGCCCGCCTCGGGGCCATCGATCCAGCGCAGTGTTCCGAAAGCCAGAAGCGACGTCGTCGGTCCGCCGCTTACACGTACTGAAGCGCTGTCCGCCGATATCTCCGCAAGGGTCGCCTGATAGGTGTAGGCGTTGGCGGAAAGTGTGCAGCCCTCCGCACAGAATTCCGCGCGGCAGGTCGGAGCGGTGCGCGGGACGATCTGGCGGGCAAGCATGTCCTTTACCGAGCGCAGCTCGGCCGAAAAACCTGCTCCCTCATGCCCTACCGTCCCGATCGTCCCGGTATAGAGCGTAACCCGCTCCAGCGTGTCCCAGTCGACAAGCCCCATGGCGATCGAACCACCGTCGAACCGGCCCGCAGCCAGATCGGCTTCCCGAATCGAATCGTGGCTCAGTGCGCCGGCCACTTCGGCGCTGTCGGCCTCGAAATCAGCGGTGCGCCGGATCGCCGATGGGACCATGCCTGGAGCGGTGCGGTGGACCAGACCGTCGAAGGCGAGATCCCGGTCATGGCTGGTGAATCCCAGTGTCACCCCGTCTCGCCGCTCAAGCCGCCACCAGATCGCCACGGTCTCGAGCGACTGGCTGAACCAGATTCGCGTGCTCTCGGCCATGTCAGGCATCCTCGCGCAGTTCGATGAGTGGGACGCTGGGCGCTTCTCCCGCCGCAAAGGCCGCACCGGAAACATCGAGCCGGTCTTCGGCAAACCGTACCGGCACGTCGAACAGGAAGCCCGCGCGTACGACTTTTCCTGCACCTGGCGCATCGGTGAAGACGATTTCGCCCAGCGCGTCGAGCGTCCAGGCTGTCACGGCAATCCCGTCCACGCTGACCAGAAGGCTTTCCGGGCGAGGGCGGGTGATCCGCCGAAGCTGCGCATCCCCTCCCGAACCATAGGCCTTCACCAACGCGAACCGCGCGGTCGCCCCGTTACCGGTGCCGATCATCTGATCGAGCGCGCTTGGAATGCCGATCATGGCGTTCGAACTGTAGTCCGATGGGTCGCGCAGGCGGAAGCCCCTCGCTTGTCCGCGCCGCGCCCGGAAGAAGGCGATGAGCTCGCCCAGCTCTGCTTCGGAACGCACACCCGGCCCCACGTCGAAGCGCAGCCGCGCGTCGGCCCACAGGCTGTTGCGCCGCTCGAAGCCCGATGCCGTGATCGTGACGTTGGTCGAAAACTCGGGCGTTACCGTGGCCGACCGTCCGATCGCGATAGGGAAGATCACGTCGTCGAAGGGCTGCATCGTTTCATCCTCGCTGGCCGCCTCGGCGGCGGAATCAGGCAGGCGGGTAAAGCCGTCTCGTGCCACTTGCGGCAGAGCCCATATAAAGGTCTCGGCCACGCCAAGCGCTTGCGCTTCGCTCGCACCGGCATCGATCAGCGGCCACATCGTCTCGCCGTCGCTGTCGCTCAGCACGAAGCCTGAAAGATAATGCTGCTGGCTGCGCGCATAGCCGAGGCGCGCCTCCGCCTCCGCCCGGCCCCGCGTTCGGCGGGCCTCGAACCCGGCCGTCAGCCAGTCATAGTCTTCGATCTGCAGCACATCGAATGCGGGATAGGCCCAGCCAGTCGGCAGGTTCGCGCGCCGTGCCTCAGGTGTCGCCGGGTCGAGTACGGTCGGGAGGAAAGCCAGCAGCAGCGTCTCGCACGTGGCGCTTCCCGCCGCGGCCCGCACTGCAGCTGCAAGGCTGGCGGTAGAGGCGGCAAGCAGCGCGCCTGCAGCGTCAAGCAGCGATTTCTGCGCTGCGCTCAGCGTCGCGCCAAGGTCGGGTATCGCCACGGGACTGCCGCCGAGCGCTGCCCTTGCCGCATCGTCATAAATGCAGATCTTGCGGTCCGCGGTCACCCACCACCACGGCTCTCCGATCTGGTAACGGACCGGTAGCCCGGCTTCGACGAGCATGCCCGCAAGCCTGACCGCGACCTGCCGCAGCCAGCTGATCGCGGAGGTATTGGCCGGTGAGAGCAGCGCCGATGGGGGCGACCAACCCGTTCGGGCTGGGCTTCCATCCGCTCCCCGCTGTTGCCATGCGGCAGGACAATGCTGCGCCAGAAGCTCGTAGGATTGCGACAGGATCACCGTATAGCCCATCGCATGCGCCGCCGACAGGAACGCGGCGTGCCAGCGCTCGGCGGCCACATTGAGCGCGGGCAGCCCAGGATCGACCACGAAACCCCCGGTGCCGTCCGGCGCCAGCGGAAAGAAGTGGCTCATCCCCACATAGTGATTGATGCTGCCCCGGTAACCAAGGCCGCGGATCGCTCGAAGCAGGCGCGCGGGTGTCTGATTATACCCGTCGTCATAGCCGGTCGCCATGCCCAGCCCGTGCGGCGGCACCATGACGTCGCCGATGGTCAGCATCGGCTTGTGCCCGCTGCAGCGCATGACCGAAAGTTCGGCCCATCCTGTTGCTG
>CANCET010000086.1 GCA_947375105.1 Sphingomonadaceae bacterium
GATAACGGCCTGGTTCAGGCGGCCTTCCATCGCATCGGCAGGCGCTTGAGCCCACCGACGAACGTGGATTTGGCGCGCGCTGGCTCGCCTGCCAACTCCACACTGGCCAGCCGGTCGAGCAGCACCTCGAACAGGATCCGCATCTCGAGGCGCGCGAGGTGCAAGCCGAGGCACTGGTGCGCGCCCGCTCCGAAAGCGAGGTGGCGGTTACCTTCGCGCGCAGCATCGAACCTGCGCGGATCGGGAAACTGAGCCGGATCGTGGTTGGCCGCGACGTAGTTCAGCATCAGCCAGTCGTCCTTGGCGATCTTCTGCCCGCCGAGTTCGGTATCTGCCGATGCGGTGCGCATGAAATGCTGCACCGGCGTCGTCCACCGGATCGCTTCTTCCACGATCCCGGCCAGCAGGCTGCGGTCTGCCTTGACCCGGGCAAACTGCTCCGGATCGCGTGCCAGCGCGAGCATTGCGCCGGCGGTAGAGGCACTGGTCGTATCGTGCCCGGCGCTGGCAGTGATGATGTAGTAACCAGCGGTGACGACATCATCGAGCGGTTTGCCATCGACGGTGCCATTGGCGATGACCGTCGCGACGTCGTCCGTCGGGTTCTTGCGCCGTTCGGCAGCGAGTGCGGCGAAATAGGTTTCGAAGTCCTTCACCGCTCCGGAGACGATCTGGGTGATCATTTCGGGCGGCAGGTTCTTGATGCCGGACTGGTTGAGGTCCTCGTCCTGCCCGCCGAACATCTGCTGGGTCAGCACGAGCATGCGCTGTTCGTCTGCTTCGGGCACGCCAAGAATCTGCATCACGACGTGCAATGGATAGGGCGAGGAAACGAGCTTCGTGAAATCGCCCTCGCCGCCAGCCTCGAGGACGCGGTCCACCGTCGATTCGGCGATCGTGCGCACGCGTTGTTCGATCGTGCGCAGGTTCTTGGGCATGAACCAGTCCTGCGTCAGCCGTCGCAGCTTGGGGTGGAGCGGGGCATCAAGCTGGACGAGCGACTGGACGAGGTGCGGGCTGCCGCCAGTGATCGCGCGGGCCAGCGCATCGGTGCTGCGCAGCGTGAAGACGGTAGGCTTGGGGAAGTTGAGGAAGGTCGTATTGTCTTTACTTGCCGCCATCACTGCGTCGAAGCTGCTGACCAGCCAGAACGGCTCATGGATGTCCTCGGAGGACGTCACGCGGGCGACTTCCAGGCCCTCCTTGCGCAATGTGTCGAACTGGTCGAGCAGCGGATCCCACGCGGCATAGGCGGCGGGATCGATCACGGCGCGGCCGATTTCGTCGGGAACTCTGCGCTCTGCGGTGGTGGCCATGGTATGTGTCCTTGGTCGGATCAAATGGAAGCGGCGGCCGCTGCCTTGTATTCATCACGCAGGAGGCGCTTGAACAGCTTGCCGGTGGGTTCGCGGGGCAGTTCGGCGCGGAAGTCGATCTGGCGGGGGAGCTTCACGCGGCTCAATTGCGGCGCGAGCCAGGCGGTGAGTTCTTCGGCGAGGGCGGGGCCAACTTCACTAACTTCGTGCGCTTGGACAATGGCGACCACGCGTTCGCCCATGTCTGGATCGGGGGCGCCGATGACCGCGACGTCGGCCACTTTCGGGTGTGTTATCAAGAGGTTCTCGATCTCCTGCGGGTAGATGTTGACCCCGCCGGAGATGATCATGAAGCTCTTGCGGTCGGTGAGAAAAAGATAACCGTCGTCATCTTCCCAGCCGACATCGCCAAGGCTGGTCCAGCCGTGCTTGTTCGCAGCCTCGCGGGTCTTTTCGGGATCGTTGTGGTAGGCAAACGGATTGCCGCCTTCGAAGAACACCTGGCCTTCGGTACCGCGCGCAACCTCGTCGCCGCTTTCGTCGCAGATGCGGATCGTGCCGAGCAGCGCGCGGCCGACAGAGCCGGGGCGCTGCAGCCATTCAGGGCTGGAAATGAAGGTGAAGCCATTGCCTTCGGTGCCGGCATAATACTCGTTGAGCACCGGGCCCCACCAATCGATCATCGCGCGCTTGACCGGAACGGGGCAGGGCGCCGCCGCGTGGATCGCACCGCGCAGCGAGGAGAGGTCGTAGCGGGTGCGAACTTCGTCGGGCAGCTTGAGCATGCGCACGAAATGCGTGGGCACCCACTGGCTGTCGGTGACCTTGTAGCGCTCGATGGCTTCAAGCGCCTTCTCCGCATCGAACTTTTCCATGCAGACCACGGTTCCGCCGAAGCGTTGTACCGTCATCGACCAGCGCAGCGGCGCTGCGTGGTAGAGCGGGGCGGGCGAAAGGTAGACTGCATCAGGACGAATGCCAAAGGGCCCCCCCGCGAGCATGATCAGCGAATTGGCGCCGCCGATTGCCGGGTCTTCGGGCAGCGGCACCCGCACACCCTTGGGCTTGCCGGTGGTGCCGGAGGAATAGAGCATGTCGCAGCCCGCGCGCTCGTCGGCGACAGGTTCTGCCGGCATGGCATCGAGCGCGGCGGCCAGATCGTGCTCGCCGCTGCCGCCGAGACGCAATTGCGGGACTTCCGGCGCGGCTGCGGCCACCGCATCGAGCAGCGGCGTGAGTGCGCCCGAGCCGACGAGCAGCTTGGCCCCGCTGTCCCGTGCGATATAGGCGACTTCGGGCGGAGCGAGGCGCGAGGAAATCGCGACATACACAATGCCGGCGCGCTGTGCGCCCCAGCACAGCGAGAAGAACACCGGGTGGTTTTCGAAGCAGAGCGCGATGGTATCGCCGATGCCGATCCCGCGTGAACGCAGCAACTGGGCGAACCTGTTGCTCTGCGCATCCAGCTCACCATAGGTCACGACCTCGCCGCTGCCGGACATGATGACGGCGGGCTTCTCCGGGTTTGTCCTGGCATGGAAACTCGGGTGGTACTGCATGCGCATCCTCTCAGGATCGGCGGCTTGATCTGTCCGCGTTCACCGGGAGTTTAACCGTTCGATTAAAGGGCGCAACGGGATTCGTCGGTTTTGCCAAATGCCGAGGCAAGAAATGCGCGACTGCACCGGGCCGCAACGGGCCATGGCGCACCGGGTAGCCTACAAAAGAAAAAGGCGACGTTTCCGCCGCCTTCGTCCCATCCTCTCCAAGATGACTTTGTGCGGCGCGATCAGTGCGCCAGCCCGGCGGGCATTTCGCCCTGTGCCAGAACAGTGTCGGTCGCCACGCCGGGAGCAACCGTCTGCATATAGGGAATGGGGTTCACGGCCTCGCCGCCGATGCGCACTTCATAGTGCAGGTGCGAGCCGGTCGAACGGCCGGTCGAGCCAACGTAGCCGATCACGTCGCCCTTGCGGACGCGCTGACCTTCGGCAACCGCGATCCGCGACATGTGGCCGTAGCGCGTTTCCATGCTGCCGCCATGCTCCAGTTCGACGAACAGGCCATAGCCGCCGAACCAATCTGCCTTGCCCACGACGCCATCGGCCGAAGCGTGGATCGGGGTGCCGGTGGTGGCGGGAAGATCGATGCCCTTGTGCGCACGCAGGCCGCCCAGCACGGGGTGAACGCGCATGCCGAAGCCGCTGCTCATCGAGCGGTTCGAAGAGACCGGAACGAGCGAGGGGATCGAGACGCCGCTGCTGCGCTGAGCGGGACCGACATTGCCGATCGCGGTGCCGCCATCGAGCGACTTCCAGCTGGCGAAAAGCTTGTGAAATTCATCTTCGGCGGCGGGAGCGGTCGTGCCGTTGCGGGCGGCTTCAGCGGCCCGGAGCGGAGCGGCGATATCAGCCGAAGCAGCGCTGTTCGCCATGGCCGGAGCAGAAAGGAAACAGGCGGTAGCGCTCATCGAGGCGAACACCAGTTTCAAAATCTTGTTGCTAAGCATTGCGACCCGCTAACCCTTTTCGGTCCCGGATTTGCGACATCGACTGTGCCGCATTGACCACCGGGACAAATTCACCTGGATCCCGCCAACAACCTTCCGGATAATACCGGTCTGCCTGACAGTTTCCTTGAGAGCGACGCGGAAAACCCCTCCCGCTGCCTCGTTGGCAACCGGTTAGGGGGAAGAGTCTTAATCAGACAAGCCCTGTCATCAATTCGTACGATAAACCGGCAGCACGACGCGCTGAGTCGTTGAACGGCGGCTTAACGGCCCCGCGAAAATGGCGCTCGACAAGGGTTTTCCAGAGCGCCGGAGGTGATTCACCGCCCTCTTCGCACAGTTTCAGGAAGTGCGTTGTGCCGTAGCGCACATGCCTGATCTCATCATCGAGGATGCGTTCGAGAATGCGGGCCGAGCGCAGATCACCCGCTGCGGTAAAGCGTTCGATAGTTACAGGTGTAACGTCCAGGCCGCGCGCTTCGAGCACCATGGGCACCACCGCGAGGCGTGCCGCAAGATCGTGTGCGGTCTCACGCGCGGCATCCCACAGCCCGTCATGCGCGGGGAGCGCGCCGTAGTCTGAGCCGAGTGTGCGGAGCCGGCGGGCGAGCAGCGAGAAATGCATCGCCTCGTCCGCCGCGACATCGAGCCAGTCGTTCACGAATTGGGGGCCCCGCTCCGCGCCGAAGCGGCCGGCCGCATCGAGCGCGAGGTCGATGGCAACAAACTCGATATGTGCAAGCGCGTGGAGCAGGGCAAGTCGGCCGCGCTCCGAACCGCCGCGCCCGCGCTTTGGCATGGCATTGGGCGCGAGCAGTTCGGGCCGCGCCGGCCGCGCGGGCGCGTCCGGCATGGCGACGTCGAATGCGAAGGCCAGCCGCCCGGCCGCCCAATCGCGGCGCACCGCGCGGGCGGCCATGGCCTTGGCCGTGGGATCAGCGGTGAGCATGGCCGCACGGATCGCCGCGGCGACGCTGGGCACGGTATTAGTCGGCACAGTCAGAGCGCGCGCGCGGCGGCGAGGACCTCTTCAGCGTGACCCTTCACTTTCACTTTCGACCAGACCTGCGCGATCTTGCCGTCCGCACCAACCAGATACGTCGTGCGTTCCATGCCCATGTAGGTGCGGCCATACATCGATTTCTCGGCCCAGATGCCGAGCGCGTCCGACAGGCCACCTTCCTCCGCATCGCTGGCGAGCGGAGCGGCAAGGCCGTGCTTTTCGATGAACTTGAGGTGCTTCTTGGGCGGATCCTTGCTCACACCCAGCAGGGCGGCTCCGGCGGCTTCGAACTCGGCCGCGAGCGCGGTGAAGTCCTTGTTCTCGGTGGTGCAGCCTGGGGTATCGTCCTTCGGATAGAAGAACAGCACCAGCTTGCGGCCGAGAAAATCCGAAGGCTTCACGGTTCCGCCCTCGGTCGTGGTCATGGCAACATCAGGCAGCATGCTGCCCGCGCCGATGGTCTCGCTCATTCGCTAATCTCCAGTATTTCGCCAAAAATCAAATGCCAGCTGGCAGCGATGTGTTGCCGCGCTGCCAGCACTGCCGCGAGCAGTCCCGGCCAATCGGCGAGACCACACGCACGCGCCACGATAGCGCGGCTGGCAGCGGGCGGATAGCGGCCGTCAGGGGCAACGAGGCGGACCACGACCAGCAGCCGCGCCAGCAGATCATGGGCGGCACGCAGCGGAGCGGGGATGAGGCCCGCGCCGGCAAGGCCCTCGATCGCTCGCCCGAGATCCGGATCGAGCGCGGTGCGTTCCCGCAATTGCAGATAGTGGACGAGGAATTCGAGATCGACGAGCCCGCCGCGCGCCAGCTTGACGTCGAGCGGGCCGGTGGGCGGTTTGTGCTGCGCCATCTCGGCCCGCATCGCGAGGACGTCCTCCTTCAGCTTGGCCGCATCGCGCGGGCGGTGCAGGACATCGGCGATGATCGCGCCAAGTGCCGCGCGGTCCGCTGCCGTGCCGTACAAAGGCCGCGCGCGGCACAGCGCCATGTGTTCCCACGTCCATGCATCCTCGCGCTGATAGCGCGCGAAGCTTTCGAGGCTGACCGCGATCGGCCCTTGTGCGCCGCTGGGCCGCAGACGGACGTCCACTTCGTAAAGCGCGCCTGCCGCAGTCGGCGCGGAAAGCGCGGCAATCACGCGCTGCGCGAGGCGATTGTAGTAGAGTGTGCTGCCGAGCGGGCGTGACCCATCGGATTCGCCCGTGTGATCGCCGCTGAACAGGAAGACCAGATCGAGGTCTGACGCGTGGGTGAGCGCCGCGCCGCCCAGCCGGCCGAGCCCGAGGATGACGAGATCGCTGGCCGCGATCCGGCCATGCGGGCGGGCAAATTCGTTCGTCGCGGCCTCGGCCAGCACGAGGATCGCGGCTTCGGCGATGCGCGAGAGCGCGGCGGCGACATCGAGCGGATCGCGCCAGGCTTCGCCTTCGGGGCTTTCGATCAGTTGCACGCCGAGGGCAAAGCGCCATTCGCCGACCTTGCGGCGTACCGCATCAAGCAGGCACTGGTAATCGTCGCCCGCTTCGCAGCGGCGGAAATCGGCGGCGAGGCTTTCGACGCTGCCGGGAAGATCGAAGGCGCTGCGATCGATCAGGGTATCGAGAAGATCCGAGCGGCGCGCCAGTTCATCGGCCAGCGTGGGCGCGTGCGCGAGGACGCGCATGACCACGGCGAGCAGCGCGGGCCGCGCATCGAGGAGCTGGAACACATTGATTGCGCTGGGGAGCCCGGCGAGCAGGCCTTCCCAGCGCAGCAGCGCGCGGTCTGGATCGGGTGCGGCGGCAAGCGCGGCAAGCAGCGTGGCGCGCAGGCGGGCAAAGGCAGCGCGTGCTTCTGCGCTGCGCAGCGCGCGGTACTGGCCGTTGTCCCAGCTTTCGATGCGGACGGCGAGCGTGCCGGGATCGGCAAATCCGAGCGCGGCCAGTTCCAGTTCGAGCGGGCGGGCCGCGACCGGGACGGCGCCGGTGGGCGCATATGTGGCGATGAGCGTATCGAAGCGGCTGCCGACGCCTTCGGAGATCCGGGCGAGTTCCTCCACCAGCGCGCTGCCCGAGGGGAGGCCATCGAGGCGCGCTACGGCGTCGAGCTGCGCAGGATCGGTGGGCAGGCTGTGGGTCTGCTGATCGGCGATCATTTGCAGGCGGTGTTCGATGGTGCGGAGCCGGTCGTAGCTGGAGCCGAGCAGTGCCGCGTCCTCCGGTGCGACGATGCCTGCATCGGCCAGCGCATCAAGCGCGGCGCGGGTGCCGCGCTGACGCAGCGCCGGATTGCGACCGCCGTGGATCAACTGATGGGTCTGGGCGAAGAACTCGACCTCGCGGATCCCGCCGCGCCCGCGCTTCAGATCATAGCCCGGACCGACGGCCTGTCCGCCGGCGTAGTGATCGCGGATGCGGGTGGTGAGGCGGCCGATCTCGGCAATCGCGCCGAAATCGAGGCTGCGGCGCCACACGAAGGGGCGGATGGCATCGAGGAAGGCCTGCCCCGCAGCGATGTCGCCCGACGCGGGGCGTGCGCGGATGAAGGCGGCGCGTTCCCATGCGAGCGCACTCGATTCGTAGTGGGTGATGGCGGCGATGAAGGGGAGCGCCAGCGGGGTGACTTCGGCGGCGGGGCGCAGGCGCAGATCGACGCGGAAAACGTAGCCTTCGTCGGTGACCGCGCCCAGCAGCTCGACGATGGTGCGGGCGATGCGCTGCGCGGCTTCGGCGGGATCATCGCGCTCGCGGCGGGGCAGGAGGTCGGGATCGTAGAGCAGGATGGGGTCGATGTCGGAGGAATAGTTGAGCTCGCCTGCGCCGTGCTTGCCGAGTGCGATGGCGGAGAAGCCTTGCGGATCGGCATCGGGCACGCGGCGGCGCATGGCGGCGATGATCGCGGCATCGAGCGCCTGATCGGCAAACGTCGACAGTTCGGCCATGACGCGGGCAAGGGGGAGGGCGCCTGCGAGATCGCCAATGGCAAGGGCAATCGCGAGAGCGAGGCGGCGGCGGCGGAGCGCGATGCCGGTATCGGGTTCGCCCGCCCCGGCCTGATGGGCGGCGGTTAGCGCATCCTCGATCCGCCCCGCTTGCAGCATGGCGGCGAGATCGGGCAGGCGGTCGAGGCCCCGGCTGAGGAACGGCGCTGCGCTGTGGGCGCGGTGGAGGGCGTGGGCCCAGTCCGGGGCTGCGGGATTGCCGGTCATCCGTCTGCGATGCCCGGTCGGCGGCGTGCGATCAAGCGCGTGTGTGCGGCTTGCCAGCGCGCGGGGGCTCTGCCACCTGTGCCCGCCACGGTGCGCAAGGCGCAGTTTGCAGACCAAGAGGATTTGAGAATGAAGATCAGCACAGCGCTTCGCCGCGGAACGTTCGGCTTGTTGGTCAGCGCCGCGCTGGCGGTTCCGCTCGCGGCCGCGCTTGCGGCTCCGGCAGTGCCCCCGGTGGATGAAGCGCTGATGCGCGACACGATCCGCACGCTGTCCTCGGACGAATTCGAGGGGCGGGGGCCGGGCACGGCGGCAGAGCCGAAGACGCTGGATGCGATCATCGCGCGGTTCAAGGCGGCGGGGCTCCAGCCGGGGAACAAAGGGCCGGACAACAAGCCGACCTGGCTGCAGGACGTGCCGACCGCGACGATTGCCGGCACCAATCGCAGCCCGCTGGTCATCACGGGCGGCGCGCAGACCCTCACGTTCAAGCCGTCGAGCGAGTTCGTGGCGGGTAGCTACCGGATCACGCCGCATACCGACGTGAAGGACAGCGAGCTGGTCTTTGTCGGCTATGGCATCAACGCGCCGGAGCTGGGCTGGAACGACTATGCCGGGATCGACATGCACGGGAAGACCGCGGTCATTCTGGTCAACGATCCGGATTACGCGATGGACGGCGAGGACGGCCTGTTTCGCGGGCGGCGCATGACCTATTACGGCCGCTGGACCTACAAGTTCGAGGAAGCGGCGCGGCAGGGTGCTACGGCGGCGCTGATCATCCACGACACCTTCCCGGCGGCATATGGCTGGCAGGTGGTCGAATCGAGCTGGTCGGGCGCGCAGCATTTCGTCCAGACCGCCAACGACGGCGCTGACCAGACGGTGGCGAACGGCTGGGTCCAGAAGCCGGTGGCCGAGGCGATCCTCAAGGCGGCGGGCAAGGATCTTGCGGCGCTGACTGCAGCGGCGCAGACCAAGGGCTTCAAGCCGGTGCCGCTGGGGCTGAAGGCCAGTCTTTCATTCGACAACACCATCGAGAAGGCCAATTCGCACAACGTCGTCGGCATTCTGCCCGGCAAGACGCAGCCCGGTGAATACGTGCTCTTCAGCGCGCACTGGGATCACCTTGGCCGCTGCAAGCCCGATGCGACGGGCGACGACATCTGCAACGGTGCAGTCGACAACGCGACCGGTGTTGCCGCGCTCGCTGCGCTGGCCAAGATGAACGCCGCTGCCGGCCCCACCGCGCGCAGCCAGGTTTTTCTGGCGGTCACGCTGGAGGAATCCGGCCTGCTTGGTTCGGAATACTACGCGCAGAACCCGGTCTTCCCGCTGGCCAAGACCGTTGGCGGCGTGAACATGGACGCTCTTTCCGTGGGCGGCCCGGCGAAGGACATCACCGTGACGGGCGGCGACAAGTCCGAACTGACCGCGATCCTGCGCAAGGTGGAAGGCGAGATGGGCCTGACCGAATCACCGGAAGAGCATCCCGAGCGCGGGCACTACTACCGCTCGGACCACTTCAGCTTTGCCAAGCGCGGCGTGCCGATGTTCGATCTCGGGCGCGGTACGGATCTGGTCGTGGGCGGAAAGGCGGCCGGACAGGCGGCCTCGGACGACTACGTCAACGTGCGTTATCACCAGCCGAGCGACCAGTATCAGGAGAGCTGGGACATGTCCGGAATGCTGCAGGACGTGCGCTTGTTCTATCGGTTGGGCCGCGAGCTTGCCGATAGCAACGTCTGGCCGAACTGGCACCCGAACGACGAGTTCCGGGCCATTCGCGACAAGAGCCTCGCCGAAGCGAAGGGCAAGTAACGCCATGACCGAGACCGCGATGCGGATGCCGCCCGAATGGCATCCGCAGGACTGGCTGTGGATCGGCTTCCCGCATCTGGCGGAGGAATGGTCCGGCGTGATCGCTGCTGCACAAGTGCAGATCGCGGCGTTCGCAAGCGCAGTGGCCGATAGCGGGCAGGAAGTGCGGCTGATCGTGCGCGACGCAGCGAACGAGGCGCGCGCGCGCAGCCTCGTATCGGGCGCGGTCACGCTCGAGCGGCGGGTTTATGGAGACGTCTGGCTGCGCGATACCGGGCCGCTGGTGGTGGGCGGCGATGGCAGGCGCCGCGCGCGGCTGTTCGGCTTCAATGGCTGGGGCGGCAAGTATCTGATGGCGGGTGACGAGGCGATCGGCGGCGATCTGGCGGCGAGCGCGGGCCTGCCTGCGGACCGCTGCGACTGGATCCTCGAGGGCGGCGCGCTCGATGGCGATGGCACGGGCCTTGTTGCCACGACGGCGCAGTGCCTGCTCAATCCCAACCGCAATCCCGCGCTCTCGCAAGCCGACCTCGAAGCGCGGCTGCTGCGTGATCTTGGTTTTGACCGCGTGCTGTGGCTGGGCGACGGCCTGATCAACGACCATACCGACGGTCATGTCGACAACCTTGCGCGGTTCGTCGCGCCGAACCGGCTGGCGGTGCCGCGCGCGACCGGGCCGAATGATCCCAATGCCGCGATCTATGCCGATGCGGCGGCGCGGGCCCGTGATTTCGGGGTCGATGTGGTGGAAGTGCCTTCGCCCGGGCATGTCGAATGGGGCAACCTGATCCAGCCCGCGAGCTACATGAACTTCGTGATCGCCAACAAGGTCGTGATCGTCCCCGTGTTCGGCACCCAGCACGACGATGATGGCGTGGCGGCGATTGCCGAGCTTTTTCCGGACCATGCGGTGATCGGGTTGATGGCCGATGCGGTGCTGGCGGGTGGCGGCGGCTTTCATTGCTCCAGCCAGCAGATGCCGGCGGCGTGACGCTGCGGGCGGGGTTATCCGCGCCTTAACCCCGCGCTGCTAGGCGTGAGGGCATGGCCATATCCTTCCTCGCCCTGATCGAAAAGCCGCGTGCCGATACCGTGAGCGCAACGCGCGTGAGGCGCCGCTGATGGGCCGGGGGATCGCCCGACCGGCATTGAAGCTGACGTTGCCACTGGCAGCGGGGCTGGCTGTGCTCGGCGTGATCGGGTGCAGCGGGCTCGGCAGCGAATCGAATGCGCAGACGGCGGCGCGCGGCACACCGCAGCGCGCCGCGCCGGTTCCGGCCCAGACGCCGCTACAGCCGCCGCTACAGCCCGTGGTGCCGGCGGACATGCCTGCGCCGCAGAGCCCGGCCGAATTTGCCGCGCACGACCAAAGCTATCCGTTCTACATGCCGATGCAGGGACTGCGGCGGCCTGCCAACCGGTTCTTCGTGAAGTGCGATGCCTCGCAGGCGGCAGGGCGCGAGGTCTATCAGGGCAATGATGCCGCCTCGCTCTATGGCCGCGCCGAGGGCGGCTACGAGTATGTTTATGAGGCGCGCGACCGGACCGGGCGGCCTTGCGTCTATCCGTTTGCGCCGACGCTGCCGAACATCATCGGCAATCTGGACGGCACGCAGTACATCTTCCGATCCTCGATTCCCGGCGAGCGGGTGACCTTCCGCACTGGCAACGAATGGGCCGCGCTGCCGATGCGCGCGCTGGAAATGGGGCGCAATCGCATTCATTTCGAAATGCGCGATATCGAGCTCGACTTCCCCGGCGCGATCCAGCCGATGGGCGCGCTGCATCTGGAGACCTATGGCGGTGCGCCGCCGGGGCTGTTTACCGCCGTGGTGCGCCGTTCGAAGATCTTCGGCGGCAAGAACGCGATCTTCGCGCCGGGCGGGGAAACCATGCTCTATATCGAAGACAGCGAGATTGCCGGCAATGTCGGCACCAACGCCGATCAGGAACACGGTACCTACATCAACGGCACGCTGGTTTCGCATTTCCGAAATGTGCATTGGCAGGGCCAGCAGGGCTGGAGCAACGTGGCGAGCGGGCACCAGTTGAAGGACAAGGCCTACTTGCGCATCTACGAGAATGTGACTGTCTCGAATGCGCCCGGCCGGGGCTCGCCCTCTGCCATGCCGCTGATCGATGCGTCTTCGTTCGGGTTCACCTGGGCCAACGGCCTCAGGATCGAGCGGGTGCCGATGCCGCAGGAGCCGCGCGAGGGGCTGGTCGATCTGCGTAGCGAGATCCTCTACGGCAACCCGCAGCATTACCCGTGGCCGGTCATTGCCACAGCGGATTGGCGGATGCCGCCCGATGCCTTGAAGGCGCTCGATCAGGTCTATCTCTCGGTATTCTTCAACACCAGTGTGCGCAGCTTCCGCAACGAGCCGTTCGTGTTTGCGCAGCGGCCCTGGGGGCGCGGCTTCGAGCCGGGGACCGCGACTGTGGTGGGCGAAGGCTTCACCACGCGCGCCGAACAACGCGCGGTCTCGCTGGCGTTCGGCACGCGCGGGACGTTCGGCAAGGTCTATTCGCCGGATGGCTGGACGTTCGTGAACCCGCGCCTTTCGGACGAGATGCTATGGGTGGCTGACCGCGATGCCTTCATCCGCCATGCGCTGGGGCTGATCGGGCGTTAGCGCTTCGTTGCGTTCCCGCCAGCGGGTGCGGATCGTGTCGCTGCTTTCGCGGCTGCCGTCGTGGCTCCAGCCTGGTTCGCGGATCAGATACGACAGCTTGTGGCGCCACGGCGCGGCGGCGAAATCCTTCAGCATGCCTTTCCATTCGTGGAACACGCTGTGGAGCAGGCCGAAAGTGCCGAGCTGGCGGATCACGCCATAGCGCGCCGGTTCCTCATCGAGTTCGGGCTGGAAGGTGCCGAACAGGCGGTCCCAGGCCATGAACACGCCGGCGAAGTTGCGGTCGAGATAAAGCGGGTTGGTCGCGTGATGGACGCGGTGATGCGAGGGGGTGTTGAACACCCATTCGAACCACGCGGGCATGCGGCGCACGGCTTCGGTGTGGATCCAGAACTGGCCGACGGTGTTGGCCGCGCCCACGGTCAACAGCATTTCCGGAGGCACGCCGACAAATGCCGGCCAGATGCGGAACACGAACGAGAGCGCGATGAAGCCGGTCCAGGTCTGCCGCAACGCGGTGCTGAGGTTGTAGTGCTGGCTCGTGTGGTGGTTGACATGCGCCGCCCAGAACCAGCGCACGCGGTGCCCGGTGCGGTGCGCCCAGTAGTAATTGAAATCATCGAGCAGCAGCACCGCGATCCATGACCACCAGGCGTAGGGCACAGTGGCGACGCGGTGCGCATAGAGCCAGGTGGCGGCCCCATAGATCGCACCTGCTACCAGCGCTCCCGCAATCGTGCTGCCAAGGCCCATGAGCAGCGAGGTCAGCATGTCGCGCGCTTCGTAGGCGTCGGGCGCATGGCGGCGGGCCCAAGCGATCTCGATCAGGATCATCGCGACGAAGGCCGGCACGGCATAGGCGATCACGTCGATCGGCTGGGTGATCGGGTGGCTGAGCGCCGCAATGACGGGGACCGCGAGATCGCTCATGCGCTCGCTCCGAGCCGGCGAAGGCTGGCTGCCCAGACTTGCGCCTGATCGCCCAGATCAAGCGTGATGCTGCCGAAATGGGGATCGTCTGTCGAAAGCGTGAGGAAGTCTTGATCAAGCCGCGTGCCGGCGTGTGAGGTCAGCACGCGGGCAGCGAACTTTGCGCCGTGGCGGCGGATCAGCATGACTTCACCTGCCCGATTGC
>CANCET010000087.1 GCA_947375105.1 Sphingomonadaceae bacterium
TGGACCCGAGCGTGCCGCCCCCGTTTGCCGATTACCTGCGGGAGGTCATGCCCGCCGAAGTGCCGGTGACGGCCATTGACGCGCATTTCAACGACACTGCTTTTTCGGACGCCATCATCGCCGCCTCGCGCGAGATGCTGGCCGCAGCCAAAGCCTGACCGGACATATTATGAACGACGACCTGCCCCTGAATGCCGAAGATATCGCCGAAATCACGGCGATCATCGAGGCATCGCCCTACCGCGAACTTGATCTTTCGACCCGCCGCTTCCGCTTGCGCCTTGCCCGCGCCGACGGGGCTGAGACCGGTTTGACGCAGGAATGGCAATGGGCCGGCAGCGCGCCCGAGGCTGCCGCCGCCGAAGCCGCGCACACAGCTGATCCGGACGCGGTGGCAGCGCCCCTGCCGGGCACATTCTACCATGCGCCGCAGCCCGGCGCGCCGCCGTTTGTCGCGGTGGGCGATGTCGTCGGCCCGGAAACGGTCGTCGGCATTGTCGAGACGATGAAGCTGATGAACCCGGTCCATGCCGGCCGCGCGGGAACCGTCGCCGAATTGATCGTACCCAACGCCACCATGGTCGCCAAAGGCCAGCCCCTGATCCGGCTCGCCTGAGCGCAAAGGCAGACACCCATGATCCGCCGACTGTTCATAGCCAATCGTGGCGAAATCGCCCTGCGCGTCATCCGCACGGCAAAGGCCATGGGGATGACCACGGTGCTTGGCGTATCCAGCGCCGATGCCACGTCCCTGCCCGCGCTGATGGCCGACGAGACCGTGCTGCTCGGCCCCGGCCCGTCCTCACAAAGCTACCTTTCGGTCCAACAGGTCGTGGCCGCAATGGTCGCCGCGAAGTGCGATGCGGTGCATCCCGGCTACGGCTTCCTTTCGGAAAACGCCGCGTTCGCGCGTGCCGTGGCCGAGGCAGGTATCCGCTTCGTCGGCCCCGAAATCGCGACGCTGGAAGGCATGGGCGACAAGCTTGCGGCGCGCGCCCTTGCGCTGGAAGCCGGGCTGCCGGTGCTTCCTGGCGGCGAGGCGGCAACGCGCGCGGCAGTTCATGCCCGCGCGGCCGAAATTGGTTATCCGCTGCTGCTGAAAGCCGTGGCGGGCGGCGGCGGCAAAGGCATGCGCCGCGTGGACCGCGCCGAAGACCTTGATGTCGTGCTCGATATGGCGCAGGCTGAAGCGCAGGCGGCATTCGGCAATGCGGCGGTTTATGTTGAGCGTTTCGTGGCCAAGGGGCGGCACGTGGAGGTGCAACTGCTCGGCGATGGCACCCATGCCATCCACCTCGGCACGCGCGATTGCTCGATCCAGCGGCGGTTTCAGAAGCTGGTGGAAGAAGCCCCTGCCCCGGCCATGCCAGAAGCGGCGCGGGCCGGAATCGAAGAGGCCGCCGTGCGCCTTGCCCGCCATATCCGCTATCGCGGCGCGGGGACGGCGGAATTCCTCGTCGATGCGACCGACTTCTCGTTCTACTTCCTCGAACTCAACGCGCGTATCCAGGTCGAACACCCGGTCACAGAGGCGATTACCGGCGTCGATCTGGTCGAACAGCAATTGCTGGTCGCCTCTGGCAAGGCGCTGACATTGACGCAGGCGATGGTGCGCCCGGTGGGCCATGCCATCGAAGTGCGCATCAATGCCGAAGACCCCGATGCCGATTTCCGCCCCGCGCCGGGCCGGATCACGCGCGCGGCATGGCCGGCGGGTCCGGGCATCCGCGTCGATACGCATATCGCTGCCGGAGGCGAAGTGCCGCCGTTTTACGATTCCCTGCTCGGCAAGCTGATCGTGCATGGCGCGAGCCGCGAGGAAGCGGTGGTGCGCCTGCAATCCGCACTCGCGCGCATCCGCATCGAAGGCGTGCCGACCACCGCCGGGCTTCACGCCCGCATCGCCGCCGATCCGCGCTTTGCGGCGGGCGGTGTGGACACCGGATTTCTGACAGGACTTGCCCAATGACAACGCTCAGGCTGGTCGATGTGACCATGCGCGATGGCAACCAGAGCCTGTGGGGCGCCACGGGGCTCCACACTGCGCACATGCTGCAAGCGGCCGCCTTGACCGAGGCATGCGGCTTTCGCGCCATCGATTTCACTTCGTCGAGCCACATGGCGGTGGCGGTGCGCTACTTCCAGAACAACCCGTGGGAGCGACTGCGGCGCATGGCGTCAGCGATGCCGACCACGCCGTTGCAGTTCATCACCACGGGCCTGCGCTTCATTGCCTGGCAGCAAGCGGACCCGGAGTTCATGCGGCTCGTCTACCGCGCGCTGCAGGTCAACGGCGTGGGCCGCTTCGTGCTGCTCGATCCGATGCACGAGGTGCCTGCCGTGGTCGAGGCCGCGCGCCTCGTGAAGGAGGAAGGCGACGCGGAGGTCATGTGCGCGCTCACCTTCACGCTTTCGGAGTTCCACACCGACCAGTTCTATGCCGATTTCGCGCGCGCTGTCGGCCAGAGCCCGGATATCGACCTGTTCTACATCAAGGATCCCTCCGGCCTGCTCTCGCTCGACCGCGTGCGCACGCTGGTGCCCGCGGTGAAGGCGGTCATCGGCAACCGTCCGCTGGAAATCCACGCCCACACCACCATCGGGCAAGGTATGATGTCGAGCCTCGAAGCGGCCAGGCTTGGCATTTCAGCGATCCATGTCGGCGTCGGGCCCGGGGGAGATGGCTCGTCGCTGCCCGAGGCGAACCGGATGCTGGCGAACCTTGAAGAAGCGGGCCACACTGTCGAAATCGACCGCGCGGCGCTGGCCCGGCTGACCTCGTACTGGAACCGCGTGGCCATGGCGGAGAACTTGCCCGCAGGCCGCCCGCAGAACTTCGACGCGAGCTTCCTGCGCCACCAGATCGCGGGCGGCGTGATGACCACGACCGCGCGGCAACTGGAGGAACTCGGCCTTTCAGACCGCCTGCCCGCCGTGATCGCTGAAACCGAACAGGTGCGCGCCGAACTCGGCTATCCGATCATGGTCACACCTTTCCCGCAGATGGTCATGAGCCAGGCGCTGTTCAACGTGATCAGCGACCGCCGCTATGCGCAAGTCTCCGATCAGGTGATCCGCTATTGCCTTGGCAAGTTCGGCAAGCCGACTTCGCCGATCGATCCCAAGGTGCTGGCGGTGATCCAGGACCGGCCACGCGCCCGTGAACTGGAAAACGAGCCGACGTTCCCCGCGCTCGGCGATCTGCGCCGCCAGTTCGGCCATGCCATGCCCGACGAGGAATTCCTGCTGCGCGCGGTCATGCCGCCAGAACAGGTCGACGCGATGCTGGCAGCAGGCCCCTCGCGCGCTACCTATACGCCCGAGGCCGCGCCGATCATTGCGCTGCTGCGCAAACTGGCGGCCAAGCCGACGGCTCGCGACCTTGTTATCGAGCGCGGGTCATTCCGCCTTGCCCTTCATGCCGGAGCCAGCCTGTGACGATCAATACCGAAGCCGCTGCACGCCTCCGTGATGCAGCGGGCTATATCTTCGACATGGACGGCACCATCGCGCTGGGCGATGCGCAGAGCGGCGGGCACAATGCCCTGCCCCATGCCATTGCCGTTCTCGAAGCGCTCAAGGCGCGCGGCACGCCTTACGTGGTCTTCACCAATGGGACCGCAAAGCCGCCGGCAGCCTATGCGGCGTCGCTGCGCAAGGCCGGGTTTCCGGTCGAGGACGCGCAGATGCTGACGCCTTCTTCCTCCACGGCGGATTGGCTCAAGCGGCAGGGCGTGGGCAAGGTGCGCGTGCTGGGCAACCCCGGGTGCCGCGCGCCACTCGATGATGCCGGGCTCGATGTTGTCGGCCCGTCCGAGGAAGCCGATGGGGTCGAGGCGGTCTACACCGGATGGTTCCGCGAGTTCGATTTTCCGGCGCTCGAAGCCGCCTGCGATTCCCTGTGGAAGGGTGCGCGGTTGCTGACGGCGAGCAACGTGCCTTTCTTTGCGACCGCCAACGGCCGCGCCATCGGCGCAAGCTACCCGATCAATGCGATGTTGACCGCGATGACCGGCAAGCGTCCGCGCATCCTCGGCAAACCCTCGCGCGTGGCGTTCGATACGGCGCGCGTGCTGATGGGCCTCCCGCGCAGCGCCGCGAAGCACATGGTCGTGGTGGGCGATGATCCCGCGCTTGAAATGCGCATGGCGAATGCGGTTGGCGCGCTGTCGGTCGGCATGGCGACAGGGATCATGGCGAACGCCGACGAACTTCCGGTGCGCGACCGTCCGTCGGTCCTTCTCGCCAGTCTCAAGCCCCTGATCGACGTGCTTTAATCGGTGCCCTGCGGCTCGTCGGTCACCCGGCCGGCGCGCCACAGGTAAAGCCCGGCTGCCATGATGATCGCCGCGCCGCCAAGCGCCGTAAGGTCGGGATGCTCGTGGAACAGCAGCCAGCCGTAGAAGCCGGCCATGATGAGCTGGAAGTAGGTCATCGGCGCAATGGTCGCCGCTCCGGCGCGTGAAGTTGCCATGTAGATCAGCGCGTGGGCGCTGCTGCCGGTAATGGCAATGGCCGCGCTGCGTGCGACAACGCTCCACGATGGCATGCCGACGTGCAGCATGGGTATGCCGCTGAAATGCCCTGCCAGAGTGAACAGCAGGAGAAACAGCGTTGCGAAGATCGCCACGTTGACTTGCATCGCCAGCGCCGATCCGCGCCCCTGCACCGCGCGGTTGCCGATCATCAGCAACGACATGCCGAGCGCCGAAAACATCGGCAGCACCGCCGCCGGGCCGATCGCCGCAAAGTTGGGCCGCAGGACGATGACGACCCCGGCAAAGGCGGCGATACTCGCGATCCAGGTTTCCCGCCGCAAGGGTTCGCCAAGCAGCAGTGCGGCCAGCAGCGCCGTTACCATCGGGCTGGTGAAGGAAATGGCAGTCGCCGCAGCAAAGGGCATGATCTGGACGGCAGAGAAGAACGTGGTGGCCGAGAACGCCACGCCGAAGCCGCGCACCGCATGCCAACCCGCACGCTCGATGCGAAATCCGGCAAGGCCTTCTCGCTGCAGCAGCAGCGCGCCAAGGCCGAGCGTACCGACGACGTAGCGCAATGATGCAATGGCCGGCCCCGGCCACTGCCCTGCCATCGTCTTCACCAGCGTATCGCCGGTCGAAAGCAGCGCAAAGCCACCTATCGCCAGCAGCAGGGCGTCTCTCGTCTTGTTGCGCAATGGCCCCTCCCTCGCCCGCCTCTTTGCGGTTGTTTGGTGCCGGTGCAACCCCTGATCCCGCCCGCGATACTGGCCATGTTCCATTATCGGTGCCATGGGGTTGCATCATGGGCCGGTTAAGGCTTCTTTACGGCTTGTTTACCAAGCTTTGCGTATGGATGAACGCGAGGCAGGAGGCGATTTGATGGTAGATCAGGTGCCCGGACGGGATACTGCGGCGGGGCTGCACGGGCCGGCGCTGTCAGTTGTCGTGCCCTGCTACAACGAGGCAGAAGGGCTGCAGGAACTGCATCGCCGTCTCGTCGCCGCAATCGAACCCATTTTCGCCGATGATTTCGAGATCGTGCTGGTCAACGACGGTTCGCGCGATGCGACCTGGCCGGGCATGGTCGCTTTGTCCGATGCTGATCCGCGCGTGCTTTGCGTCAACCTTGCGCGTAATCACGGTCACCAGCTCGCATTGACGGCCGGCCTTGCGCAAGCGGCCGGCGAGCTCATCTTCATCCTCGATGCCGATCTGCAAGACCCCCCGGAACTGATCGGTCCGATGCTCGAGCTGATCCGCGCCGGCAACGATGTCGTCTATGGCCAGCGCCGCAAGCGCGAGGGTGAAACCGCGTTCAAGCGCGTGACGGCAGCCGCCTTCTACCGGCTGCTCGACCGCCTCGTCGATGTCGACATTCCGCGCGATACCGGCGATTTCCGTCTGATGACGCGCCGCGTGCTCAATGTGCTGCAAGCGATGCCCGAGCGCTACCGGTTCGTGCGCGGCATGGTCAGCTGGGTCGGCTTCAAGCAGGCCGCGCTGCAATATGACCGCGACGCGCGCTTTGCCGGCGAGACCAAGTATCCGCTGCACAAGATGATTTCCTTCGCGATCGACGCGATCACCAGCTTTTCGGTCGCACCCTTGCGCATTGCCTCGTGGATGGGCGTCTGTGCCGGGCTCGGGGCGATGCTGATGCTGGCCTATGTGCTGGGCGCCTGGGTCATGGGCTATGCGATCAGCGGTTGGACTTCGACGTTGGCGATCATCCTTGTGCTCGGCTCGACCCAGCTGATGATCCTCGGGATCATGGGCGAGTATCTCGGCCGCATGTACATGGAAGCCAAGCGCCGGCCGCTCTACATCATAGATGAAGTGCACGGGTCTCGCGGTGTACGCGGCAATGCCGTCCACCAGCTGCACGAAAGCATTCGGGAGCGCGTCCATGGGTGAGGTGTTGTCCGTGCCCGGCACAGCCGAATTCGATCAGGTCGCGCAGGACTACCGCGCGCAGCACGCGCATTCGACCGGCGTTTCGGAAGAGGCGCTGGACTACTTCGCCAGCTACAAGATCGAGTACGTCCAGCAGCTTTGGCGCGAACGTGGCCGCAGCCCTCGCGCGATCATGGATTTCGGTGCCGGGATCGGCAACGCGCTGAGGCCGATGCACGAGGCGTTTCCCGAGGCCGAGATCATCGCGCTCGACGTATCGCGCGCCAGCCTTGATCTGGTGGATGCGCAGGCCATTCCGCGCGTGCGGACAGTGGCTTACGACGGGCTCAAGGTGCCGCTGCCCGATGCATGCCTCGATTGCATCTTCATTGCCTGCGTGTTCCACCACATCCCCGCCGAACATCATGTTGCGCTGCTCAAGGAACTGCGCCGCGTGCTGCGGCCCGATGGCATGCTGGTGCTGTTCGAGCACAATCCGCTCAATCCGCTCACCCGCCTTGCCGTTGCGCGCTGCGAGTTCGACCGGGATGCCGTGCTGATCGGCGCGAACGAGATGCGCCGGCGGTTTCAGGCGGGCGGTTTCATCCGGGCGACCAGCAAGTTCTGCCTGTTCTTCCCGCCGGTCCTCGCGCTGCTACGCCCGCTGGAGCGTTTTCTGGGCTGGCTGCCGCTTGGCGCGCAGTACCATCTGGTCGGCAGCTGAATGGCTGAGGGTTCGCCCGCCTCCGATCCCGCTGGGCGCCCCGCCCTGAACCTGCCGCCGATCATTCGCTTCGCCATCACCGGCGTGGGCAATTCAGTGGTGGGCTTTGCCGTGCTGCTGCTTGCCCTGAAGCTGGGCTTCACCGACATCGCCGCCAACCTGACCGGTTTCGCCGCAGGCCTGACACTGGGCTTCATCGCCAATCGGCAATGGACCTTCGCAGTCGAAGGCCGGGTGAGCCTTGGTGAGGTTGGGCGCTATCTGGCCGGTTTCGCCCTTGCCTGGAGCCTCAACATCGCGGTCGTGATGGCAGGCATCCGGGCTGGATATGCTGGTTCGCCCTTCATCCACCTCGCGGGTATCGCGACGTATTCGGTGGCGTTCTATTTCATCTCCCGCAGCTTCGTGTTTGCGCCTCGGACAGATGCCGGCAAGGCAGGCGATTGGCTAGGTGAGGCTATCGTCGTGCCGGTCACCGCGCTGCTCATGCTGGTGATGCGCCAGCTTCCGTTGACGCATGACGTCATCTGGCAGCTGTGGATTTCGCGCCAGATGCTTGGCGGGGTCCAGCTCTACAGCCAGATCAACGAGATCAATCCGCCGCTGTGGTTCTGGATGGCAATGCCGGTGCACCTGCTGGCGCGCGCGCTGGCCCTCCCCGCGCCCACTGTGCTCGTATGGTTCATCCTGTTGCTGGCGCTTGCTGCTGCGCTCCTTGTCGGGCGCATTGGCCGCTTCGAAGGCCCGCGCGAACGCGCCTTCGCGATGTGCGCCGCGCTGGTCATCGGCCTGTTCACATCGCTCTACGATTTCGGACAGCGCGAGCAGATCCTGCTGATCGGGTCCATTCCCTATGCCTTGCTGATCGCCGCGCGCATCCGGGGCGAACGGCCCTCGCCGGTGCTGGCCGCCGCAATTGGTCTGCTGGCGGCGCTCGGCTTCGCGCTCAAGCACTACTTCGTGCTTGCGCCGCTGGGTCTCGAAGTTCTCCTTCTGTGGCACCTGCGCCGCAGCTGGCGGCCGCTCAGGCCGGAGACCATCGTGCTTGCGCTGCTGGGCGTTGCCTATGCGGCGGCTGTGCTGGTCTTTGCCCCCGCATTTCTCACCGTGATCGTGCCCATGGTGAAAGCTGCCTATTTCGGCTTCGAGACGCCGGTGTGGATGTGGTTCGACGAGCCGATCCAGGCATTCTGGCTGCTGATCGTTATCGCGCTCGTATCAGCCGGAGCGCACCGCAGCTTCCGCGACCGCCCCGAATTCCAGGTCTTTGCGCTCTGCGCTCTCGCATTTTTTGCGGCCTACCTGCTCCAGCGCAAGGGCTGGCAATATCACGCGATACCGACCAGCGGCATGTTGCTGATGCTGCTCGCCAGCATCGGCTTTGCCAAGGGCCAGCGCCTTGCCGATCTGACCGCGCGCCCGCTGGTGTGCCTGGTGATCGCCATGTACCTTTCATTCAGTTTCATCGAGCGGCCTTACGCCAACGAGCGCGAACCGTTTGTCGGGCAGTTCATCGATCGGACGCCGGCGGGCTCATCAGTGCTGATCATGGCAAGCAATCCGATGTGGGGTTGGCCTGCGGTCGAACACCGGCACCGGGTATGGGCGAGTCGCTACGGCGCGCACTGGATGCTCCCCGCGTTTGGCCGCGCGCGCGCGGATCACGCCGAGACCCCGGCCCTGCTCGCGCTCGAAAAATTGGTACGTCAGGATAACTACGTAGACCTGATCTGTTCCGCGCCCGCGCTGATCCTGATCGAGAACCACGAGCCGAATTTTATTACGCGGCCGATCAATTTCGACACACTGCGCTTCTTTGCGCAGGACAAGCCTTTCCGCGACTACCTTTCGGCCAATTATCGCTTGATAGACAACGGCTTCTACCTTCGCGCCTATGAGCGCATCACGCCGGCACCGGCCCATTCTGCACCGGATTGCCGCCCCGTAGTGCCCCCTTTCGGCACAGAATGACGCATTCCGGGACCGGTTTAGGAAATCCTGAAGGTTTCGGCTGTATTCACCACGCATCGGAAGCTCGTGCTGACCATTGCCAGTGCAACCCTTCCGCGATGAAAACAGGGAAATCTGCATGAGCGCATTTGGCCGCAAGCCTGGAGCCAGTGGGGGGAGCACCGCGATGCGCCCGTCGTTCGGCGTGGCGCGTCCGATGAAGTCGGGCGAAGGTTCTACCGCGCCCGTTCCGGTGCCGATGGGAGGCGATCAGTTCCCTCCCCTGCCCAACGTGGAACCCGCCGACTCCGGTCCTAACAACAAGTCGGACGCAATGACGCGCCTGGCCGACCGCATCAACGGGGTCAACGAACCGGGCTATCAGGCCGAGGGTTTCGAGGCTTCGGTTCACAAGATCAAGGAACAGGTGCTGCCGCGCCTGCTCGAACGTGTCGACCCCGAAGCGGCGGCCACGCTGACCAAGGAAGAGCTTTCCGAGGAATTCCGCCCGATCATCATGGAAGTGCTGGCCGAGCTCAAGGTCACGCTCAACCGGCGCGAACAGTTCGCGCTGGAAAAGGTGCTGATCGATGAGCTGCTCGGTTTCGGTCCGCTCGAGGAATTGCTCAACGACCCCGAGATCACCGACATCATGGTCAACGGGCCAGAGCAGACCTACATCGAAAAGAAGGGCAAGCTGGTCATCGCGCCGATCCGGTTCCGCGATGAAAGCCACTTGTTCCAGATCGCCCAGCGCATCGTCAACCAGGTTGGCCGCCGCGTCGACCAGACCACCCCGCTGGCCGACGCCCGTCTCAAGGACGGCAGCCGCGTCAACGTCATCGTGCCGCCGCTGTCACTTCGCGGCACCGCGATCTCGATTCGTAAATTCTCCGAGAAGCCGATCACGATCGACATGCTCCGCGATTTCGGCTCGATGTCGGACAAGATGGCAACTTGCCTCAAGATCGCGGGCGCCTGCCGCATGAACGTCGTGATCTCGGGCGGTACGGGTTCGGGCAAGACGACCATGCTCAATGCGCTATCCAAGATGATCGATCCGGGCGAGCGCGTGCTGACAATCGAGGACGCGGCCGAACTGCGTCTTCAGCAGCCGCACTGGCTGCCGCTGGAAACCCGCCCGCCCAACCTGGAAGGCCAAGGCGCGATCACCATCGGCGATCTTGTGAAGAACGCGCTGCGTATGCGTCCTGACCGGATCATCCTGGGCGAAATTCGCGGCGCGGAGTGCTTCGATCTGCTCGCCGCCATGAACACCGGCCATGATGGTTCGATGTGTACGCTCCACGCCAACAGCCCGCGCGAATGCCTCGGCCGTATGGAAAACATGATCCTGATGGGCGACATCAAGATCCCCAAGGAAGCCATCTCGCGCCAGATCGCCGAATCGGTCGATCTCATTGTTCAGGTCAAGCGCCTGCGCGATGGTTCGCGCCGCACCACCAACATCACCGAAGTGATCGGGATGGAAGGCGATGTGATCGTGACGCAGGAACTGTTCAAGTTCGAGTATCTCGACGAAACAGACGAAGGCAAGATCATCGGCGAGTTCCGTCCTTCGGGCTTGCGCCCCTATACGCTTGAGAAGGCACGCCAGTTCGGTTTCGATCAGGCATACCTGGAAGCGTGTCTCTAAAGCCTGAAACCAAGCTAATCGCTTGATCCGCGTGGCCCCTGCCTTATGGGCGGGGCCATGTCGCCTGCACAACGACCGATCTACGCGCTGGCCTTGCGGCTGCTGGCCATGCTGGCGCTCTCGGTCATGCTGCTGCTGGTGAAGCTTACCGGCGAGCACGGCATTTCGCTGCCCGAAACCCTGTTCTGGCGCCAGTTTCTCCCCGGCATCGCGCTACTGGGCTGGCTTGCCCTGCGCGGAGATATCGCTCGCCTGCGCACGAAGCGCTTGTCGATCCATGCGCGGCGCGCGCTGATCGGCGGTCTCGGCATGTTTCTGACGCTCGGAGTCGTGCAGATCCTGCCGCTTGCGGAAGCGACGGTCCTCGGCTTCACCGCGCCGATCTTCGCGGTACTCCTCGCGGTCGTCCTGCTGCGCGAGAAAGTCGGCGTGTGGCGCTGGACGGCGGTGCTGCTGGGCCTCATCGGCATTGTCATCATCGCCGGGCCCGACCGGGCGCACCTTCCGATCAGGGGGCTTGCCACCGGCATCGGCGCCGCATTCATGGTCGCACTGATCTCGATCCAGCTGCGCGATCTCGGTCGCACCGAAGAGCCGGTGAGCATCGTGTTCTGGTTCTCCGCCTTCTGCGCGCCGCCGATGGCGCTGTTCATGGTGTGGACGGGACTGCCGCATCATGATCCTGCCGGATGGGCGATGCTTTTCGGCATTGGCGCCGCTGGCCTTGCGGCGCAACTGCTGATGACGGCCACCCTGCGCTACGGCAGCGTTTCGAGCGTGATCGTGATGGACTATTCGCAGTTCGGATGGGCGACGCTGTGGGGCTGGCTGTTCTTTGCCCACGTTCCCCCGGCGCAGACCTGGCTCGGCGCTCCTGCCATCATCGCCGCGGGGCTGATCATCGCCTGGCGCGAGCAAGTGCGCGGGAGCGTTGCGGGATCACGGTCTCCGGCGGCCTAGAATACAGGCCGGCCCGATTGCATCGGATCGGCTGCTCCAGGTTTTTGTTTTGCCGCGATTGCCGAGCCAGCAGGTGAGTCCACCTGCTTCGAAAACGCTCTGGCCCTTCCTCGTACTTCCGCCAGCTAGGCGGCGCGCCGGCGAAGCGGCATGCAGTGCCGAGGGATGAGGATTCAACGATGACCACAGGCACAGCTCGTGACTTCAACTTTGTGGTTGTGGGGAGCGGCGCTGCGGGCCTCGTCGCGGCAATCACGGCATCGCGGCTCGGATTGCGTCCGCTGATCGTCGAAAAGGCCGATGTATGGGGCGGGACCACCGCGACATCGGGCGGCGTGCTGTGGGTGCCCGGCAACCATGTCATGCAGGCGGATGGCGCAGCCGAGGATCCGGAGATGGTCCGCGCCTATGTCAAAGGCCTGCTGGGCGAATGCTGCGAACGTGACCGCGCCAAGGCGCAGGCGTTTCTCGATACCGCACCTGTCATGGCACGGATGCTCGAAGACGAGGGCATCCGCTGGATCCGCAGCCGCACCCACCCGGATTATTACCCGCATGTTCCGGGGAGTGGCATTGGCCGGACGCTGGAATGCGCAGGATTTGAAGGCACCGCGCTTGGCAGCCGCTTCGGCACCATGCGCACTGCAGCACTCGATGTGCCGCCGCTCAGCAGCGACCAGTTCGGCACCGTGGCGCTGGCCAAGTCGCGGCTTGGCCCGCTGGTCGAAACGGCCATGACGGTTGGCCGCCACAAGCTGAAGCGGATGCTGGGAAAGCAGCCGCTGGGCAATGGCCGCGCACTCGTCGCCGCGCTGATGAACATCGTGATCGATTGCGGCATCGAGGTCCGCCTTTCGACCCGCATGGTCGAACTGGTCGAGGGCCACGGGGCGATTACCGGGCTGGTCGTGGAAAGCGGCGGTGTTCGCGAAACCCTCGCGGCGCCCGCGGGTGTCTTGCTGTCGGCCGGCGGCTTCTCACGCAACATGGCGCTGCGCAAGCAGTTGCAGGGCCGCGAACGCGTCTGGACCAATGCCATTGCGGGTGACGAGGGCGATGCCCTGTCCGCCGGGCTGTCCGTCGGCGCTGACCATGAGCGCACCGATGACAGCTGGTGGATGCCGTCCATCGAGATCGACGACCACAGCAACGCGCTCGCGCTTGGCCTGCGCGCGCTGCCGGGCAGCATTGTCGTCAATGCCGAAGGCCGCCGTTACATGAACGAAGCCGCGTCCTATATGACCACCGGGCGCGTGATGTTCGAGAACGGCGCCGGGGACAGCCGCCACTGGCTCATCATGGATGGGCGTTTCCTGAAACGCTATGTCTTCGCAGAACTCTCGCAGCCGCGCGTGCGCGACAAGATGCTGGCGCAAGGGACGCTGAAGCGCGGCGCGACAATTGCAGAGCTGGCGCAGCAATGCGGCCTTGCGGCCGAAGCGCTGGAAGCAACGGTTGCGCGCTTCAACGGCTTTGCCAAGGCTGGGCGCGATGCCGACTTCGCACGCGGGGACACCGCCTATGATCGCCACTGGGCAGACCCGGCGCACCGGCCAAACCCGAGCCTCGGCGCGATTGAAAACGGCCCCTTTTGGGCCGCGCTGATCCGCCCGGGCGATCTTGGCACCAACGGCGGACTCAAGACCGACGAGACTGCCCGCGTGCTCGACACGGCGGACCGACCGATCACC
>CANCET010000088.1 GCA_947375105.1 Sphingomonadaceae bacterium
TGATTGTCGGCAATCTCAGCACTGGCGCCAACGGTGACATCGTGGCTAACCGCCTCGGCACGATCATGGGCGATGTCAATCTGGGTGATGGCAGTGATATCTTCAGGCCCGGCCAAACCGACGAGACGGTGGACGGCGGCGCAGGCCGCGACAGTCTCGATTTCACCAGATCGAGCGGTGTGCAGTTCGCGCTGGATGGCAGCATCGCCGCGACCGGTTGGGCCTCTGGCGACACCTATCTGAACTTCGAAAACCTGCAGGGATCGCTGACCGGAGCCGACGTGCTGACCGGCAACTCGGGTGACAACTACCTCGCCGGCAACGGCGGCAACGACACGCTTTCGGGAATGGCCGGGATCGATACATTGGAAGGCGGGCTTGGAGCCGATACCCTCGACGGCGGCACGGGCAACGACGACCTCTCTGGCGGCCTCGGCAATGATCGTCTGCTGGGCGGCACCGGGGATGACACGTTGCGCGGCGACGACGGCAACGACACGCTTTCAGGCGGCGCTGGAAAGGACAGCTTTGCCGGCGGCGCCGGCGCCGACCGGTTCGTGTTCGCGGCGGGCGATTTTGGCGGCAAGACCGCAGTGACTGCCGATCTGATCCTCGACTTCACGCAGGCAGATGCCGACAAGATAGATCTGAAACTGGTCGATGCAAGCACAAAGGTGGCCGGGGATCAGGCCTTCTCCTTTATCGGCACACTCGCCTTCCACAATGTGGCAGGCGAACTTCGTTACGTGCAGAGCGGCGGCTCGACGTATGTTCAGGGCGATACGAACGGAGATGGCGTGGCCGATTTCTGGATCGGCCTTTCAGGGCTGCTCTCGCTCAAGGCAGCCGATTTCGTGCTCTGACCGCAAACACGAGCGGCGCTATCGCAGGCTTGCGCTATGGCAGGCCGGCCACCTGCAGCACTTCGATAGCGCCCTCATTGCCCGCAAAATCCACCTCGTCGCCCGCTTCCGCGCCGAGCAATGCGCGGCACAGCGGCGCGGAGAAAGCGAGGAGACCGGCGGCGGGGTCGGCCTCGTCGTCGCCCACCAGCGTGATCGAGCGCTCCTTGCCGTTCAGCCGGAACGTCACCGTGCTGCCAAAAACCACGGCCGCCCCATGCGGCGGCGGCATCACTTGCGCGGTGGCTTGGCGGGTGAGCCAATACCGCATGACGCGCCGGTGCTTCTTGATCGCCTCTTCGTCCGCAAGGCCTGCCAGTTCGGCCTCCAGTTCGGCCACGCGCGCCACGATCAGCGCAAAGCCGCGCTCGGTGACGAGGTTCGGGCCCGGCGGGATCGGCAGCTCGAACTTGGGTTCAAGATGCTCGTCATCGCCCTCGCGGCGGAACGCGACGCTCATGCTTCGTCCTTCTCATCCACGGTCCACTCGGCCAGATCGGGCGCACTGCCGATCAACGCGAGGCCGTGGGCAATGGAAGTCAATTCATCGCCGCTGGCAATCCGGTTTCCGCCGAAGCGCCGTTCGAACAGCGCGCGCACCGCAGGGATCAGCGACGATCCACCGGTGAGGAACACGTGGTCGATCTGCCCCGCTTCCAGCCCGGCCCGCGCCAGCACGCGGTCCACGCCCTGGTCCAGTTCCACCAGATCAGGCGCGATCCAGCGTTCGAAGTCGGCGCGGCAAACTTCGGCGCTGACCGATAGCCCTTCCCCTTCGAAGGCGAATTCTGCGCTGGAGTGGGTCGACAGCGCGCGCTTCACCGCACCAATCGCCTCATAAAGGCCGTAGCCCAGTTCATGTTCGACCACCGCGATCATGCGGTCGATCGCGGCAGGATCACTTGCGGCGTGACGCAGCTTGGCAAGCTGATCGAGCGTTCGCCGATTGCGCATCAGGGCAAGGCGCGACCAATCGCTGAAATCAGCGAAGTGGCCGGCCGGGATCTCCAGCACCTTGTCGAACGAGCGATAGGTGCCGCCCTTGCCCAGCAGCGGCAGCACCAGCTGGTCCATGATCCGGTAATCGAAGCGATCTCCGGCGATGCCCACGCCAGCCGAAGCGAGCGGCACGCACCGCTGCGGGGCATCGGGCGCCGCGACACGGACGATCGAGAAGTCGCTCGTGCCGCCGCCGAAATCCGCCACCAGCAGCGTGGCCGGTTGGTCGAGGCGCGAGGCAAAGCCATAGGCCGCACCAAGCGGTTCGTAGACATAGTGGATCTCACGCCCCAGCCCCGCGAACATCGCGCCATAGCGCGCGGCGGCGAGCACAGGATCGGGCCGCGAGCCGACATAGCGCACCGGGCGGCCGACCACGATGCGTTGCGGCAGATCGCGGAGCGCTTCGCCGGCATGGGCGGTGAGGTGATCGAGGAAGGTGCGCCCGAGATCCTCGAACCGCAGCCGCTTGGTGAAGATCTGCGCATGTTCGAACGTGGCGCTCGCCGCCACCGATTTGAACGACTGGATGAAGCGCGAGCCTTGCGGAAAGCCCAGGAACTCGGCGATGGCCCAGGGCCCGGCCTCGTGTGCCAGCCCGCCGCGCACGGCATCCTCCTGCCAAAAGCACAGCGCGGAGCGAAACACCGAGCTGGTGGCATCAGGCGCGGCGAATTCGGCAAGGTGCACCGCGCCGTCGCCGGCCGTGCGCGCGACAACCGAATTGGTCGTGCCGAAGTCGATGCCGACAGCCGGCACCGGGGAAGACGTGGCAGACATGGGAAACGGGAACTTTCGGGACGGGTGCGGCAGCGGTCGGAACGGGCACTGCCCCTAGCCTGCGGTTTCCTTCGGCACCACGTTGTATTTGCGCACTTCGTCCTGGCTCAGGCAATAGCGGGTGGTCTTGTTGGCCGCAGTCGCCACGGCCTGCTGCCGGTACATCACTTCGGTAAGCAGCTTGCGGCTGATCCCCATGCGGATGAGGAAATCATTATCCTCGCTGGCCAGCAGCGCGCTGTCCTGTTCGATCTGGCCGATCAGGCGCGTGGTCTCGGCGCTGCCTTCCTCGACCGAAATCTCGATCGTGTCGCGGTCCCCGGTGTGGGTGAACATGTGGACCATGAACATGCCGCCCGGATCGACGAAACGCCGGTCGCCACCCATGAACACGAAGTTGCAGGCCGAAAAGCAGGTCCAGCCCTTGGGAATGCGCGTCACCATGCCGGGATAGCTGCGGATCACCTTGCCAGCCTGGTTGCCCGCGCGCGCATCGCCCCCGCGCGACTTGATCCAGATCTCCTCGATCCGCTCATCGCCATCGAGCGCAGCCTTGAGGCGCTTGGGCAGCGTGGAATCAATGATCCCGTCGGCAATCAGCACGTGTTTGCCGTTCATGTCCGCCGCGGTGAGCGCAATCGCCTTCGCCTGGCCCCAATCGGGCGCTGCCGGGCAGGACGGGTTGTCCTTGTCCATCGCAATCGCCACCGGCCTGGCTGCGACGAGCGCGATGGCCGCAGCGCCAAGAGCGAGAGTGCGCAGCAGCCCCATGGATCAGGCCATCAGCGCATAGCGCGCCGAGCCGGGCTTGCGGCACATGCGCTTGTCGGCAGTGGTCTCCTCGCCGTTGACGATGATCACATCGCTCACGGTGATGCATTGCATGCCGCCCTTGTCGTTGTCGTTGCGCGCAACCACCGTGGACGTGCCCGAGACGTTCTCGCGCGTCTCCGATGTCCACGAAGAGGATGTGCCAACCGGCGGCGGCTCGGCATCGCCGGTTTCGCCGCGGGTCGCCTCGATCGTGGCGGCGGCCGCCTGCTTCTGTTCGGCGGGATCGAGCTTGCAGGCGATGGCATTGGTCAGTGTGCCCGCCACATCGGCGATGGGGAAATAGCTGGAAACCCCGGCCGACCCGGCGACACGGCCAAGGCCCTGCCCGATCAATCCGCCAAGCACCGCTGAACCCTCGCTCTTGCTCTTGCCCTTGGGGCAGCCGTCGGAAGAACTGCTGGAGGAACTGGACGGCACGCTCGGCAGCGACGGGAAACTGAATCCGCCGAACTGCGCGCTGGCGCTCGTCGCGACAAGGCAGCTGCCGGACAGCATGCCGATGGCCGCGCTGAGGCGGCGGAAGCGGCGGACGGAAGGACGGGACGTGTTCAACACCAATGGCACCCCTGATGTGCGCGGCGCGGTCTGCTCCGTAAGCTCCGGAGCCCCGTTTGCCGCAGCATGGCCTTTGTTATGCGGCGAAGCTTGTATCGCCGATGAACCCGATAGCGCGCATGCCTAGGCAGGGGTGTGATGTGCGTCAATGGTGACGATTTTGCCGAAAGCCCTCATGGGGTCTGGCCGCAATGGCTTCAGCTGTTCTCGGGAAGGAATTGGTGGAGCCTAGCGGGATCGAACCGCTGACCTCCTGCATGCCATGCAGGCGCTCTCCCAGCTGAGCTAAGGCCCCGAACCAATTTCGCGATGTGCCGCTGGAGGCACCGCAACCCGGCAGCTTTCTGCCGGAGGACCGCGCCTTTATGCGAGGCCCAGCGCGCTGGCAACACATTTTTGTTGCCGCGCGCATTCACGGCCGGAGCGCTGGGCGACAGGCCCGAGCGATCCGGCACGCGGAAAAAATCAGACTTCTTCGTCCTCGCCGTCGTGGCCCGGAACGCCGAGATCATCATCGCCGCCAAGATCGACGTCGTTATCGGGCGAATCGGAATCCTCGTCGATGTCGAGGTCCTCGTCGGCCAGATCGACGTCGGGTGCGACGTCAACCTTCTCCTTCTGGATCTCCTCATAGGGGATCGGCTGCTTGGACTTGAGCACCGGCTCGGGCATCCAGTGGTACTTGCATTCGACGCAGGTGACAGGATCATCCTTGCCCATGTCGTAGAAGCGGGTGCCACACTTCGGGCAGCCGTGCTTTGCGCCCCATTCAGGCTTGACCATGCGAAATCCTTAAAACTTGCGCCCGCGACAGATGGCGGGGACATCAACGAGTTGCTTGATGGGGTCGGAGCCCCCGGGAATCAAGCGCGGGGCGCGCCTTGCCATAGGCGCGGGGCGCTGTCAAAAGCGCGCCGGTTTACACTCGACAATGACCCCGGAAAGAGCCGATCCCGTGCATTCAGCTGAAACCTCTGCCGCGCGCCCCCGCCGCTTCGTTGCCGCCGGGCCGCTGACCGGTCAGATCCGCGTGCCCGGTGACAAATCGATCAGCCACCGCTCGATCATGCTGGGCGCGCTCGCGGTGGGGCGCACGCGCGTGACCGGGCTGCTCGAAGGCGAGGACGTGATGTCCACCGCTGCTGCCATGCGCGCCATGGGCGCGACGATCGAGCGCCTGCCTGATGGCGCCAATGGCGCGGAATGGGTGATCGACGGTGTCGGCGTCGGCGGCTTGCTGCAGCCGAAAACCGCGCTCGACATGGGCAATTCCGGAACTTCGACGCGCCTGCTCATGGGGCTCGTCGCCAGTCACCCGATCACGGCCACCTTCATTGGCGATGCCAGCCTTTCAAAGCGCCCGATGGGCCGGGTGATCGAGCCGCTTTCACAGATGGGCGCGGACTTCACGGCGGCTCCCGGCGGCCGCCTCCCCCTCACCCTGCGCGGGATCGCACCGGCTGTGCCGATAAGCTACCGCCTCCCGGTCGCCTCCGCGCAGGTGAAGAGCGCGGTGCTGCTGGCGGGGCTCAACACGCCAGGCATCACCACCGTGATCGAGCCAGTGCCGACGCGCGATCATTCGGAACGCATGCTCAAGGGCTTTGGCGCGCAGCTGGCCGTGGAAGTCGCGGCCGATGGCACGCGCACGATCCACCTGACCGGCGAGGCCGAGCTGAAGCCGCAGACGATCGTCGTGCCGGGTGACCCTTCGTCTGCCGCGTTCTTCGTGGTGGCGGCGCTGATCGTGCCGGGTTCGGATCTGGTGGTCGCGAACGTCGGCCTCAATCCCACCCGCGCCGCGCTGTTCGGCGTGCTGCGCGCAATGGGCGGGCAGATCGACGAGCTGGACCGGCGCGATGTGGGCGGCGAGCCCGTGGCGGACCTGCGCGTGCGCCACTCCGCGCTCACCGGCATTGCGGTCGATCCCGCCGTCGTGCCGAGCATGGTCGACGAGTTTCCGGTGCTGTTCGTTGCCGCAGCGCTTGCCAGCGGGCGGACGGTGACGGCCGGCCTCGAAGAACTGCGCGTCAAGGAAAGCGACCGCATTGCCGTGATGCGCGCAGCGCTGGAACTGGCGGGCGCGTCGGTGACCGAGACCGAAGACGGCCTCATCATCGATGGTAGCAGCGGCGATCCGCTGCCGGGCACGCCGCAGGGCGCAGCCGTCGCCACGCACCTCGATCACCGAATCGCGATGAGCATGGCAGTCGCAGGGCTCGCCAGCCGCAAGGGTGTCGAAATCGACGATACGCGCCCCATCGCCACCAGCTTCCCGGCGTTCGAGGCGCTGCTGGCGCAGGCATCCGCTGCATGATCATCGCCATCGACGGGCCGACGGCATCGGGCAAGGGCACGATCGCCAAGGCTTTGGCCGCGCATTACGGCCTGCCGCACCTCGATACCGGGCTGCTCTACCGGGCCGTGGGGCGGCAGTGCATGCTCGCCGGCGGCAATCCCGATGATCCGGAGCACGCCCTTTCCGCCGCAGACTTTCCCGGCAGCTTGCTGGAGGACCCTGCGCTGCGCAGCGAGGAAACCGGCGCGCTTGCCAGCCGGGTCTCGATCCACCCCGGGGTGCGCGCAGCGCTCCTCGCACGGCAGCAGGCGTTTGCGCGCCAGCCCGGCGGCGCGGTGCTCGATGGCCGCGATATCGCCACGGTGATCGCGCCCGAAGCGGAAGCCAAGCTCTTCGTCACCGCCAGCGTGGCGGCGCGCGCGCTGCGGCGGTGGTCCGAAATGCAGCAGCGCGGCGAGTCGGTTTCGCGAGACGAGATCGAGGCAGACCTTGCCGCGCGCGACGAGCGCGACCGCACCCGCGCCGCTGCGCCGCTGCGCCAGGCCGCAGGCGCCGCGCTGCTTGATACGTCCGCACTCCCCATCGATGCAGCCATAGCCGCTGCCATCGCGCTCGTTGAACAGCAGGTCGCCGCCCGATGAACCGCCCCGCCCTCACCATCCGCGAATTCAGCGACGATCTGGCGCAGGCTTTCCACGACATCAACGCCGAGTGGATCGAGGCGATGTTCGTGCTCGAACCGGTCGACCGCGAAGTGCTTGAGAACCCGCAAGAGAAGATCATCGCGCCGGGGGGCGTGATCCTGTTCGTCGAGGCCCAAGGGCTCGGCGTCGTCGGCACCTGCGCGCTCAAGCCGACCGGCGCAGGCGGGTATGAGCTGACCAAGATGGGCGTGCGCGAGACAGCGCGCGGCAGCGGGGCCGGTGCGTTCCTGCTGGCGGCGATCATTGCCCGCGCGGTGGAGATGGGCGCCGATCCGCTCTATCTCCTCACCAACAGGACCTGCGCGGCGGCCATTCATCTCTACGAGAAGCTGGGCTTCCGCCACGATGCCGGGATCATGGCCGATTATGGCGCACGCTATGCCCGGTGCGACGTGGCGATGCGGTTTCTGCCGCCCGCCTAGGCGGCGACCATTGGACTAAGCGGCTGCCACCACTGGGGCCCCGTCGAGCGGCTGGGCAAGGTAGACCAACACATCGCCCACGCCCTTGAGGTTGATCGTGACCGGCGTATCGAAGCCGGCACGATCGCGCGCGCGCAACCAGGTGATCTCGGAAATCGCGATGCCATTGGCCGGCGCGGTGCCATCGAGCCGCGCTGCGATGTTCACCGTATCGCCCCAGTAATCATAGGCCATGCGCGTCTCGCCGATCACGCCGCCCACCACCGGGCCGCTGTGGATGCCGGCGCGCAGGCCCACTTCGACCCCCGCGCTGCGCCCCATTTCGGGCACGCCCGCGATCACCGCGCGAGCGAAGGCGATGGCCGCGTCCGCGCTGTTGCCCGAAGGCACGTTGCCCCCGGCGATGGCGAGATAGGCATCGCCCACGGTCTTGACCTTCTCAACGCCGAACTCGCGCGCGCAGGCATCGGCGTGGTTGAAAAAGCCGTTGAGCAATTCGACGAGGTGTCCGGGCGAAACGCGCTTGGCCAGGGTCGAGAAGCCCACCATGTCGATGAAGATCACGCTGGCATCGGCATAGGAATCAGCCACCAGCAGCCCGCTGCGGATGCGGTTCACCGCAGCAGGCGGGAGCATGTTGAGCACCAGTTCCTCGTTGCGCGCGCGCTCTGCATCAAGCGAATCCGCCAGCTGGAACGCGGCGCGGCTGGTGCGGCCGACGGCAAGGTTGATCGCCGCCATAATCAATGAACCGCTACAGAAGCTGACAACGGCATAGACCACACCCGACAATTTCGGCTGCCCACTGGTGATCTGCGCCAACCAGACAAGGAAATCGCAGCCCAGCCAGACAAGGAACGTGCGCGGCCGGCCTGCGAGCGTAAGCGCTGCAAAGGCTACGATGATCAGTTTGTTGATTACACCGATAACGTGCAGCGTGGCATCAAGGCTAGAGATGTGCTCGGCCAGCACGACGTTGATTCGGCCCACCAGTATTGAAAGGACAAGTAGCGCGATGAAATCAACCACAGGATATTGTATGTAATCATCCCAAAACGTGAGGCCGATGTAGCTGCCGCAAACCAGCAGAGCGAGGCCTAGAAATATCGCGAGCGCGGCGTTGTCGGTTGAGGTGAGGAATATCGGATCTATGATCGTATAGGCTAGCGCCACGATCATGAAGATCACCCCGTAGAGCCGCACGAATGGCAGCCGCAGCGTGCGCGCGCGCTCCGAATAGCGGCGCTCGGTCTCGTCATCGGCGAAACGGCTGAACAGCCCTGGCCGGCTTATCGCGATGGCGCTACCCTTTGTGTCCGGCACAAGTGCCTCCCTCCTGTCCCGGCTCCTTACTCGGCAAAAATTGCGGGAAAGACAATGCACTGATTGGCAAGCATGCGGACCCGCAGCAAGGCGCCCCCCCGGATCAATGCGTAGGCCCTGAAGCGATGGCCCGCGCTGTCGTTCTCAATGCATGTGGTAAACACCCGGCACAGGAGCAGACCATGTTCGACGAGTTCGACGCAGTGGAACACATCAACCATCGGCGCGCGCGCCGCGTGGGTTTCGAGCTTCCGGTGCGCTGCAAGCACGGCCTGACCCGGTCAACGGTCATGCTTAAGGACATGACCACGCATGGTGCGCGCATCGAGGGCATTCCCCGCCAGCGCATCGGCGATTCCGTCATGCTGTTCCTGCCCGAACTTGCCCCCAAGCTGGCGTTCGTGGTGTGGGCGAGGGACAAGACCTCCGGCCTCGAATTCGAACTGCCGCTGCACGAGAACGTGTTTGCCAACCTTGTCGCCGATTTCGCGATCGGCCACTTGCAGCGCATCGAATCGGGCCGACCCGAGACGGACGTTGCGGCCAAAGCCGGGACAGACGTGCCGCCGGCGCGCCACGCGGCCTGAAAACCCGCGATTTCACCTTGCATCTTCAGCCGTTGCCGTTAAGGGCCAGCGCTTCCGCCAAGCCGACCCTGTCGCCGTGCGGAAAGTGAAGAAAGCCGGAGGGGCCCCGCAATACCGCGGATCAGCCAGCGATCGGTTAGATTGATGAAGGACGCTAGGGCCCATGCCGCTTTACGAGCATGTTTTCCTCGCGCGTCAGGATCTGAGCCAGGCTCAGGTTGACGCGCTTGCCGCCACCGCCACCGAAATCGTCGAGACCAACAACGGGAAGGTCGTCAAGACCGAGACCTGGGGTCTCCGTTCGCTGGCTTACAAGATCCAGAAGAACCGCAAGGCGCACTTCGTGCTGCTCGACATCGAAGCGCCTGCCGGCGTGGTGCTCGAGCTGGAGCGCCAGACCGCGATCAACGAGGATGTGATCCGTTTCATGACCGTCCGCGTGGACGAGCACGAAGCCGGTCCCTCGGTGATGATGCGCAAGAACGACCGCGAGCGGACCCGCCGCCGCGAACGCGAAGGGGAATAAGCCATGGCTCGTCCGTTTTTCCGCCGCCGCAAGTCGTGCCCGTTCTCGGGCAAGGGCGCCCCTGTCATCGACTACAAGGACGTGCGCCTGCTTCAGGGCTTCATGTCCGAGCGTGGCAAGATCGTGCCTTCGCGCATCACCGCCGTTTCGGCAAAGAAGCAGCGCGAGCTGGGCCAGGCGATCAAGCGCGCCCGGCACATCGGCCTGCTTCCCTACATCGTCAAGTAAGGAGCGCTGACCATGCAGATCATCCTGCTCGAGCGCATCGAGAAGCTGGGCTCCATCGGTGACGTTGTCACCGTCAAGGACGGCTACGCCCGCAACTTCCTGCTGCCCAACAAGAAGGCGCTTCGCGCCAACGACGCCAACCGCAAGGTCTTCGAATCCAACCGCGCCCGCATCGAAGCGGACAACGCGGCTCGCCGTGAAGACGCCAAGGTCGAATCCGCCAACGTCGAGGGCAAGGAAGTGGTGCTGATCCGCGCCTCGTCCAACTCCGGCCAGCTCTACGGTTCGGTTTCGGTGCGCGACATCGTCGACGCGCTGGTCGAACAGGGCGCCAAGGTGACGAAGGCGATGGTCGTGCTGGAACGCCCGATCAAGTCCATCGGCATCTCGACCGTCAAGGTTTCGCTGCACCCCGAGGTCAGCGTGACCGTCAAGGTCAACGTTGCCCGCTCGCCCGACGAAGCCGCGCTGCAGTCGCAGGGCGTCGATGTCATCGATGCGATGTTCGATACCGAAGTCGGCGGCTTCACCGAGGATTACGATCCGAATGCAGAACCGGGCGAAATCCCGGCAGACCTGCTCGAGGATCGTGCCGAGGGAGCAGAAGCCTGAGAGCCGAACGGCTTTTCGGCCACCAGACAAGAGGGGCGCTTCCGCAAGGAGGCGCCCTTTTTGCATGGCCCGCCTGCTTCGGCCGCTATTCGGTGCGAATGTCGAAAAACACGACGTTGGCGCTCGTGCAGGTGAGGAACAGCGAACCGGTCGGCGGATAGCGCAGCTTGACCGACTTGGTCACCGGGTCGGTCTGGCCGATGCTGACGGAGAGCAGATCGTCGGTCACGGAAACGCGAAAGGTGATCGCGACCGCGGGTCTGGCCTGGGCAAAGGGTTCACCGCCGCCATTGCCGTGGACCTCGTACTGCACTTTGAGGCCACCGTCCGGGTCAGGGATGAGAAACGCCATCAGTCCGGTGCAGCCGCAATCCTCCTCGCCCGGTGGCACGGCAGTGCGGAGCGTGATGGCGGCATGGGGCTGCCAGCCTGGGCCGGACGTACCCTCGATAAACCGGATATGACCGCTGACCGCATGGACGCCCGGAAGCGCGACCCAATCCTTGGCGGGGGCGTCGCTGCGCGAACCTGTCGCGCAGGCCCAGTTGTCGACGGCATTGGCGACCGCGGGAGCAGCGGTCGTCGCCAGCATCAGCGCAGCCGCGGCGCACCGTACGGCGGGTGATTGAAGCATCAACACGTCCTTGAAGGTGGGCCCTTTCGACCCCCAGGATGATAGGCTGGCAGGGCTTAACAACCCGTTGGAAACGCGTGATCATCTGTTTGGAGCGGTGTGTCGTTTCATTCCGATTCAGAGTAACGCGGAAGCAATCGGACACCCGTTTCGGCCCTGCCCAGTACGATTGATACCGTGATGAGCGCGCATGTCCGTGCGCTGCACAACGGTGCCGATGGCACATGCGGGCAGGCGCGGGTCAAGTTCGCAGTCCTGCTCGGCCGTCCTGACTTTCACGCAAGCGACATGGCAATCATCGCGGCCTGACGACCTACTGCTACGAACGGTGCTGCCAAGGCAAGGGCGCTGCCAAGGCAAGGGCGCTGCCTCGATTGTGGCTCCGGCTGATGGGTGGCAGAGGGCGCGATGCAGGGACTGCAGCCACCGCATCGCGCCAACCGCGCCTCACATCACGAAGTCTGCCGCCACCAGTTGGCTGCTGCTGGTGACGAGGATGGCGAAATCGGCCACCTTGTCGCCGTTGACGTCGCCCTGCACCAGCCAATTGCCGTTCTGTGCGACAGCAATCAGCGCACCGTGTGTGCCATCGAACACGCTCATCAGCTTGAAGGCGCCCTCGCCGGCATCGGCGCCGTTGGCATCGATCTTCGAAAGGTCGATGAGATCGCCCTGCGCGTGCGAGAAATCAGTGATTGCATCACGCACATTGCCGCTCGTACTCGCATCCGACACGCTGCTGAAGATGAACTTGTCCGCACCAGCACCGCCAGTCAGCAAGTCGATCCCGGCACTGCCGACAAGCGTGTCGTTCCCGCCGTTGCCCACAAGCGTATCGTTCCCGCCGCCGCCAACAAGCGTGTTGGCGCTGTCGTTACCCGTCATGTAGTTGGCACTGTCGTTGCCCGTCCCCGAAGTAGCGCCCGTGCCGGTCAGGTACAGATTCTCGACGTTGGCCCCAAGCGTGTAACTCACGCTGGAACGGACACGGTCGATGCCCTCACCGCCTCGCTCGCCAATGATGTCACCGACGTTGTCTACGACATAGATATCGTCACCAGCGCCGCCGCTCATTGCATCCGCACCGCCGCGGCCATCGATAAAGTTAGCATTGCCATTGCCGGAAATGTGATTGACCGCGTTGTTGCCGATCGCATTTGCAGCCGAACCGGTGAGGATCAGGTCTTCGAAATTCTCGCCGAGCACAAAGTTGACCGATGCGTAGACGACATCATAGCCTTCATTGGCCAGCTCGATCGGCCGGTCCGTGCTAGACGAAACGATATAGATGTCGCTGCCCTGCTCACCGGCCAGCCGGTTGGAGCCGGAGCCACCATCGAGCGTGTCGTTACCAGCGCCACCGTTCAGGGTGTCGTCGCCATTCCCGCCATGCAAGGTATCATTGCCATTGCCGCCGTTGAGAACATCATTGCCATCGCCGCCCGAGAGCGTGTCATTGCCGTAGAGGCCGTCCACGCGGTCGTTGCCGCCGCCGCCTGAAAGCGAATTGGCAAGGGCGTTGCCGGTCAGCAGAAACCCGTTGGCACCGTGAACCGCAGCGTTCTCGATGTTTCCGCCCAGCGTGTAGGACCTGATGAGCGGGCCGACGAGCTCGATGGTGTCGATGCCTCCGGTCGCGCTCCAGTCGTCCTTCACCACATCGCCCACGTTATCGACCCAGAAGGTATCGTTTCCGGTTCCGCCCAGCATGGTGTCCTTGCCCGTGCCACCGGCCAAAACGTCCGCGCCGCCGCCGCCTTTGAGCAGATCGTCGCCTGCACCGCCGTCGAGGTTGTTGTTGAAATCATTGCCAACGAGCATGTTGTTACCGTCGTTGCCAGAGGCGTTGACAGCATTGCCGACTAGTGTGAGCGTCTTTGCCATTGCGGCCAGCTTGGCGTTGAGGCCCTCGCTC
>CANCET010000089.1 GCA_947375105.1 Sphingomonadaceae bacterium
GGCGAGCTGCTTCTGGAACAGCGTGGCGACCGAGGTGACGATCAGCATGCCGCCAAGGCAAGTGAGGATGAGGTGGCTGGAATCCTTGCTCAGCTTGCCGAAATCGGAAATCAGGATGAGCGTGACGACCGCCGCCGGGACGCTGCCCAGGGCGAGGCGGCGCATGATATGCCAGTCCACCGTCTCGCGCTTGCCGTGGATCGTCGAGCCTGCGGTCTTGGTAACCGCGGCGAACAGGAGATCGGTGCCCACGGCAGTGCCCGGCGCGACGCCGAACAGCAGCACGAGAATCGGCGTCATCAGCGAGCCACCGCCAACACCGGTCAGCCCGACCAGAAACCCCACCAACAGACCGGCAACGCCGTGCAGCAGATCGAAATGAGCCAACATCGCATCCCCCGGCAGGTCCCGTGGTCGGGTCCCCTCGCGCTGCAGGGAGGAGTAGAGCGCCGAGCGCGCTGCCGCAATGCAAGAAACTCTATCAACCGGGTGGAGGTTTCTTTCGCGCGCGCGGCAGGAACCGGCAGGCGATGGCCCGGCAAGCAACCACCGGGCGGAACATTCCGGGCCTTGGCGCATTTTTCGGAGCATGCGGTTGCACGCTCCGTGCGGCTGCACGGAGTTTCCGATCATGAATCGCCCCACCCCCCGCCACACCGCTTTCGGCCCCTTGCTGATGGCCACGGCGCTGTGCCTTTCTTCTGCCGCGCCCGCTTATGCCGAGGGCAAGGCCGACCGTGCCCGTGCGGCCATTGCCGAAGCGCAGACCAAGATCGACACAGCCGAAAGCCTTGGCACATCGACCGCGCAGCCGAGCCAGACGGCCGCCGCCAATGCGGCGCTGGCGAGCGCGAAGGAAAACCTTGCGGCAGGGCACAAGCCCGAAGCGATCGCGGATGCGATCCAGGCTTCGGCACTGGCCGATACGGCGCTGGGGCTGATGCAGAAGAATGCCAAGCTGCACAGCGAGGCTGTTCAGGCCCAAGCGCAAGCCGATGGTCTGGCGCGGGCGCAGATCAGCGTCGATGCCGCGCATCAACAGACCGACATGGCCAATGACCGGGCCGTGCGCGCGGAAAATTCCGCCGCCGCATCGGCAACCGATGCCGCCTTTGCGCGGAATGCTGCGGTGATCGCGCAGACACCGCAGCCCATGCAGGTGCAGACGACCGTGACGACCGACCAGGCTGAACCGGCTGCGGTTCAACCTGCCCCGCGGGCGGTCCGGCACGTTGTCCATCACCGCCGGTTGGTCCATCACCGCCGCGTGGCGCACCACCACACCGCACGCGGCCGCGTGACCACCACGACGACAGTCACGCATAACGGCATGTAATCTCGAACGGTTTGTCCTCTCCCCAGCCGGGGAGAGGGCAAACCCGACTTGGCTCAGCCCTTCCTGAGGTGGCGACGGCCGAGGAGTTCGGCGATCTGCACCGCATTGAGCGCGGCGCCCTTGCGCAGATTGTCGGACACGCACCACAGCGAGAGGCCGCTATCGACGGTCGGGTCTTCGCGCACGCGGCTGACGAACGTAGCGAAATCGCCGACGCATTCGATGGGCGTCACGTATCCGGCGTCCTCGCGCTTGTCGACGAGCATGATGCCGGGCGCCTCGCGCAGGATATCCTGGGCCTGCTTTGCGGAGATTTCCTCCTCGAACTCGATGTTGATCGCCTCGGAATGGCCGACAAACACCGGGACGCGCACGCACGTGGCCGTGAGCTTGATCTTGGAATCGAGGATCTTCTTGGTCTCGGCGACCATCTTCCACTCTTCCTTGGTCGAGCCGTCATCAAGGAAGCTGTCGATGTGCGGGATCACGTTGAAGGCGATCTGCTTGGTGAACTTCCTCGGTTCGACGGAATCGCCCACGAAGATCGCGCGGGACTGCTCGAACAGCTCGTCCATGCCATCCTTGCCCGCGCCCGAAACCGACTGGTAGGTGGCAACAACCACGCGCTTGATCTTTGCGGCATCGTGGAGCGGCTTGAGCACCACGACCATCTGCGCGGTCGAGCAGTTGGGGTTGGCGATGATGTTGCGCGCCTTGTAGCCGTCGATCGCATCCGGGTTCACTTCGGGCACGATCAGCGGCACGTCCGGGTCCATGCGGTAGAGCGAGGAGTTGTCGATCACGACGCAGCCAGCTGCCGCCGCGCGCGGGGCGTGCGCCTTGGTCGCGGTGCTGCCGATGGCGAACAGCGCGATATCCCAGCCGGCGAAATCGAAGTTCTCGATGTTCTGCACCTTGAGCATCTTGCCGGTCTCGCCGAACTCGATCTCGCTGCCCTGCGAGCGCGAGGAGGCAAGCACCGCGATCTCGTCGATCGGGAACTCGCGCTCGGCGAGGATATTGAGCATCTCGCGCCCGACATTGCCGGTCGCGCCTGCGACCACTACCCGGTAACCCATTGCACTCTCCTTGCGGCGGCCTTGCGGCCCCAGATTGGCTTGCTTCTCGTCGTTTACTGGCCGCTACCCACGCCGTGCCGGTCGAGGAAGCGGAATACGGTTTCGTAGAGATGCTTGCTGACCTTCGGCCCGCCGATGCGGTGGGTGAAGCCGGGGTAGAGCATCATTTCGAACGGCACGGCCTCACCCTGCAGCTTGGCAATCAGCGCGGTCGAGTTCTCGAACACCACGTTGTCGTCAGCCATGCCGTGGATCAGCATCAGCGGATCGCGGATGTTGGCGGCATCGGCCATCGCGCCCGAAGCTTCGTAGACCTTGGGCAGCGTGTTCGGATCGCCGAGATAGCGCTCGGTGTAGTGCGTGTCGTATAGCTCCCAGCGCGTGACCGGGGCAACGGCAATGCCGGCGGCCCATTCGCCCGGATGCTGCTCCAGCATCTTCAGCGTCATGTAGCCGCCATAGGACCAGCCGAAGGTGCTCACGCGCGCCGGATCGACATAGGCGAGCGACTTCAGAAAGCGCGCGCCGGCCAGCTGATCGGCCACTTCAACCGTGCCCATCGCGCGGTTGATCGCGCTTTCGAACTTCACGCCGCGATTGTCGGACCCGCGCCCGTCGATGGCGAAATAGATGTAGCCCTTGTCCACGATGGCCTGCGCCAGCGCGCCCTGCCAGCCCTTGCCGACAACTTGCGCGTGCGGGCCGCCGTAGTGGTAGGAGAACACCGGGTAGCGCTTGCCGGGCTCCAGCGGCGGCGTGATCATCATCCAGTGGAGCGGGGTGCCGTCATCTGCCGGGATCGTGCCGAACTCGGCCGGGCGATGGCTGGCGAGGTAGGGCGCATAAGGGTGCGCACCCTCGACGCGGTTTTCCTCGATCCACGCGAGGCGCTTGCCCGCGGCATCGGCGAGATAGGATTGCGGCGGTTGGGCATCGGCGCTGCGGGTCACGACAAGCGTCTGGCCCTTGCGGTCCATCGCGGCGCTGTTGTGGAAGGCCTGATCAGTCAGCCGGTCGAGCTTTTCTGGGTTCTTGAGATCGAAGGCATAGACCTGCGGCGCCAGCACATCATCGCGCGTGCCGATAAAGGTGACGCGGCCGGCTTTTTCATCCACGCCGACAAGATCGGTGACGACCCACGGCCCATTGGTAAGCTGGGTGAACTGGCCGGCCTTGAAGCGATAGAGATGGCCGAAGCCATCGCGTTCGGACCACCAGATCAGGCTGCCATCGGCGAGGAAGCGGTAGGCGTCCGACAAGTTGATCCAGCTGCCTTCTGCCGCCTTTTCGGTGAACAGGACTTGTGCCTCGCCGGTGGCGGGATCGACCTTGAGCATGTCGAGCCGGGTCTGTGCCCGGTTCTCGCGCTGGACGTAGAGCGTCTTGCCATCGGGCGCCCAATCCACGCGCGCGAGGTAGATGTCCTTATCCGCGCCGAGATCGACCTGCACCCGGCTCTGGCCGTCCGCGCCGATCACCCACAGCGAGACTTCGGCGTTGGCGCTGCCCGCCACCGGATAGCGCTGCTCGAATGTCTTGGTGCCCTCGGCGCCGATGGCGGCACGAGTGACGGTGCCGACCTTGGCCTCGTCGAAGCGCTGGGCCGCGAGGCGCACGCCATCGGGCGACCACCAGTAGCCCTTGAAGCGGTTCATCTCCTCCTGCGCGACGAACTCGGCCTCGCCCCAGTGGACGGTGGCGGCGGTTTCGGCGGGGGTCACGGCCTGCGGTTCGGTCTTGCCGTCGACCGCCCCGACGAACAGCCGCTGGTCGCGCACGAACGCGACATGGCCGCCCTTGGGGCTGAGCGAGGGATCAAGCTCGCCGCCCTTCGTCCCCGCGATCTTGCGCACCGAACCATCGAGCCCGGCGAGCAGCAGGTCGCCATCGATGGGAACGAGCACGGCCTTGCTGTCTGCGGTCCATTCGTAGCTGACGATGCCCTTGAGATCGCCGATGCGCTGGCGCTCGCGCTGCATCTTTTCCGCTTCCGAGAGTTCCCGGCCGGACGAAAGCTTCTTCGAATCGACCAGCATGCGCCATTCGCCCTGCCCGCTTCTGGCTTTCCGGTCGAAGCCCCACAGGTCATAGCGTTCGCGGTCATCGGGACGGCCGCGCAGCACGGTGACATAGCGGCCATCGGGCGAAAGCTTGACCGCGCGCGGCACGGCTCCGGCCAGGCTGGGGCTGGCGAAAACGCGTTCGAGCGTGAGCGCGCCGGATTGGTTCGCTGCGGCTTGCGGTGCGGTCACGGCGGGTTCCTTCGTCTCGGCAGCAAGAACAGGCACAGCGGCAAGCAACGCGCTAGCGGCCAAAATGCAGGCAGGCAGAATGCGGGCGGCCAGAATGCAGGCAGGCAGGGTTGTCAGCAGTCGCATGGCGGCCATGTCCTTAAGCAGCTGGAATTTGGGGGCAGCTGGAAAAAATGAGAGAGGCCAAACGCAAAGAGGCGCCCCGGCGTGGTTGCCGGGGCGCCTCTTGAAGCACGCTGCGGTGCCCCAGGCGGTGGGCGTGTGGCCCTCCCCGGTCAGCTTTCCTTGGTAGTTTTAATCGTCTTGCGCTCGGCAATACGCGCCGACTTGCCGGTGCGGCCACGCAGATAATAGAGCTTGGCACGACGCACCACGCCGCGACGGACCACGGTGATGCTGTCGATGTTGGGCGAGTAGAGCGGGAACACGCGCTCCACGCCTTCGCCGAACGAGATCTTGCGAACGGTGAAGTTCGAGCCGAGACCACGGTTCGAACGCGCGATGCACACGCCTTCGTAGGCCTGAACGCGGGTGCGCTCGCCTTCAACAACGCGCACGCCGACGCGCACGGTGTCGCCCGCACGGAATTCGGGAATGGTCTTCTTCGCCTTGAATTCGGCGATGGCTTCAGCTTCAAGCTGCTGAATGATGTTCATGACTTAATCGTCCTGCACTTCACGCTGCGCGCCAGAGGCAGACTGGACCCGAACGCCGGTGTGGCGCTCCCAAAGGTCCGGCCTGCGTGACCGGGTATCGTCTTCAGACCGGCGTTTCCGCCATGAAGCGATTTTCGCATGATCCCCCGATCGCAGCACTTCAGGGATCGTGCGCCCTTCCCATTCCTGGGGTCGGGTATAGTGCGGGTACTCGAGGAGGCCGTTCTCGAACGACTCTTCTGTCCCACTGGAAGCCGCGCCCATTACGCCGGGAAGCAGCCGAATGCAAGCATCGAGGAGCATGAGCGCCGCAGGCTCGCCGCCCGAGAGCACGATGTCGCCGACGGAGACTTCCTCCACGCCGCGCCCTTCGAAGATACGCTCGTCGAAACCCTCGAACCGCCCGCACAGCAGGATGACGCCGGGGCCGCTTGCAAGCTCGCGCACACGCGCCTGCGTGAGGGGCTGTCCGCGCGGGGTGAGCGCGATGACGGGGCGGTCCTGCCCCCCTTCCCGCGCATGATCGATGGCCTTGGCCAGCACATCGACACGCAGCACCATGCCCGCGCCGCCGCCTGCAGGGGTATCATCCACGGTGCGGTGCTTGTCGGCCGCGAAACCCCGGATCTGGACGGATTCGATCGTCCACTTGCCTTCCGCCATAGCGCGGCCCGCAAGGCTGACGCCGAGGGGGCCGGGGAACATCTCGGGGTAAAGGGTGAGGACGGTGGCTTGGAAGGTCATTTGTAGGCCCTGTACCGGTGAGCGAGCCAAGACGTAACCAGAATCAGAACAGGCCAAAGCATCACTGCAAAATAGACTTGATCGTTCGCATCGGGGGTAAAGCCGCAGTCCCACCGCCAAGCAGGGTCAAACGGAAACAATCCGAATGTGAAGAGAGTCGGAATAAGCATGACCAAAGCCGCGACACCCACATTCCGGACAAGCGGAGATGACCAATGCTGGTTTGCCCAAGCAGCGACAATCGCGATGAAACACAGGAATGCTGCTTGAAACCAATTCTCCGGGCTGCCCGCCACGCAAACAGTCAGCGGAATCATCACACCGTCCAGTTCTCGACCTTGAGCCCCGGCACATCGGCGAAGTGCTTCACGTTGCTCGTCACCAGCACCAGCCCCAGCGCCAGCGCATGGGCGGCGATCAGGCGGTCGAAGCTCTTGCGGTTCACCCCGATGGCTTTTGCGATGCGGGCATATTCACGCGCGGCGGCGGTATCGTAGTCATGGCAGCGGACAACGCTGATGAACCGGTCGATGCGCTGGGTATCAGCCAACGGGTCCTTGGATTCTCGCGCACCAACAAGCAATTCCGAGGCCGTAATCGAGGAGATCGCCAGCCCCTTGCGAAAGCTTTCCTCGACCCGGCGACGCGCGACCGGGCTGCGGCCATCGACATAGTCGATGCAGATATTGGTATCGAGAAGGTACATCAGGCAGCGGTGCTGACCGAAGGCTTGTCCCAGTCGCGGTCATCCTGTTCGATATCCCCGCGCCCATCCTTCATGAAGCCCGGCGACATGCTGCCATAGAGCGACAGCAGCACCTGCAGCGCATCCTCCTGCTTCCAGAAGCTGAATGTACCGTCCTCATGCGGCACGACCACGACCTCGTCGCCTTCGGCAAAGCCCCAGCCCTTTGGCAGGCGCAGCGCGACGGAATTGCCCGACTTGAACACCTTGGCGACAAATTCTTCGCTCATGGTCATCTCCGTATATACGTCATGTATATACAATTTTGCCGCCGGAATCAATCCGTCCCCTCGAACGCGAACCCCAGCGATTGCAGCGTGATCGGCTTTGTCGGCGCCAGCAGGACGGTGCCCTTGATGCGGCCTTTCTCGCATGTCCACGTGAAGGTGCCGCTCATCGCGCCATCGGCGGCGATGGGCGCGGCGGGATCGCAGGCGCCGGATCTGGCTTTCGTTTCCGCCAGCACCTTGGCCCAGTTCGCGGCGGTGCGGTCCATCGGGAAGTTCATCGCGACGCGGCCTTGCAGCGCATCGATGGTGCCTGCCCCCCACACCGTCTGCGCGGCGCTGTAAAAGCTGGCGAGGTCTGGCGAGACGGGCTCGGCGCTCTTCGCCAGCACGCCCTTGGCGCGCAGCAGCGCCGCCACATCCCACACCGGCTGGCTGGGGCCGGCATACGTGCGGTTGGTAAGCGCGAACAGCGCAGCGCCGTATTCGGGCAGGACCATCACGTGGCTGCCATAGCCGGGGTAGCCGCCGCCATGGGCAAGCACCGTGCCGTAGTCGCAATCGGTGATGACGCGCCAGCCCATGCCATAGGCGATGGCGCCGGGGCATTGCTTGTCGCCGCCGGTGGCATAGCGATGAAACACGGCGGCATTGTTCGCGCCGCGCATGATCTGGCGGACGGTCCCGCGCTTGACCGGCCCCGCATCGACCCCGTCGCGCGGGGGCCAGGCGGAAACGACGAAGCCGAGCCACTTGGCATAGTCTGTCGCGCTGACTTCGAGGCCGCCCATGCTGTTGAAGGCGCCGTCCTTCATGGTGGGCTCCTCGGCCCAGGCGTCGTTTTCCCAGCGATAGCCCACCGCCCGCTTGTCCTTGGGGTGGGCGAGCACATCGAAACCGCTCGCGGCCATACCCAAGGGCGTGAGCAGGCGCTGTTCCACGAAACTGCGATAGGGCGCCTTGGTGATGTTGGCGATCACCCGGCCAAGGATCGCGTAGCCAAGGTTGGCATATTCGTGGCGCATTTCAGGCGCGCGAGTAAACGGCACGCCAGCGCGCAAATAGGCGGTGAACGCGCTTTGCGAGAGGACCGTCTGCCGATCCCCCCAAGGATCGTCCGTCACGAAACCGGCGCTGTGCGTGAGCAGATCACGCAGCGTGATACGCGGGGAATCGCTGGTGGGATACGTCCAGCCGCGCATTTCCGGCACGTAGCGGTCAGCAGGATCATCGAGCGCCAGCCGCCCCTCGTCGCGCAGCTTGAGGATCGACAGGGCGGTGAACGCCTTGGTCATGGAGGCGATGCGAAACAGCGTCTCCGGCGTGACCGGGCGCTTTTGAGCCAAGTCCTGCACGCCCTCGGTCTTGACGTAGGCAAGGCGGCCATCCTTGACCACGCCAAGGACCATGCCGGGAATGTGGTTTTCCGCCATCCAGCCTTTGAGGATGGTGTCGATTTCCGAATCAAGGACCGCGATGTCGGCGGGTTGTGCCAGAGCGGGGAGCGGGATGCCGACTACGAGCATCGCCAACAGCAGTGCCTTGAACTTCATGCGCAGCTCTCCTCCGGTTTCGCGGGGAAAGGTGGCGCAGCGAAGCGTGGTGCGGCAAGCGGTTTCTACTCCACAAACCCGGTGCGCAGCGGCACCGCCCAATCTGGCCGCCCGTTCGCTTCGGCGCGGGCTGCAGCGGTGAGGTGATCGTAGGCGACACCGTGCAATTCAATGGTGAGGCCAGCCCCCTCCCCCGCAATCATGGCATAGCGCGCCTGCGTAGTGCCCTGTTCCATGCGGTGAACGTGCGGATAGTCCCAGGCATAGGCGGGCAGGCCGACGCTGCCGGGATTGAACACCTGCCGCCCGTCCTCCAGCACGACATGGCGCGGGAGGTGCGAATGGCCGCAGCCGATGGCCGCATGATCGCGCGGGCCAAGCATTCCGGCGATCTCGTGATCGTGCGCGTCGCGGATGCGGCCCGGCTCGACGCGGTGCATCAGGTAGTGGATGTCGTCATCGGGGTTGGCGTGGCAGAGGTAGATGTCCTCGCTGAAGGCGAGATCGGCGGGGAGGCCGCGCAGCCACGCGAGGTGGTGGTCGGCCAGTTCGGAGATGGCGTGGGCATCCGAACGGCCCATGGTCTCCCGCGTGCCGGTGACCAGTTCGCGGTCGTGGTTGCCGCTGATCGTCGGCCAGCCGCGCGCCATCAGGAAATCGGCGGTTTCGCGCGGCCAGAGCGGGCCTGAGAGGATATCACCGAGATTGACGAAGGCGGTGCAGCCGCGCGCATGGGCATCGGCGATGACCGATTCGAGCGCAGGCAGATTGCCGTGAATATCCGAAAGCACCGCGAGCATGGCGCGCAGTGTGCCGCAGGCGGCGGGGCTTGACTACCCCTGCCGGCCCGGCGCGGTCCACGCCGCTTCGGGGGCGCGCCCCCGTGCGCGCTCGGCGGCCATTTCGGCGAGGAGCCATTCGCGGAAACGTTCGATCTTGCGCACACCGTGGCGGCCTTCGGGGCGCACCAGCCAGAGTGAGACAGGCGTGAGGTACACCTCCGGAAAGGGCTGGACGAGCGTGCCAGCGGCGATCTCGTCGCGCCAGAAGATCGGCGTCATCAGCGCAGCGCCGAAGCCCGATCCGGCGAGGCGGGCTTCCTCCATCTGGCTATCGAGCGCGATGCCCGGGCGCGGTGCGGCGGGGGGCGCGGGAACACCGGCGAGCGTGAACCAGGCGGCCCACCATGGATCCTCGGGCGCAAGGCGCTGCACGCGCAGCAGATCTGCCGGTTCGCGGAGTCCGTGCGCTTCGACAAAGCGCGGCGAACACAGCGGCGTGACATGATAGCGCATGAGGAATTCGGCGGTGATCCCCGGCCATGGCCCGGCCCCCGACCGGATCGCCACGTCGATCCCGTCACGCGCGAAATCGGTGATCCGGCCCGTGGTGGCGAGGCGTAGCGCAAGATCGGGCATGGCAACCTGGAACCGCCCGATCCGCGCACTGAGCCAGGTGCCGCCGAACGAGGGGATCGTGCTGATCGCGAGAATGCCGGTATCGTCCGCAGCGAGATCGGCGAAGGCGGCGGCGATGTCCGCCAGCGCGGAGGAAACCGCCGGGGCCAGCCGCCGTCCCGCTTCGGACAGGCGCACCCGGCCTCGTTCGCGCAGGAACAGCGGGCGGCCGACCCGGTCTTCCAATTGGCGGACCTGATAGCTGACGGCAGCCTGCGTCATCCCCAGTTCTTCGGCCGCGCGGCTGAAATTCTCAAGCCGAGCAGCGGCTTCGAACACGCGGACGGCGGATAGAGGCGGAAGCTCAGGCACGCTTAATGAATAAGGCTACCTTATAGGATATGCCAGAGCTTTTGTTGGCGGGCGGTCATGCTGGCAGGCACAATGCCGCCATCAGCAAAGGAGATGAGCGATGATGGATGAAGTGTGGAGCCGGGGCTGGAGCGAAGCGCACAAGGCTGCCTTGCAGGCCCGCCATGCCGTAGCGAGCGACGGCCAGCCCGTGCCGACGCTGTGGGATGAGCTGCGGATGCTGGTGCGGGATCTGATGTCGCCACCGCGGCGCGGCGTGCAGAGCGAGCCGCCCTGCGACGCCAAGACCTGTCAGTCGGCCGCGTAGCCCGCTGCGATCACGAGGCGTTCGCTGTCCCACTCGGGCACGGCTTCGAGGCGCATCGGCACCATGAAGCGCTTCTTGTTCGGGCGCTCGATTTCGATCACATCGCCCGCGCCAAAGTTTTCGACCGCGATGCAGGTGCCGAGCGCCTCGCCCTCGGTCGAGATGGCGGCAAGGCCAAGCAGATCAGCATAGTAGTATTCGCCGTCCGCCAGTGGCGGCAGGCTGGCGCGCGGGACGGTGAGCACGGTGCCGCGCAGCTTTTCGGCGGCGGTGCGGTCAGCCACTTCGGCAAAGCGGGCGATCGCGCCGCCCTTGCCGTCGTCCTTCAGTTTCTGCAGCGTGAGCGTGCCATCGTTGAAGGCGCGGTGCGCCTTGAGGCTGTCCACGCCTTCGCCGAACAACTTCAGACGGACCTCGCCGCCCACGCCATGCGCGCCGCTAATCGCAGCGAGCGTGACGGGGCGGCCAGTCATGCGGTTCAGCCTTCGGTCTGCTCGGCAGCGGCTTCCTCGGCGGGAGCCACTTCGGCAGCAGCTTCTTCGGCAACCGGTGCTTCTTCTGCGGCCGGAGCGGCGGCAGCAGCGGCAGCGGCCTCTTCGGCCTCGCGCTTGGCTTCTTCAGCCTCGGCGATCTTCTTGGCGCGGTCTTCAGCGCGCTCCTTGGCCTTCTTGCCCGGCTCACCCTTGGCGGGGTTCACGGTTGCGGGGCGCTCCTTGATGCCGGCCTTGTCGAGCATGCGGGCAACGCGGTCGGTCGGCTGCGCGCCGACGCCGAGCCAGTAGCGCACGCGGTCTTCGATCAGGCGGACGCGGTTCTCGTCATCCTTGGCGAGGAGCGGGTTGTAGGTGCCGACCTGCTCGAGATAGGCGCCGTCACGCGGGCTGCGGCTGTTGGCCACAACGACCTTGTAATAAGGGCGCTTCTTGGAGCCGCCACGCGAAAGACGAAGGGAAACCGACATAGATCAAACCTTTCCGACTGAATTTGAATTTGAAACTGAAACTGAAACTGAAACTGAAACTGAAATCACTTTTTGCGCAAAAGATCGCCGAGGTTGGCCGGCATGTTGCCGCCGCCAAGGCCCGGAAGCCCGCCGGGCATACCGCCCATGCCTGCGCCCATGCCGCCACCGGGAAGCTGGCCGGGGCCGGCATCCCCGCCCCCGCCGAGACCGCCCATGCCGCCGCCCCCGCCGAACATCGCGGCGAGGCCCTTGAGCCCGCCCATCTTGCGGATCTGCTTCATGGCTTTCGCCATTTCCATGTGCATCTTGAGCAGCTTGTTGACGTCCTGCACCTGGGTGCCGGAGCCTTTGGCCACGCGAATCTTGCGCTTGGCGTTGAGCAGTTCGGGGCGCTCGCGCTCCTTGGGTGTCATCGAACCGATGATCGCATCCATGTGGAGCAGCACCCGGTCGTCCATGCCCGAATTGGCCATGGCCTGCTTGGCCTTCTTCATGCCCGGCATCATGCCCGCCAGCACGCCGAGCCCGCCCATGCGCTGCATCTGCTGGAGCTGCGTGCGCAGGTCGTTCATGTCGAACTGACCCTTGGCCATGCGGGCCGCAAGCTTCTCGGCCTCGTCGGCCTTGACCGTAGCGGCCGCCTTCTCGACGATCGAGACGATGTCGCCCATGCCAAGGATGCGGCCAGCGACGCGCTCCGGATGGAACGGCTCGATCGCATCGAGCTTTTCGCCGGTGGCAGCGAACTTGATCGGCTTGCCGGTAACGGCGCGCATCGAAAGTGCCGCACCGCCGCGCGCATCGCCGTCCATGCGGGTGAGCACGACACCGGTGAGATCGACCTCGCCGGCAAAATTCTGAGCGACGTTGACCGCGTCCTGGCCGGTGAGCGAATCCACCACCAGCAGCGTCTCGCGCGGGGTGGAGACTTCGGCCACGGCCTTCATCTCGTCCATCAGCGCCTGATCGACGTGGAGACGGCCCGCGGTATCGAGGATCAGCACGTCGACGGCCTGGAGCTTCGCGGCATTGACCGCGCGGCGGGCGATATCGACCGGGCTCTGGCCCGGAACGATCGGCAGCGTCGCAACGCCCACCTGCTCGCCCAGCACCGCAAGCTGTTCCTGCGCCGCCGGACGATTGACGTCGAGCGAGGCCATCAGGACCTTCTTGCCCTGCTTTTCCTTGAGCAGCTTGCCGATCTTGGCGGTCGTCGTCGTCTTGCCCGAGCCTTGCAGGCCGACCATCATGATCACGACCGGCGGCGTGGCGGCGAGATCGAGTTCGGCGGCTTCGGAGCCAAGCATCTCGACAAGCGCGTCGTTGACGATCTTGACGACCTGCTGGCCGGGGGTGACCGAGCGCAGGACTTGCTGGCCGGTGGCTTCCTCGGTGACCTTGTCGATGAAGCGGCGGACAACGGGCAGCGCGACGTCGGCTTCGAGCAGCGCGATGCGCACCTCGCGCATGGCGGCCTGCACATCTTCCTCGCGCAGCGCGCCGCGGCCGCGCAGGCGATCGAAAACGCCCCCAAGCCGGTCTGAAAGACTCTCGAACACGCGCCATGCTCCTGTT
>CANCET010000090.1 GCA_947375105.1 Sphingomonadaceae bacterium
GCGGCGAGCGCGCTCCTGCTCTTGAACCTGCCGGTCGGCCTGATCCTGATCCGCAATGGCATCGAGTTCCTGCTGACGGGGATCGACACCCTGCGAGACCAATGCAGCAAGTTCCTGCGCCCGCTTCCGCGCTTGGTCCGGCGTCAGGCTTCCGTGCCGACCAATGGTGTATTTGCGCGGAGCCGTTTGGGACGCTTGGCCAGGTCGCGAAACACGGTAGCGATAGAAATACACCTTTGACCCGGCGGGGGTGACCTTCAACCCGAAACCGGCGATCCGATCATCCCAGACGGTTACATCCCCCTTGGCGCTGGCCCCGACCGCATCCACGCTCGCCTTGCTGATCCGAACCTTCACCTAAGCCCCCTCCTGATGCCGCCATCAGCGCTAGGCATCAGATAGGCATCAGATAGGTGCAAATCAACGACAAACTCTGATATCAGGTGATAGAAATATGTGCTTTTAAATCATATCATTGAACACAATCGAGGCGGAAATCAGCCACTTTATCGCTAACTTTTAATCAGTAGGTCGCTGGTTCGAACCCAGCAGGGCTCACCATTATTCTTTATTTTATCAATATCTTAATGATCAAGACTGCATGAAGGGCGGCTCTCTGTTACAAGCTAGGTAGCTCCCTAGGTAGCAAATGGCTTAGCTCTTTTCTTCGCATCGTTGCAGGGCGATGGTGATTCCGCTGGCGGGTTGCGGCTGGCCTCTATTTTGGAGAATGTCGCCGAGCTGATCCCGTGGCGGCAGCACACATCCGCCGTCGCCGTCCCGGCCTCCTGCTCCTTCAACACCGCGATGATCTGCTCCTCGCTGAACCTGCTCGGCTTCATATCCACCCGACTCCTTCAAGGGCCGGGCTCTACTCAAACCTGGATGGAATCCATGGGCTCAGACCACCGCGCTGATCGCCACATACAGTCCGTAGAAGACCACGACAGCCATGGGTAGGAATGCGAAATGCAGATTGGGCCGCAGCCAGAAGACGGATGACCGGTACATGCTGGATCGTTGCCATCAGCGGAGAACGTCCTGCCTTACAGGCTCCCGCCAGCATTAATCTGCGCCTTGCACTGTCACGCCGATTACCTAAATTGATCTTTTAAATCAGTTACAAAGGGTTTTGGCACTGCGACATCATGACGGGAACTCGCGCGCAGTTTTTCTTCAAATTGATAACGGGCATTATGCCGCCCGGACATGGCAAACCGCCCACCGACGTCAAATTCCGCCAATCTTTTCCTTTCCTCTCTCGTTCTTTGGAACCGAACCAGGCACCTACTCTGCCACGCACGCCGGACGGTAGGCGGTCAAATTCATGACAACGGCGGGCTCGTCGGCGGACTCTCGGGGTGATGGGCACGAAAGTGGGTCTTATGTCCGCACACGCTTTTGCACTCCGAACGCCGCATCGATGCAAAACTACAGGTGAAGTTCCGTGCTACCCATCCGGGAGCCGTTTCGCATCGCAAGACCGCCTTGAATACCACTTCCACTTGGGCAAGAAGCAGCTTTGCTGCGATCTCTCTAACCTCGGGGGTGCAAATAGCCCTAATTTCAATCACCTCGAGAAAATGGAACCGGAACCGCCATGTCGATAATAACAGTCAGGGATCTTATGGCCGAGACCGGCGTTGCCTTCGGTACGAGCGGAGCGCGGGGGATGGTCGTGGCGATGACTGACCGGGTTTGCTACGGATACACACTGGGTTTTCTTTCATACCTTGAAGCGCAAGGCGACTATGCGAAGGGCGGTCGCGTCGCCTTGGCCGGTGACTTGCGGCCGAGCACGCCGAGGATCCTCGCAGCCTGTGCCAAGGCTATTCGTGACCGAGGCGGTCTGCCGATCTTCTGTGGCTTTGTCCCCACACCAGCGTTGGCGCTCTATGGATTCGCCGAGCGGATCCCAAGCCTAATGGTGACCGGAAGCCATATCCCGGCAGACCGCAACGGCATCAAATTTTACCGCCCGACCGGTGAAGTGCTCAAAGCTGATGAAGCGGGCATCGCTGATCAGGTACTAAACTTACCGGACGATGCCTTCTTATTTGGCGATATGTTAGCCGCGCAAGAAAATCTCCCCACGGTCACCAACGTCGAGACCGCATATATAGAGCGTTATGTCAATCACTTCGGCACCAATGCTCTCGCTGGCAAACGAATTGGCGTATATCAACACTCCGCTGTGGGCCGCGATGTCCTTGCAACCATCCTGAAGGGCCTCGGTGCCGAGGTCACTCTACTCGGGCGATCCGAGACGTTCATTCCAGTGGATACGGAGGCGATTCGCGAAGAGGACGTAGCCCTTGCACGAGATTGGGCCGCAGCTGGACACTTCGATGCCATTGTCTCCACCGATGGAGATTCTGACCGCCCGCTCCTTGCGGATGCAGCAGGCACCTGGATGCGTGGCGATGTTCTGGGCATTATTGCTGCGGCACGGATAGGTGCGACATCCGTTGTCACACCGGTCAGCAGTAACAGCGCTCTTGAGCTTTCTGGTTCGTTTGAGAGGTGTCGCCGCACGCGCATCGGCTCCCCCTACGTCGTTTCGGTCATGACGGAGGAATTGGCGGAAGGCGCAACTATAGTTTGCGGATACGAAGCGAACGGCGGCTTCTTGCTTGGCTCCGAGATAGCGGGCGCATGCGATACTCGTCTAAGTCCCCTGCCGACTCGAGACGCGGTACTACCAATCTTGCTTGTCTTGACCACGCCGGGGGCAAGTGTGACACAGCAATTAGCCGCGCTGCCTCAGCGTTTCACATTCAGTGATCGCATCCAGTCTTTCCCACCCCAGCTGGGAGGCAGACTGTTCCATTCGTTGCTGGCCGGTGGAGCGGATGAGCGCCTAGCTTTACAGTCGTATTTATTTGGGAGCTTCGCTGGCGAAGCGTGTACAATCGATGACACCGATGGCGTACGCGCTACCTTTGCCAGCGGCGATGTCATTCATCTACGCGGATCGGGAAACGCACCAGAATTGCGTTGCTATACGGAGGCGAACAGTAAGCCCAGAGCTGCGGATTTGAATGCGCTAGCTCTCGCCGCTGTCAAAAATTTCCTTAAACTTGCCTAGCTCTGCCGGCAGGATTTATGGAAGATTCGGATTCTGTACCGGTTTATATCCGCATGTGGAAAAGCCACTCACCGATTGAGGGGCGCGCGTGCCCGCTTTGCCGTATTTCTACCATTACAATCGATCAATGGTTAGAGAACTGAATCGAGACGATCCACGCATCGATCTCTTCCTCCAACCACACCACGCAACGCGGTCCAAGCGATCGCCCCCTAGGGAAACGGCCCTCCGCCATACGCTGGTAAATCGATGAGCGCTTGAGCCCGACCCGCGCAATGACTTCGGGCAAACGGATTAAGCGGGGGCGCACGGCTATCCCAATTGCAGGTTCTACCGTTTCAGCGGGGGCCTCGGGAACGCTCTCAGCAGTAATTCGTGACATAGTCATGGTCTCCTTGTTTGGTCAAACCAACCCGATCCCCTTACCTGCCGAGCACCAGAGAAATATCGCGCTCGGCAAAATCATCGATATGTTTGGCCAGCAGCCGCGCCACGAGACGAGAGGTGCCGATGGCCCAGCGTGGGCGCAGATCGGCTATGCGGGGGCCCAGTGTTTCGTTCATCGTTACCGGCAGGGCAGCGAGGAACTGATCGAGGAATGCGCCCGCGTCCTCACCTAGCCATTCGACTGCGAGATCCTCGTGCCCGAGGATCGCAAGCAGCAGAGCTCCTTTGGAGGCGAGCCCGCTCGCATCGAGCACGCGCTCAGCATCATCGAGCGTGACCGCCTTCTCGCCGCGCAAGATCCTTAGGAAGGTGTCCTTGTTCATGCCTGCGGCGCGTGCGATCTCGCGGCGCGACTTGCCCGACCGATCGACGGCTACGGTCAGGAGCCGTGCCAGTCTTGCGTTGATCCCGAAGGTCTGTGCGCTGGAGGTCATGTCCACAATCGGTCCTAGTTGGTTCGACTCGGACATGTAGCGCGACTCCGCCTCGCTAGGAATATAAAAGAACATAGATAGAACATATCGTTTATCCTAGATCAAACCGATCCGAGGCAGTGTCTCGCAAAATGGCTCGCTTTGGCTCGCTATTTCGCCATTTTTAAAGCGGTATCTGGCCGGTTTGGGCCAGATTTGCCGAGACGCCATCCCCTCGATCGTCCAGATTCGTCCAAGATCGCTTCCTCGATCAACCTTCTCTTTTCCTAGACCAATTTCTCCGGCCAAGACGGTGTGGCAGCGGCGATGACCGCTGCGACCACCCCGCTCGGAGAACGCTCCATGACCCTGATTGCCCTCCCTTTACCTGGCCGTTCCAAGGCCCACCTCGCCAAGTCCGCTGCTCTCATCCTGCCGGTTGCCGCGCTCGCGCTTGCCGCCGGCACGGCATACGCCGGCACCGACGCCACCTTCACCACCGCGCTGACCAAGTTCACAGCTCGGTCACGCTCTCGGGGACCGCGACCAGCCCGAAGCGTTCGGTACCCAGAGTGGCCCAGCAGGGAATGCCGGACAGCTGTTTCGCAGACAGGGCCGTCTCGATCCCCTCGGCGAGGCCCAGCTTCCCGCCGCGCGGTCCATGCAGGCGCACGGCGCCCCGCCCTAACGAACCGAGCGCGCGCTTCGGGCCATCGAACCTCGCTACTTTGCCGGTTTTGGCGTCGAGGAAGGTGCGGTGGAGCGCGAGGATGCCCAGGTCATTGCGGACGGCCGCGACCAGCGCTGGCAGGAATCGCACCGCGCCCTTGGGCCCCAGAGGTGTTCGCGCCAGGAAGCGCAGATCAGGCGAACCAGCCACAATTCCGCGCCGCGCCAGATAGCGTTCAGCGAGACTGCCCGTCAGACAGGCGGCCTCACGCCACAGCCGCTGAACATTCTCCGGGGGCGCTTCGTCTGCTCGAACTGCCCGGACTGGATCGGATCGTCCGTCGAACAAGCTCGCGGGCTTGATGCCCCGCTGCGCCAGCGCGGCCAGAACGGCTTCGTTCGCGCAGCCGGCAAAGCAATGAAAAAGGATCGCACGCGAGCCCAGTGTCACGCTCAGCGAAGGCGTGCGGTCTTCATGGGCAGGACAGCGGCACATGCCGCGCGAACGCGACCAGGAGCCACCAAGGTCGGCGACAATCTGCCGGGCACGGATCTCAAGGCGATCGATAACTTGGGCATTCGACATCGGGCATCTCCATCGTGGATGCCACCGCCCGCGCAGCCTCCGCTCTGCGCCCATTCAGAATACGCTTTCATGCGCAATATGTTCTATATATGTTCCGCCCCGAGTCGACTAGCGAAAGGTTTGCCATGCCCCGTGTTCTGCTTTTCGCGATGCCATTGGCTTTGGTTGCGGCTTGGCCGAGTCATGCATCCGCGGCTGCTAACGATCAGATTGCTTGGGATAGCAAGGCTGATGGAAGTGCCGGTGTGACAGTCAAAGCCGGCGAAGGGGGCTTTGCGCTTTTGACCTTTGGCAGGTGGTCAGCGCACAAGACTGGCCTTCCGAAAAGCCAAGTCAAACGACCAAATCATGTATCAAGAGCAAGCGACATGGCAGCAAGTTTCAGACGCGCGATCTTCCTGCCAATAGTCGAGACCGCAGAACGACAGTACGCCCTCCCTCGCGGATTGCTCGATGCGTTAATCTGGACGGAATCCCGGTACGATCCGCTGGCGCTCAGCAAGGCAGGTGCGGTTGGCTTGGGCCAGCTCATGCCGCGAACGGCGCAATCGGTCAAAGTCCGCAACCGCTACGATCCCACGACCAACGTGGGAGGGGCGGCTCTCTATCTTCGCCAGCTGCTCGATCAACTCGGCATGGTTCATCTGGCCGTCGCCGCTTACAATGCCGGTCCGAAAGCTGTTTTGCGGGCTGGTGGAATTCCGCGAAACGGAGAAACGCCAGAGTACGTGCGCCAAGTGCTGCGTTACTGGCGCTTGTAAATGGGAGCACCTGTGTGTCAGGGTCGGATTAGAATGTTAGAAAAGCAAACCTAGGCACAGGGCGGAGCGCGCATCACAAGAGGCTAGGATGAGCTATGGGCTGAGGAGGTCACGACGTTGCCGAGGGCCTTCTTGGAATGTGATTTACCGCCGAAGGCGTTATCAATGGGTTTGATGGACTTCATGCCGACTGGATTGGTGCGGACAGTCAGCAGTCCTGATCCGACTCCATTGGATACCTTGCTACAATCTCCAGCACTTCGCGGCCCCAAAGCGAGAGCGCCTCGCGCTTTTCCTTGGTATATTGATGCCGATGGTACACGCCAGCTACTCCTGCCCTCGCCGAACCGGATTGGTGATTGAGAACTGCCTCTGAGACCGCAAGAGGTATTCCGAGGCGTTGGAGGCCAGTTGCCGCTGTGCGGCGAATGTCATGAATAGTGAAATGACCCGCCTTGAAACCCAACTTATTGTCCACGCTGACCAGCATTCTCCTACAAGCCTTCGACATACCGCTTACACTGTTTGATTCGGTCACCTTGGATGCAAATATAATTCGATCACACTTATGGGCATTGTCAATATCCATCCCCGCAGCTGCAAAAATTTCACTCACAACGGTGATGGCTTCCGCTGATAGCGGCACCACATTCGCTTTGCCGTTCTTTGCCCTTGATCCTGGTACAACCCACGTCTTGTCTTTGACATCGAATTCATCGCAAATCGCATTGAGAACTTCCCCCCTGCGCTGGGCAGTTAAGACCAATAATTGCACAATGTGTCCAAACGGATATCCTTCCTCGCTCGCAGCGTGCCACAACGCTGCGAGCTCTCGTTCGGTAAGGACGCGGTCACGAGGCTCGCTCGGCTTAGGATGCCATGCATCCCTGCAAGGGTTGGAAGGCAATTGTTCGAGTCTGGTGAGTGCCCAAGTGTAGAATGTGGAAAGGTGGCGAAAAACGATGCGAGCCATAGTCAGGGTTTCTTTGCCACGCTCGAACGCAATCTTCTCCACAAAGCGGCTTACGTCGCCTCGAGTGATCGAATCAGCGAGACGATCGCCCAGTTCCGGCTTGATGTACTTCTTGAAAACCCTGTCAAATTCCTTGGCGCTACGCTTCTTGCCCTGTATTTGCTGCAACAGGTAAATCTCATAAAGGTTGGCAATTGTTTCGACGCCCTGCGCCCCCTTTCGCTTTGCGCCTGGCTTTCTGGCGATACTCTTGCCTTGCTCAATATCGACGAGCAGATCCCGTGCCTTCCGCCGAGCATTTGCAAGTGTGAAGTTCGGGCCATGACGTCCGAGAGTGACATTGAGCCATCGTCCTTGGACGCGCTTGCGCAGAATGTACGTCTTGGTGCCACTTGCACCCAAACGCAGGCGAAGGCCTTTGACGATACCATCGGACAGCTCAATTTGGCCTCTCTCTGGAGCTTTCAATCCAGCAATCCGTGCATCTGTCAGTCCCACTGTGTTCGCCATATGCACCTGCTACCTTAGGTAGCTTTTTATAGCAGATACCGCGGAACATTAAAAGAACGAACCGGAAAGTAAGTCTGGGAATTCTGCCATTTATGGACATATATGGCAGCACTCAGACCCACTGATTTTCAGCTTTTAATCAGTAGGTCGCTGGTTCGAACCCAGCAGGGCTCACCACACATCGAAACTATGTCGTTTTCGCCATTGTTCTGATGGCCAAACCGATATCCGCGAGCGCAGGCACGGCAGCGGTTGGGGGTGATGGGTGAATTGCACACACTGCGGCGCCGCCATTTCCACCGATTGGAACTTTTGCAGCGCGTGCGGGACAGCCGTCATTACCTCGCCTGGCAGCGCAGTGGGCAATCCCCAGACGCCGGACAAGATGCAGCCAACCGCAGAGCCAGCCAGCCCCGAGGCCGGGGCAACGCGCGACATAGGAACGTTTGTCTCGCTGGCATTGGTCGCGGTCGTAGTGCTCGTGCTGGCCGCGATCATTCTGACAGCTGGTGCAGGCCCGCGCAGCTCAACTTCCTCAAGTGGCTCCGAACCTCAAGTGGCGGCCATTGAAGCGGATGCCGCGAGCGATGCAACCTCGGCGAATGCAAGTGGGAATGGCGAAGCTTCGGAGGCGGCGTCATCCTCCAACTGGACCTATTCCGAAGATACCGACAAGATCAGGAACGCGCCGACGTATTTCGCCACCACAACCAGCGTGAACACGATCCATCAGGATCCTCCCTATGATTCCGCGACGTCGATGCAGCTCACTATTCGCAAGTCGCAGGCCTACGGTGTCGATGTCATCTTCACGATCAGCTCCGGCCAGATGATGTGTCCGTCCTACGAAGGCTGCAGTGGCACCATCAAGTTCGACAATGGCCCGGCCCAGCGCGTGCGCTTTGTTGGGCCTGCCGACAACAGCAGCGATACGATCTTCCTGCAAGGTGCGCGCGCATTCATCGCGAAGCTCAGGACGGCCAAGAAACTGGTGGTCGAGAAGAAACTCTATGAGGCTGGAAATCCGCAGTTCGAGTTTGAAGTTGCCGGATTCAAATGGGCTCACTGAGGGCAGCACCGCCGGCCCTGGCCCCGCGTACTGCGTCGCGCTCCCCAAACGGGCCCATGATCCCAGGCACGTAGACCACCCTCAGAAATACGCCTTCGGAATCAGGCCCTTCTCATAAGCCTCCCGTTCCAGCTCCTCGCGGAAATCGGGGTGCGCGATCGAGATCATCGCCTTGGCGCGCTCCGCCACGCTCTTGCCCTTCAGGCATACCATCCCGTACTCGGTGGCGACATGCATCACGTCAGTGCGCGGCACGGTCACGATCGTACCGGGGGAAAGGCCTGCCACCACCCGGCTCTTGCGCACCCCGTGCTTCTCATAGGTCGATGGCATGCACAGAAAGCCGCGCCCGCCTTGCGATTCATAGGCCGCGCGCACAAAGCCCAGCTGGCCGCCGGTGCCGCTGAAATGCCGGTATCCGTCCGCTTCGGATGCTGCCTGCCCCTGCAAGTCCATCTGCCCGGTGCTGTTCACCGAGAACACGTTGTCATTGCGCGCCACATATCGAGGCAAGTTGGTGTAATCCACCTGCCGTGCCACGAAGGCCGGGTTGCGGTCGAGCGCGGCATAGATGTCCGCCGTGCCGATGGCGAAGGCATAAACGGCCTTGCCGACGTCGATCTGCTTGCGCGCGCCGGTCGCCACGCCTGCCTTCACCAGTTCGACCAGCCCCTCGACCATCATCTCGGTGTGAACGCCAAGGTCCTTCACTCCCGCGCCGGCAATCGCGCGCCCCACTGCGTTGGGCAGGCCGCCGATGCCCAGTTGCAGGCAGTCCCCGTCACGGATTTCCGCCGCCACCAGCCGCGCGATGGCGAGGTCGACCTCGCTCGAAACCGCGCTCGGCAGTTCGGCTGCGGGCAGCGCGGGCACGTCGATCACGAAGTCCACTTCGCTCTCGTGCACCGCGTTATCCGGCCCGAAGCAATACGGCAGCGCGGAGTTCACTTCCACGATCACCACGTTCGCCCGCTCCACCAGCGCACGCAGGTAGGATGCGGAGATCGAGAAGTTGTAGAAGCCGTCCGCGTCCTTCGGGCAGACCTGAAACACCGCGATATCCACCCGCTCGCAGAATCGCTTGTACAGGTCAGGCCACTCGCCGAGGTTGAGCGGAATGTAGGTGCAGCGCCCCGCATCGAACTGCTTGCGATCATACCCGCTGAAATGCCAGCTCGCCATCAGCACATGCGCGCCTGCGGGGTCCGCTTCCTGGAATGCGCGCGGCCGGGTTGTCAGGCAGCTGCGCACTTTCACGCCGCTAAGGTCCTGCACCCGCGCCGCCAGCGCCTTGTCGAACGCTTCGGTCTGCGTCGCCCCAAACCCGTAATCCAGCCACATGCCGGATTTCACCAGCGCTGCGGCATCCTCTGCCGTAACGATCTGCGGCATCTCAGGCGCGCTTTCCCGTCCGAAGCAGCCAGAACGCCGCTGCAAACAGCCCTGCCACCAGCAGGCTCATCCACAATTGGCTGGCAAGGTCCGGCTGCAGCCCCATGAACACCAGCACGGCCAGCATCGCACCGATGGCAATCAGCGTGCCGAAGGGGTGGAACCACATCTTCAAGGTCAACCGCTCGGGCGCCTCGCGCTCCATGCGGACGCGTTCCTTGAGCTGTGCCACCGCGACCAGCATGTAGAGCAGGATCATCGTCACGCCCGAGGAATTGACGAGGAAGCTGAACACGGTGCCCGGCGAAAGCCACTGCGCCGCCAGCGCGCCATAGGCAAACAGGCTGGCCCCGATGATCGCCCTTGCGGGCACCCCGCGCGCGTTCACATGCACCAGCCAATTGGGCGCATCGCCGAAACGGGCAAGGCCGAACAGCGCGCGGCTCGTTACGTAGAGCCCGCTGTTGAGGCACGAAAGCACCGCCACCAGAACCACCGCGCTCATGATCGTCTCGCCGCCCGGGATGTGCATCACCGCCAGCGTCGTGGCGAAGGGCGAATGCCCCGGCACGATCTGCGTCCACGGCACCACCGCCACGATCAGCCCGATCGCAAGCACGTAGAACAGCACGATCCTGAACGCGACCGAGACTGTCATCTTCGCGATCACCTTGGCGGGGTCTGGCGATTCCGCCGCCGCAATCGTCGCAATCTCCGCCCCGCAGAGCGAGAAGATGGTCGAGGCGACACCCGCCAGAACCGGACCCCAGCCATGCGGTGCAAACCCGCCATGCGCGGTCAGGTTGCTGATGGAAAATCCGTGCGGCGCGGTGATCCCGAAAACCCAAAGCGCGCAGATCAGGCTGAACACGAGGATCGCGGCCACCTTGATCGAGGAAAACCAGAACTCGAACTCGCCGTAGCTGCGCGTCGACATGAGGTTCACGCCGGTCATCAGCGCGGTCAGCGCCGCGCCGATCGCCCATTCCGGCACGCCCGGCAGCCAGCCGCCGATGATCTTGGCCCCGGCAATTGCCTCGACCGCCACCACCACGACCCAGAAATACCAGTAGAGCCAGCCCGAGAGGAAGCCCGCCAGATGCCCGAGGCCAGCGCGCGCAAAATCGGGAAAGGTCCGCACACCTTCGAGCACAATGGCCATCTCGGCGATCATCCGCATCACGAGCAGGATCAGCAGCCCCGCGATCAGGTAGGAAATCACCGCTGCAGGGCCAGTGAGCGAAATTGTAGTGGAGGAACCGACAAACAGCCCCGCGCCGATGATCCCGCCAATCGCGATCATCGAAACATGGCGCGGCAACAGCGTCCGGCTCAGCTCGACGCCACCTGCTTCTGCAACCCCTACTGCGCCCACACCAATCCCCCTGTTCGACCCGCCCTAGGGATAAGCGGCGCGGCGGTGCTGTCAAATGCCGCGTGTCGGTCTGGGGTGGGAATGCGCGGTGCCGGTTACGGCATTGGCTAGTGGAATGCAGCGCTGGAAACTTGGCGAATAGGCGATAGACAAGCATTGTCGGCAGGTTCGAGCTCGCGAATGGCATGGAGAGGCCGCGTGGACGTCATTGGAGAGTTTTTCGGGATCACGATCAGCTCGGATATAACCAGCGAGATATCGGAGGGCTCCAAACCACCTTTAGCGCAGGGCTTTGGACGGAGCATTACCATCCATTTGAACGGTGGGGAGTATCCCTACGATACCTACTGGATTGCAATTGTGCCAAAGTCCGGTTCCTACGACGATTTCTGGAACGTCCCGAACTTGCTTCACAATGAGAGTGCTCCTGCGACCTATCTTGATGTTATCCGATCCAGCTTTGCATTGGACGACTATTACACTTTCTATCTCAATGCAGACAGCAAGCACGAGGGAGACGAAACGTTCACCCTCGGCCTGTTCAGCGACTTCACCGATGCCAGATACGGCTCGAACCCGATCTTTACCTATGATTTCGTGGTCAAGGACGATGACGGCACTGCGGCTGCCGACCGGCTCGCTGGCACCGCAGAAACCGATTTCCTGCGCGGCTTTGGCGGCAACGATGTGCTCAGCGGCCTTGCCGGCAATGACCGGCTAGAAGGCGGTGACGGCAAGGACCGGCTCAGCGGCGGAACCGGGAACGATTATCTCGTGGGTGGTTCCGGGGCGGATACGTTCATCTTCAGCAGCAAGCCCAACGCCAAGCTCAATCTGGACACGATTGCAGACTTCCAGCACGGCGCCGGCGATACCATCCAGCTCAATCAGGCGATCTTCAAAGGCATCACCCATGGCGGCGGCTTGCTGGCAGAAGAGTTCTTCAGCGGAGCGGGAGCCAAAAGCGCTCACGATGTGTCTGATCGCATCATCTACGACACCACGAGCGGTACGCTGTGGTACGATGCGGATGGCATCGGCGGCGCGGCAGCGGTGCCGTTCGCCCGGATCCAGGGCTATCTCACCCGTATGGTCGATCACACGGATATTCTGATCCTGGCCTGACGCGCCGAGTCTCCGGGCCAGAGATCAAAACCCCAGCGGCGCGTTTTCCTTCACTTCCTTCATCACGAAGAACGTCCGCGTCTGGCGCACGCCGGGCAGGGTCAGCAGGCGCTGTCCGTGGAGCGCGTTGAAATCGGCGATGTCGCGCACCCGGATCTTGAGCAGGTAATCGAAATCCCCCGCCACCAGGTTGCAATCGAGCACTTCCTTCATGCCCACCACCGCGCCTTCGAACGCGGCGAAGCTCTCGGGCGTGGACCGGTCGAGCACCACACCGACCATGACCAGTGTACCAAGCCCGACCACGCCCGGATCGACGCTTCCACGAAACCCGGTGATCGCGCCCAGTTCCACCAGCCTTGCCACACGCCGGTGGCACGTTGCCGGGCTCACGTTCGCGGCCTCGGCCAACTCCTGATTTGAGCGCCGCCCATCGGCCTGCAGAAGGCGCAGCAGGTTGCGGTCGATGCGGTCAAGCGCGATGGAAGATTCTTTCATATTGAGAGCAATTACCGGATAAATCGCAAATCAAAAGCGCAATATAGCCACATATTACTGATCGAAACCTCAAAGATTGCAAACACCTTCCGCGCTGTTTGCATTAGCTTTCAGCCGCGAATCACACCCATCCGGAGCCCGCATGTCCCTTCTCGCCCCCTTCGAACGCTATCCGCTCACCTATGGCCCCACCCCCATCGAACACCTGCCGCGCCTGAGTGA
>CANCET010000091.1 GCA_947375105.1 Sphingomonadaceae bacterium
CTGGATGGCCGATGGCCCGCCGGGCACCGGCCGCGCACTGAATGGCATGGGCTACAACGCGGTGCTGCGCGATTTCGCCCGGCTCGGCCAGCTCATGCTTGATGGCGGCAAAGTGGGCGGTACGCAGGTGGTGCCCGCAGGCTGGCTCAAGCAGATGACGACGATGATCCCCTTCCCCGAAGCGGTGACCAAGGCGATACCGTTCAAGGGCTATGGCTTCCAGACCTGGCAAGTGGACAACGAGCCCGGTGCCTTCAGCGCGGTCGGCCTCGCGGGGCAGTTCATCTATGTCCACCCGGCGACGCGCACGGTGATCGTGAAGCTGAGCTTCAACCCGCCGGTCGAGCCCGAATGGCTCACCCCGGAAGTGCTGGACTACTTCCACGCCATCGTCCGCGCGCCGGCACCGAAATGATCAAGCCCGGCCTCGAATTCGTCTACGAGGCGACCGGCGATCTCGAACCGCCCATCCCCATCGGCACGACCTATGACGGCACGCGGAGGATCATCCCGATCCTGGGCGGCGGCCGGGTCGAAGGCCCGCGGATCAAGGGCAAGCTCATCGGCAACGCGGCCGATTGGCAGCTCACCCGGCCCGACGGGGTTACCGTGGCCGACGCGATCTACGCGCTCGAAACCGACGACGGCGTCGTCATCCAGATCCGCAATCGCGGCCTGCGCCACGGACCGCCCGAAGTCATGGCCCGGCTGGTGGCGGGCGAGGAGGTGGACCCGTCCGCCTACTATTTCCGCACCGTGCCCGAATTCATAGCGCCCGAAGGGCCATACCATTGGATGAACCGCTCCATTTTCATCTGCTCCGGCGCGCGCTATCCTCGTGGCATCAAGCTCTGGGTGTGGCGTGTACTGTGAAGGAATGAACCAATGGCCCGGGCTGACCGCCTCGACCGCCTCGACCGCCGCCGCATCGGGCTGGAGGCAGACTACCGCGAGGCGCTGATTGCCGCGCTGAAGGAAACGGCTGCGGGCAACTGGGGCCTGTTCGATCACCGCCAGGACCGACACGACCGCGCCCGCGCGGCCACTGCCGTGGCCGCATTGACCGAACTGGCCGAAACCATCGCGGACATGCGCGAACAGCTGATGATCGAAGAACCCTTCGCGCTCCATGCGCAATTCCTTGCTGCGCGCGGCCCGGTGCGCGCGCAGGCGGTAGGCGAGCCAAAGCAGGCGCGGGCGTGGCTGGAACGGCTGGCGGCAGAGCCCGAACCGGAGTAGAGCCGCCCCGCGATTCCGCTGCTCAACCAAAGGCACACACATGGCCCGCAAGCATTCCAAAGGCGGTTGGCAGGACGACGAACCCGAAGAAGCCGCCGCGCCCCCGCCGCCCTGCTGGCTCTGCGGTCGCCCCTGCGGCTCCACGATCGTGTGGCATCACCCCGTGCCTAAAAGCCGCGGCGGGCGCGAAACGGTGCCGATGCACCCGATCTGCCAGAACACGCTGATCGCCCACTTCACCAATTCCGAACTGCAACGCGCCGGAATGGACGCCGATCAACTCCTCGCCAATCCGACCATCCGCAAGTTCGTTGATTGGGTGGCGAACAAGGACCCCGATTTCAACGCGAGCATCGCGAAGAAGGGGCGGTAATCACCCCGCCGCCCTTGCCAGCAGGCCCTGCTCGTCCCGCTCGGCGCGCCGCGCGATCAGCGCCATCAGCACAGCGATCGGCACTGCCACCCAGTTGATGCTCAACATGGCGAAACGCAGATCGCCAGTCGCATCCGATAGCAGCCCGACGAAATAGGGCCCGATCCCAAGGCCGAGGATCGTCATCACCAGCAGGTAGAGGCTGGACGTCAGCCCGCGCATCCGGGGTAGCACCTGCTCGTACATGATGGCGTAGAGCGGCGGCATCCAGCCTGTCAGGATGAAGCTGTAGGGCAGGAAGCGCCAGAAAAACGTGGTGGCATCGGGCGCAGTATAGACCCACAGCGACAACAGCGGAGACGCCGCCATAGCGAACAGCGCCACGCCCGCGCGGCCAGATCCCGGCCAGCGCTGCTGCAACCAATCAGACAGCGGCCCCCACAGCAGCGGCCCGAGGATCCCCATCCCCGCCGAAAGCAGCCCGAACTTGAGCGCCGTCTCGCCCAGCGAGAGATGGTACGTGCGGATCAGGAACATCGGGTTGAACGCCATCATCCCGTAGTTGATCACCGACTGCAGCGTGCCGACCGACATGCACAGCATCACCGTGGGCGAGCCCCGGATCACCCGGCTTGCCTGGGGATCGCTGAGGCTGACGCTCTGCACAAGATTGACGATCACGACGAGGCCGAGCCCGATAACGCTCCATTGCAGTGCGTGCGGATTGACGGCCAGACTGCCGAACACCAGCGGCGGGCGGGGCGAGATCGCGGTGCAGACCGCCGTCAGTGCCGCCATTGCCGCAGCAATCACGCCGATCAGCGCAAGGTTGCGCGCGATCATCGCCGCTCCGGCCGCGCGGGCGCGCATCACGATGAGGTGGAAACCGGGCGTCACCGCGCCCAGCATTTCAAAGCTCGCGGCAAAGGGCCGGGGATCGGGCGGGGTCGCGATCCCGTCCATCACGCCGCGCTCCGGCTCGCGCAAGTTCCACAGGAATGCTGCCAGCACGAAGCCGGGAGTCGCGGCGACGAGGAAGGCAAACTGCCAGCCCTTCAGCGCCGCACCCGGATGCGCCATGTCCCACCAGTTTGCCGCCAGCCCGCCGAGGATCAGCGAGCCGCCCAATCCCAGCGCGATGGCAGAGGCCATGATCGCCATGACGAATCCGCGCTGCCGCCGCGGCCAGTAATCATAGAGCAGCGACGTGCCCGCCGGAGACGTCGCCGCCTCGCCGATCCCCACACCCAGCCGAGAAAGCGCCAGCATGGCAAAGCTCGTCGTCAGCCCCGCCAGCCCCGTCGCGGCGGACCAGAACAGCAGGCTGACGGCCAGCAGCCGCGTGCGCACCCAGCCATCGGCCAGCCGCCCCACCGGCAGCGAGAACAGCGCATAGAACAGCGCGAACACCGTGCCGTAGAGCAGCCCCATCTCGGCATCGCCGACGCCGAGGTCCTTCTTGATCCCTGGCGCCAGAATCGCGAGGATCTGCCGGTCGAGCAGGCTCATCGCCTGCGTCAGCGCCAGCAGCACGAGCGCATAGCGCCCGCCTTTGGCAACGGCGGTGGGAAGCAGCGGCGTGCCTGCTCCGCTCACAGCTTGAACCAGCGCTCGGCGTTGGTCTGGAAGAACTTCTTCTTGGTTTCCGGGCTCATGTCCATCGCATCCATCGCGCGCACTTCGTCCGCCACGTACTGATAGGGATAGTCCATGGCGTACATCACGCGGTCCTCGCCCACCACCTCCTGGCAGAACTTGATCGCGGGCTCCCACGCCATGCCCGAATTGGTGACCAGCACGTTGGAGCGCATGTATTCGGCAATGGTCTTCTTCAGCGGTTTCATCCGCTCGTATCGCTGCGAGCGCACGCCAGCCTGGTGCATGTAATCCAGCCGGTAGAGCCAGTAGGGCAGCGCCTCACCCATATGGCCGACCATGATCTGCAAGTCCGGATACCGGTCGAAAATACCGATGGTGATAAGGCGCAGAAGGTGCATCCCCGTCTCGACGCCGAAGCCGAAGATCGCGCCATCGAGACCTGCATCGAGCATCGGCCCGATCATGCTGTCGGGCGAAGTGGCCGGGTGGATATAGAGCGGCTGGCCCACATCGACGAGCGCGCGAAAGATCGGATCGAACTTCGGATCGTCGAGATATTCGCCCTGCGTGTGGCTGTTGATCTGGATGCCCTTGAAACCCAGTTCGTCCGCGCCCCGGCGGATTTCCGCGGCCGACCATTCCGGATCTTGCGGCGCGACGGTGCCCAGCCCGATAAACCGGTCCGGATACTTCGCGCAGGCTTCCGCGAGGCTGTCATTCGCCCGGGTGGCGATGCCCTTGGCCTCCTCGACATCGAGCATCGGCTGCACGCCGGGCGAGGTCAGCGCGAGGATCGCCTTGTCGATCCCCGTCCTGTCCATGTCGGCAATCCGCCGCTCGCCCAGATCGAGCAGCCGCTCCATGATCTGCATCGCGCGTTCTGACGGGCTGGTCGCATAGAAGCCCCACAGCGAGACCATGCCCTTGTCCGCCGTTCCATCGCGGATCATCCGCAGGAACACATCAACCTGCTCACGCGTGGCGAAGGCTTCCTCGGTGGCGATGCGGAGGTAGCCTTGCGCGCCGCCGGTTTTGAGTTCGCCGGTCTTGAGATTATCCGTCATGTCATCCTCTTTCCGCGTCTGCTGCGCGAACATGCTTCGACAAGCTCAGCATGAGCGGGGTCAGGTTTTGGGCCACGCACAAAAGTCCGCTCGCCCTAAGCCTGTCGAAGGACGCAAACACGGCCTCACCCCCACACACTAACCCCACACAATCAACCTTCATGAACCGCCTTGGTCACCATGCACGCCAGCACGCCTTCCGGTCCGTCCTCCGCGCCGTGGCCCGACCAGCGGACGCCGCCAAACGGGGCATCCGCGCCTGCGATCATGTTGGTGTTGATGCCGACCATCCCGGCCTCGATCTCACCTGCAAGGCGCTGCTGGCGCTTGCCATCGCCGGTCCACGCGAAGGCGGCGAGGCCATAAGGCAGGCGGTTCGCTTCCGCGATCATCGCTTCCTCGCCCGCATAGGCATTGATCAGCGCGACCGGGCCGAACGGCTCCTCGTTCATGATCGCGGCATCCAGCGGAATGTCGGAAAGCACCGAAGGCGCATAGAAAAAGCCTGTATTGCCGATCCCGGCGCCTTTTGGTCGCTCGCCGCCCGTGTGCAGCCGCGCCCCGCGCTGCACGGCATCGCCGATCAGCCGGTCCATCGCCTCGGGCCGGCGCGGATTGGCCATCGGCCCCATGCGCGTCGCGTCATCAAGGCCATTGCCCACCGCTATCGCCTTCGCCCGCTCGGCAAACGCATCGCGGAACCGGCCATAGACGCTTTCCTCGACGATGAAGCGCGTCGGGCTGACGCAGACCTGCCCGGCATTGCGGTACTTCTGTGTCACCACCGTATCGAGCACGCGGTCGAGATCGGCATCGCCGAACACCAGCACCGGGCCGTGCCCGCCCAGTTCCATCGTGGTGCGCTTCATGTCCTCGGCGGCGAGCTTGGCCAGATGCTTGCCCACCACGGTTGATCCGGTGAAACTCAGTTTGCGGATGATGGGCGAGCCCAGCAAGTGCCGGCTCACTTCATCGGGCACGCCGAACACCGCCTGCGCGACGTCTGGCGGAAGCCCAGCATCGAGCAGGCATTGCAGCACGCCCAGCGCCGAGGCCGGGGTTTCTTCCGCCGCCTTGAGGATCACCGAACATCCCGCCGCGATCGGCGCGCCGAGCTTGCGCCCCGGATTGCCGAGCGGGAAATTCCACGGCGCGAACGCCGCCACAGGCCCCACCGGCTCATGCGTCACGGTGGAGCGCATGCCCTCGGGCCGCACGAGCGTGCGCCCATAGATCCGGAACACCTCGCCCGCGTAGAACTGGAACAGCCCCACATTCATCATGACTTCCATGCGGGCCTCGGCGAGGGGCTTGCCTTGCTCCAGCGTGGCAATCCGCGCGAGGTCTTCCTGCCGCTCCAGCAGCAGCCGCGCAGCGCCCTGAAGCACCGCCGCGCGCTGCTGGGGCGTAGACTTGCGCCACAAGCGGAAGCCGCGCTGCGCCGCTTCCAGCGCGCGGTCGAGGTCGGCGGGCTCGGCCAGCGGCAGCTCGCCGATGGTCTCGCCCGTCGCGGGATTGACCACAGCATGGGTGCGGCGGCCACCGCCGGAGATGCGTTCCCCGGCGATGATCATGTGGAGCGATGGATACGTCATTGTCAGCCTTTTGCAGCGGTTTCCCGGTCGATATCACCCTGCCAGCGCTGCGCCACGATTTCCTCTCCCGTCACCGGGTGCTTCATGTGGAACGCGTTGAGCTTGTGCGTCGGCCACAGCCAGTGGTCCTTGATCAGCTCGTCCGGCCCGGTCGGGTCGGTGGGATAGGTGACCTTGGGGAACGGCACATATTCGTGCGGCGTGTTGGCCCAGCCGTGTTCGAAATCGGCGTGCCAGATCGGCATGTAATTGAGGATGTGCATCCGCCACACCCCGTCCACCTTCTTGTAGGTGTTCTCGTAGATCCCGCCTTCCCACCACTGGCGCGCCTTCAGATGCGGGGCATCGCCTTCATAATCCTTGTGGCGTCCGGCCTGCATCATCGAACGCGCGCGGCCGAAAGCAATCTCGCCGCCGGGTTGCACATTGATGATGTCCTGAAGCTGCGGATGATCGAGCAGGAAGCCGTCGATCGGGCCGTTGTTGCCATACGTGAAGCGCTTCTGGAACCGTTCCACATACAGCCGGCGCACGCCTTCCTGGCCCTTCCACACGCCGCCGAAGAAGCGCACTTCGCCATCCGGGGTAAAGAGATCGACCGTCTCGTTGTAGAGACACTTGTCGATCAGGTAGCCGTAAAGGTGCTGCAGCTTGCGGATATCGAGCTCGTCTTCGCGCACCGTCAAGCGGTGCTCCAGATCGGCCAGCTTGCCTTCCAGCGCGGCGATACGGTCATCGGACATCAACTTCTCCCAATTAGTTCGTATACCTAACAATCACTGCGGAGCGCGAACCTGTCAACGAGGTTCTGCTCAAAGTCCGGCCGCCTCCAGCCGCTCCACTTCCTCGCGGTAGGGCCGAATCGCGCGGACCATCAGCAGCGTGGCGAATGGCAACAGCGTGCCCGCGGTGATGAGCAGCGCCTTCCACAGCTGATGCGGATCACCGATCACCAGGTCCTGCACGCGGCCCACCACGAAGCTGCCCATCGCGCCGAAGAAGGTGAACATGAACAGGTAGAACGCGGTCACTTGCCCCCGCATGGCGTTGGGCGCCACCCGCTGCACTGCCGCGTTCTGCGGCACCGCGCCGGCAATGCCGAACATGCCCGAAAAGCCGAACAGGATCATCGAACCCCACGGCGTCGGCATGAGAATCGCGGCGATCGAGCTGACAGTGGTCCCCGCAAAGCATATTGCGGCGGCGCGCACATTGGCGTCCTTGTGGCGCTTCGCCAGCCACTCGACCAGCACGCTGCCCATCAGCAACCCCGCGAGCGAACCCACCAGCACCGTCACGCTCAGCGCCGCGCCGATCTGCGCCTCGTCCCAACCGAACGTGCGCACCATGAACGGCACGCGCCAGAACTGCAGGCCAAACACCTCGACCGCGCTGAGCGCCAGCGCGCCGAACAGCGGATAGTAGACGCGCGGCTTGGCGTTGATCGCCCGCAGCGCATCGAGCCCCATGAAAGTCAGCACGCGCCGGCCGAGCCCTGCATCGCGGGGCACGTGCGGCGCATCGGGCGCAGGCGCCATACGCTTGGGTTCGGTTACGGTGAGGAACAGCAGCCCCACCAACAGCCCCGGAAGCCCCATCACGATCAGGATCCACTGCCAGCCCCGGATCGTGAGCGGGCCGAGCTCGAAAGGCGCCCAATGCGCCGACATCACCACCAACGTGCCGCCGATCAGCGGCCCCAGCACCGTCCCGCCGATAAAGCCGAACTGCAGCAGCGCGAACGCGCGCGTCAGCTTCTTGGGCGGAAAGGCATCGGCCAGCAACGAGTAGGACGATGGCGCATGCGCCGAGCCGCCCGCCGCAAGGAACACCCGGCTGCCGACGAACTGCGTGAAACTCTGCGCGAGGCCGCCCAGCGAGATGATCACGCCCACCACCGCCGCGCCGCCTGCCAGCACATATTTGCGCGGATAGATATCCGCCAGCCGCGCCAGCGGAATGCCCACGAACAAATAGCAGATGATGCTCGCCGGTCCGGCCAGAAAGCCCAGCTGCGAATCAGTGAGGCCGAAATCGTGCTTGATCCGCTCGGCCAGCATGCCGAACGTGACGGCATCGAAAAAGGTGATGAAGGTCGCCAGCACGATGACCGTCAGCGCCCAATAGGCCGCGCCGGCAGAGGGCCATTCGCGCTGCGCGGATGCACCGGTTTCCACCGTCAGCGCTTCGCCCGGTTCGGCCATCAAGGTGGGGCCTGCCATTCGATCTCCTCTCGCCCGCCAGCCGCTGCCTTGGAATTGGCACGGCCTTTTTCATCGCGAACAATTGTTAGTCTTGCATACAATCTCGCCGTGGTGAATAGAAAAGGCACCTAACGTTGTGCGAGCGGCAGCCAAGCCTCTGCACGCCCCAGGAGAGCGACCATGCAGAACCTCCCCGGCAAGACAGCCTTCATCACCGGCGGTGCCAGCGGCATCGGCCTCGGCATTGCCAAGGCCCTGCTCGGCGCGGGCATGAATGTCGTGATCGCTGATATCCGCGACGACCACCTCGCTGCGGCGCAGGCCGAACTGGCGGGCGGAGATCGGGTGCTGCCGATCAAGCTCGACGTGACCGACCGCGCAGCCTTTGCTGCTGCGGCTGACACCACTGAGGCGAAGTTCGGCAAGATCCACATCCTCTGCAACAACGCCGGCGTCGCAGTTGTCGGCCCGACCGAGCTGGCAACTTTTGCCGATTGGGACTGGGTGATGGGCGTCAATGTCGGCGGCACCATCAACGGGATCGTCACCGTGCTGCCGCGCATCCTAGCCCACGGCGAAGGCGGCCATATCGTCAACACCGCCTCGATGTCGGCGCTGGTGCCGGTGGGCGGCACCACGATCTATTCCGCGGGCAAGGCCGCTGTCACCGCGATGATGGAATGCATGCGCCCCGAACTCGACGCGCGCGGCGTGATCTGCTCGGCGTTCTGCCCCGGCGCCGTGCAATCGAACATCGCCGATGCCGGCAAGACCCGCCCCACCGATCTCGCTGAAACCGGCTATGCCGAAGCGGACAAGCGCCGCGCTTCGGGCGGCAACTTCATGCACCTCTACCAGACCAAGGAAGAAGTCGGGCAGCGCGTGCTGGAGGGCATCCTGAACGACGAGCTCTACATCCTCACGCACAGCGAGTTTCTGGACGGCGTGCGCGAACGCGGCGAGGCAACCACAGCGGCGGTGCAAACCCACCTGCCCGAAAACGCCGAATACAAGGGCACCTTCGCGATGCTGTTCCGCAACCCCGCGATCACCGCCGAGATCGCGCGGCAGGATGCGCTGAAAGCCACTCGCACCGCCGGAGACGCCGCATGAAGGACTTCGCAGGCCGCACCGCATTTGTCACCGGCGGCGCCAATGGCGTCGGCATCGGGCTGGTCCGCCAGCTTCTGAACGAGGGCTGCAAGGTCGCCATCGCCGATATCCGGCAGGATTCGATCGCTCAGGCCCTCAAGAGCCTCGACAACCGCGAAGTCATGGGCGTCCAGCTCGATGTCGCCAGCCGCGATGGCTTCAAGGCGGCGGCAGACGAGGTGGAGGCCAAGTTCGGCCCCGTCTCGATCCTTTGCAACAACGCCGGGGTCAACCTGTTCCAGCCGATCGAGGAAAGCTCGTTCGACGATTGGGACTGGCTGATGGGCGTCAATCTCCACGGCGTGATCAACGGGGTGATGACCTTTGTGCCGCGCATGGTGGAGCGCATCAAGGCAGGCGACCAGAAGGGCGGCCACGTGGTCAACACCGCCTCGATGGCTGCGTTTCTGGCGGCTGGCACACCCGGCATCTACAACACCACCAAGTTCGCGGTGCGCGGGCTTTCCGAATCGCTGCACTACTCGTTGCTGCAATACGAGATCGGCGTCTCGGTGCTCTGCCCGGGCCTTGTCAAAAGCTATATCTACGCCAGCGACGATATCCGCCCGGACGAGCTCAAAGGCGCGATGAAGCCGGTCAATTCCGAAGCCGTCGAGCGCCTTGCAGGCATCCACGAGTTCGGCATGGAGCCAGACGTGATCGGCGCGCGCGTGATCGAGGCGATCAAGGCGAACCGCCTCCACATCTTCAGCCATCCCGACCACAAGGAAGAGATGCGCGAGATCTTCGCCGAGATCATCGGCGAATATCAGGACTACCCGAAGGACCCCGGCTTCGACCAGCGCGTGGCCTTCGAGAAGTTCCGCCGCGATGCCTTTGCCGAAGCGCGGCGCAAATCACGCGCGGCGGATTTCTGAACTTTCAGGCCGCTTCCGCCAGCCGCTCGGCCAGCCGGTCGAGAATGTGCAGGTTGAAGCGGTGCCGCGCCAGCGCGCGCGCATCGAGCTGATCGGCTCCGGCGATACGGCCCAGGCACTCGCTGCTGCCGCACAGGCAATCGAACGCGCGGTCCATCGTCCATTCGGTCGAGGGATAGAAGAACTGGATTTCCTCGCCAGGCGCAATGGCGCGCAGCGCAATGATCTCCATGCGCGCAGTATCGAAGAACACGTTCGGATCGCAGCTGTGGTTGATATACTGCAGATGCTCGGGCGCGAGCAGGATATGCGTGTCCGGCCCGGTTTGCACGGTCAGGTAGTTGGGCGTGGCGAGCGTTTCGCGTGCGCCGAAGGGTGCCAGAACCTCGCCTTCCGCAATTCCGACAGCCGCCACAGCGCGGCTGTAGCCATCATCATTCTTCAGCACGTAGATGCGCGCATCTCCAGCAACTCTGATTTCCATTTGGTATCCTCTTTGCCCCCAAAAACGTAAACGGGAATTACCGCTTAGGTGGGTGAGGTATCAAATGAACTCGCGGTCATTTCCCGGTCATGCCTGAGCCCGGTTCTCAGGCGCAGCCCAACAGGATCTTCAGCGTCTGTTCGGGCTGATCGCCCATCACGTTGTGGCTGGACTTGGCCTCGTGGTATTCCCAGCCCGGCTCGGTCGTGACCCGCTTCACGAACTTGCGGAACGGCGTCGGTTCCCAGGCATTCGCGAACACATAGACGCGGCGACCCACCTTCGCTTCCTCACCAGTGAACTTCACCGCTTCCAGCAAAGTCAGCAGCGGATGGGGTGACAGCACCGGGCTTTCCAGCCCCGGCAACGGCGCCACTGCGGCGGGCGTGAACTTCTGGCTGCCGATGTAGTGATTGTGTTCGAAATCGCCGGTCAGATCCCAAAGCGATTGCCCGTTCTGCGGCAGGAACGCATCGATATAGACCAGCGAAGTGATCCGCGCCCCGAGCCGCGTTGCCACGCCGGTCACGATCATGCCGCCATAAGAATGGCCGACCAGTACGAACCGGTCAAAACCAGCCGAGGCGATCTGATTGCACACGTCGTCGATATGCGTCGTCAGCGTGATGCCGGGGTGGAATTCCCCCTTGCGCGTGCCCAGCCCGGCCAGCTGCGCCAGTACCACGCGGTGCCCCGCAGCGCGCAATTCGCCCGCAACCCGGTCGTAACCGAAGCTGCCGCCCCATGCGCCGTGGACGAGAACGTAGTCCGTCATGGCATCACAAATCCCTAGAGTCCGTGCTTGGCGTTGTAGGCGTGGACCCATTCCAGCGTCTTGACCATGCCGCCGAAGGGATAGAAGTGCAGCCGCACGCGGCCATGCTGGGGGCCGAGGCCCTTGGCAAAGGCATCGACCAGCTTGTCCGGCCCGGCGCTGCCCAGCAGGTTCGTCACCGAAATCCCGTACTTGCGCAACACAGAAGTCGAAGCCCCCACGCCGCAGCGCGCGGCAAACGAAAGAAGGCGCTTGATCCCCGCCGGCCCCGGCACACCGATCCGCACCGGCGCATCGATGCCCAGCGCGCGCAATTTGAGCAGCCAGCTGAGGAACGCGTCCGGATCAAACCCGAACTGGGTCACGATCAAAGGCGCCATGCCGCGCGCCTCGATCTCGTTGACCTTCTTCACCAGTACATCCCAGCACTGCTGCTCGGTCATGTTCGGGTGCCCGTCCGGATGCCCGCCGATGCCGATGGCCTTGATCCCGCTGCGCTCGAACGCGCCCGTAGCGATCAGCGCCGATGTGTCGAAATAAGGCCCCACCGGCTCGGGCGGATCGCCCGCAACGATGAACGCGCGGGCTACCCCCGCCTGCTCGACCACCGCCTTGAGATAGCCCTCGAAATCATCCTCCGAGGTGATCCGCCGCGCCGAAAAATGCGGCATCGGTTCAAAGCCCAGCTCGCGCACGGCAACCGTCGCCTTGACCCGCGCAGCAACATCCTCGCCGGGCAGGAAAGTCACGGCAATTGGCGTATCGACCGGAATCAGCGACGCGGCCTCGCGCAGCGAAGCTTCGTCCTTGGCGGTCATTTCAAGGCTGAAGCCGTCGGTGATGCCAAGCGGCGGCTTGTCCCAATTGGGATGAATCAGTGCTGCGGCCATTAATGACGCTCCACAATCAAGCTTGCTGCCCCTCCCCCGCTCGGAGGGGGCAGGGTGGGGGGTGCACGGCGCTTGCCTGAAACGCCGAACCCTTACCCTGCCCCTCCCCACCGGGGAGGGGAGCAGTTTGTCAGTCAGCCGAAATCAGCGCCCCGTGCGCCAGCCTTCGGCGTAGTTTTCACGCGCCACGCGGCTGTAAGGCACCGAGGAAACGATCGCGCGCACTTCGATCTGCTTGTGCGGCTCGACCGTGGTCTTGCGCGTGCCGCCATCGGGCTCGCCCCAGACGACGCGCACTTCGGTGCCGACCGGGATTTCCGGATCGACCGTAGCGAGCGAAAGCGCCTGCTTCTCGTTGTACGAATAGCCGGTGAACATCGACACGCCGACCGTCTTGCCGCCCGCATCGACCACTCGGTCGTAGTTGGACGAGGCATAGTTCGCGAGCGGCACGTCGAAGAACTTGTACTGGTCGCCGTCCGGGTTGAACAGCGAAGCGGTGATTTTCGCCATGTCCTCGGGGTTCCAGGCCAGCGTCACCTTCTTGCGCTGCGCGGCGGGGTCCAGTTTCTCAAGCGCCTCGCGGCCATGGAATTCGTGGTCGAACTTGACGAACGGGCCGTAACCCAGCTCCCACGGGTTGAGGTAGTAATCCTCGATGCTCTCACCCACGAACGAACCGCCGATCGAACCGGTCGCCTCATAACTGTCGGCGCCCAGCCACTCACGGAAGCCCTTGAGCTT
>CANCET010000092.1 GCA_947375105.1 Sphingomonadaceae bacterium
CGCGCATTGCGCTGGGCAGCTCTGTCTGGGCGCTGAGCGGCTCAGGATTGCTTCCCCCGGCACAGGGCCGGGGTCGCAACGATGAACTTTAACGTTTGAAACGTTGGTCGGGGAAAGAGGATTCGAACCTCCGGCCCCTGCCTCCCGAAGACAGTGCTCTACCAGGCTGAGCTATTCCCCGACCGATCGTTCACCTCCATCGACCGAAAATCGGTCACCCGGAAGCGAGGCAGGGGCGCGCTATAGGCGGGGGATTCGAGGGTGACAAGCACCCTTTTTGCAAGAATCTGATTGGGTGTGCACAAGGCTCAGGCGGCGCGGCTGAGGGCTGGGGGGCGGGCGGTGGTATCGTCCGACAAACGGAAGCGGGCGACGAGGTCCTGCAGGGTTTCGGCCTCGCGCAGCAAGCTGTGCGCGGCGGCGTTGCTTTCCTCGACCATCGCGGCGTTCTGCTGCGTGACCTGATCGATCCGGCTGAAGCTGGCGCCCACAGTGCCCAGCGCCTCGACCTGCTCGGCAGATTCGGATGCGATGCTGCTGATCGCGCTGCCGATGCCGGTGATCCGTTCGACGATGGTGCTCAGAACGGTGCCGGTTTCTCCGACCAGTTCGACGCCAGTGCCGACTTGCGCGGATGATGCGCCGATCAGGGTCTTGATTTCCTGCGCGGCATCGGCGCTGCGCTGGGCGAGTGCGCGCACTTCGGTGGCGACGACCGCGAAACCCTTGCCGGCTTCGCCCGCGCGCGCAGCCTCTACTCCGGCGTTCAGGGCGAGAAGGTTTGTCTGGAAAGCGATGCCATCGATGATCGTCACGATCTGGGCGATTTCACTGGCGGACTTCTCGATTGCGGTCATCGCGGCGATGGCGCGTTCGACGACTGCGCCGCCGGTAACGGCATCGGCCTGTGCTGCGGCCGTCGTGCGGTTGACCGCCTCGGCGCGCGCGGCGGTGGCGCGGATGCCGGTGGTGAGGGTACCGGTGGCCTCGCTGTTTTGCGCGATGGCCGTGGCCTGTGCTTCGGTGCGGCGGGCGAGATCATCGGATGCGGAGCGGATTTCGGACGAGCCGGTGGCGATCTGCCGTGCAGCTGCAGCGACGCGGCCGAGAAGGTGATCGAGATCGGCGGCGGCTGCGTTGAAGGATGTGCGCAGAGCGTCGTATGCCTGTGGGAAGGGTTCGGTGATGCGCAGCGCGAGATCGCCGCGCGACATCGCCTCGAGCCGGGCGGCAATGGCTTGGATGACGGCGCCTTGTTCGGCGGCAGTGCGGGCGCGCTCGGTGGCGGCTTCGGCTTCGAGGCGTTCGGCCTCCCGGCGCAGTTCGGCCTGGCGCTGGATGCGGCGCGCGACCTGTTCGCACAGCATCACGAGCGTTACGGTCTCTGCGATCACGACAACGGCGTGGAACACCACGCGGATGAAGGCGGGCCCGCCGGTCCAGACGATGCCGGGCGCGAGGAAATTGGCGAGGAGGTGGTGGACCGCGATGAGGCCCGCGGCGAGGATCACCGGGCGCCAGTCTGCCATGGCGGCGAGCATCGCAAGCGCGGCGAAGAAGGTCATGTGGATATCGACCATGAATGGATGGCCGGACCACTGATAGAGCAGGATCATCGGCAAGGTTGCGATGGCGCTGGCCATGGCGAGGCGCGTGCCGCTGTCGGCGTGGCCCTGGACGACAAGCGCGAGCGGGATCGCGCCGACGGCAAGCGCGAGGATGAGGGGCAGCGCCCCGGTCTCGGCGAACGCGGTGCCTCCGCCGATCACAAGGATGGCGAGTACGCAAGTGGCGGCAAGGACCTTGAGGCCATTGCGGCGGACGGCGAGGAGTTCATCCATGGGGGCGGGCTTCCGGGGGTTGGCAGAGGATGGAAGGAATGGCGATAGCGAGCGCGCCATCGCGGAAGGCGCGGATGGCGAAGCCGGTTGGCGGTGCGGTGAGGATGAGGCCGCCGAGCGGGCCCGGGCCATTGAGCGCGGCGCCGTGGGCAAGCGCCCAATCGAGCGCGGCATGGCGCTGCTTGGCGAGCAGCGGGAGATAGAGCGCAGCGAGCCCGGGGCGTGGGGCGAGTTCGGCCACGGCAACCACCAGCGCCAGAATGGCACATTGGGCGACAAGGAGCGGGCGAGGGTTTGAGGCGGCAGGCATGGCATCTACTTAGTCCGATCCGGACTTAAGGTGCGGAAGGGCGAGGTTAAGGTTAACTGCGTACTCCGGGCGCTGGTCAGTGCGGCGGGACGCGGCTAGACACGTCGGTATGGCCACAGCCGCTTCCCCCTCGCGAGTCCCGGCGCATCGTGCGCATCCCGAACAGCAGTACCTCGACCTGATGCGGCGCATCTGGGAGGAAGGCGACGAGCGGGTGGACCGCACGGGCGTGGGGACGCGCAGTGTGTTCGGCGCGCAATTGCGGTTCGATCTGGCAGGCGGGGCGATGCCGCTGCTGACGACCAAACGCGTCTACTGGAAAACGGCGACGCGCGAATTCCTGTGGTTCCTGACCGGGCGGACCAACATCCGCGAGCTCTGTTCGCAAGGCGTGGAGATCTGGACCGACTGGCCGCTCGACCGCTATCGGCGCGAGACGGGCGAGGATATCAGCCGCACGGACTTTTCAGCGCGGATCGTGGCGGATGCTGAATTTGCCGCGCGGTGGGGCGATCTCGGGCCGGTATACGGCAAGCAGTGGACGGACTGGCCGGTCTACGAGCCGGCAGCGGACGGGCTGTTTGCCCGGCGTGCCTCTGGCGTGAACCAGGTGGCCGAACTGGTCGAGAGCCTCAGGAAGAACCCCGGAAGCCGGCGGCATATCGTCGAGGGCTGGAACGTGGCGGAGCTCGACCGGATGGCGCTGCCGCCATGCCACAAGACCTATCAGTTCCATGTTGCGGACGGGAGGCTTTCAGGGCTCGTCTATCAGCGCAGCTGTGACGTCGCGCTGGGGCTGCCGTTCAACTTGTGGGGCGGGGCGCTGTTTATCCGGATGCTGGCGCAGCAGTGCGATCTCGAACCGGGCGAGCTGGTATGGATGGGGGGCGATACGCATCTCTATCTGAACCACACCGAACTGGTGGAGACGCAGCTGGCGCGGGTGCCGGAGGGGCGCCCGAACCTGGAGATTGTGCGGCGGGCGGAGAGCATCTTCGATTACCGGATCGAGGACTTTGTGGTGAACGATTATGCTCCGCAGGCGCATATCGCGGCGCCGGTGGCGGTTTGATTGACTCGGAAAGCGCGTTGTAATATTATTATGCGGTGAGCTAATAATGCGTCTCAAGCCGAAGGCGCGGCGGGAGTGACTGATGCAGGCGTTTTGCGCATGACCGAGAGTTTCCGCAGCAATTTGCCGCCGCTCGAACTGCACGTTCCCGAGCCGCGTTTTCGCCCCGGCGATGCGGTAGACTACAGCCATCTGGTGATCCCGGAGGCAGGCGCGCAAGCCCGCCCGGACGAGAGCTGCGCGGCAGCGGAAACGCACCCGCTGTGCCTCGATCTGGTGCGCGTTCTGGGCGAGGACCACCGCGCGGTGGGGCCGTGGGACCCAAGGCTTGATCCAGAGACGTTGCGCCGGATGCTGCGGCTGATGGCGCTCACGCGGGCGTTCGACGACCGGATGTACCGCGGCCAGCGGCAGGGCAAGACCAGCTTTTACATGAAGTGCACCGGCGAGGAGGCGACCTCGATTGCGCCGGCGATGGCGCTGGCGAGCGACGACATGGTGTTCCCCAGCTATCGCCAGCAGGGCATCCTGATCGCGCGCGGCTATTCGATGGTCGACATGATCAATCAGATCTATTCGAACAAGGCAGACAAGCTGAAGGGCCGCCAGCTGCCGATCATGTATTCGGCGCGCGAGGCTTCGTTCTTCTCGATCTCGGGCAATCTGGCCACGCAATATCCGCAGGCGGTGGGCTGGGCGATGGCCAGCGCGATCAAGGGCGATACCCGGATTGCGGCTTCGTGGCTGGGCGAGGGCTCGACCGCAGAAGGCGACTTCCACTCGGCGTTGACGTTTGCTGCGGTCTACAATGCGCCGGTGGTGTTCAATGTTGTCAACAACCAGTGGGCGATCTCGAGCTTTTCGGGGTTCGCCGGCGCGGAGCGGACGACCTTTGCCGCGCGGGCGATCGGGTATGGCATTGCCGGGCTGCGGGTGGACGGGAACGATCCGCTGGCAGTTTATGCCGCCACGCGCTGGGCGGCGAACCGCGCGCGGGCCAATGGCGGGCCGACGCTGATCGAGCACTTCACCTACCGGGCAGAGGGGCATTCAACCTCCGACGATCCGGGGCAGTACCGTTCGGTGCAGGAGCGCAGCGAATGGCCGCTGGGTGATCCGATCGCGCGGCTTGCGGCGCATCTCGAAGTTCTGGGAGAATGGACGCCGGACGCTCATGCCGCGATGGATCTGGAGCTGGCCGAGCAGGTGAAGGCGGCGGCCAAGGCGGCGGAGGCCAATGGCGTGCTGGGCCACGGCCTGCACCATCCGTTCCGCACCCTGTTCGAAGACGTGTTCGAGGAATTGCCCTGGCACCTCAAGGAGCAAAGCGAGCAGGCAATCCGCGAGCGCCGGATCAAATGGCCCGAGTGGAAGGAGGAAGACTCGTGAGCGAGACTCCTCCCACCAAGAAGCTCAACATGATCGAGGCGATCAATGACGCGCTCGACGTGATGATGGCGCGCGACAGCAACATCGTCGTGATGGGCGAGGATGTCGGCTATTTCGGCGGCGTGTTCCGCGCGACGGCGGGTCTGCAGAAGAAGTATGGCCGGACGCGCGTGTTCGATACGCCGATCAGCGAATGCGGGATCATCGGCGTTGCGGTGGGCATGGGGGCCTATGGCCTGCGCCCGGTGCCCGAGATTCAGTTTGCCGATTATATCTATCCGGGGCTGGATCAGCTCGTCTCCGAAGCGGCGCGGCTGCGCTATCGTTCGGCGGGGGAGTTCACCGCGCCGATCACGGTGCGCTCGCCGTTTGGCGGCGGGATCTTCGGCGGGCAGACGCATAGCCAGAGCCCGGAGGCGCTGTTTACCCACGTTTCGGGGATCAAGACGGTGATTCCGTCGACGCCGCACGATGCCAAGGGGCTGTTGATCGCGGCAATCGAAGACAACGATCCGGTGATCTTCTTCGAGCCCAAGCGCATCTACAACGGTCCGTTCAACGGCTATTATGACAAGCCGGTCGAACCGTGGTCGCGCCATCCCGATGGGACGGTGCCCGAAGGCTATTACCGCATCCCGCTCGGCAAGGCGCGGGTCGTGCGCGAAGGTGAGGCGATGACGGTGCTCGCGTACGGCACGATGGTGCACGTGGCCGAGGCTGTGCTGGCAGAGAAAGGCGTGGACGCCGAAATCATCGACCTGCGCACGCTGGTGCCGCTCGATATCGAGACGATCAAGGCTTCGGTCGAGAAGACTGGCAAATGCTTGATCGTGCACGAGGCGACGCGCACGTCCGGCTTCGGTGCGGAGCTTTCCGCATTGGTGCAGGAGCGGTGCTTCTATCACCTCGAAGCCCCCATCGAGCGCGTGACGGGGTTCGACACGCCATATCCGCACAGCCTTGAGTGGGCATATTTTCCGGGTCCGGTCCGCATTGGCGAGGCTGTCGACCGTCTTCTGAAGGCCTGACACGATGGGGACTTTCACATTCCGCCTGCCTGACATTGGCGAGGGTATCGCCGAGGCAGAGATTGTCGCGTGGCATGTCGCCGTGGGCGACATGGTTGCCGAGGACGGGCGCGTGGCCGATCTGATGACCGACAAGGCGACAGTCGAGATGGAAAGCCCGGTTTCCGGGCGGGTCATTTCGGTTGCTGGCGATGTGGGCGATGTGATCGCGATTGGATCGCCGCTGGTGGTGATCGAGACCGAGGGCGATGAGGCTGAGGCAGAGGTTGTGCCTGATCCGGTTGAACCCTCCGTGGAGCCCTCTCCCCTTGAGGGGAGAAGGTTGGGAGAAGAGACTACAGCGACCGCTGCCGAAGTTCCCCTCTCTCCGGCCCTCTCCCCTGAAGGGGAGAGGGACAAGGTAGTGCATGCCGCCAAAGTCTTGGCGAGCCCCGCCGTACGCGCGCGGGCAGAGGCACTCGGGATCGATCTGGCGGATGTGAAGCCTTCGGAGGAGGGCCGGGTCCGGCATGCGGATCTCGACCAGTTCCTCGCTTACAACGCGGGCGGTGGCTATCGCGCTGCAGGCGCGGCGCGCAAGGACGAGACGGTGCGGGTGATCGGGCTCAGGCGCCGGATTGCCGAGAACATGGCGGCGGCGAAGCGGCATATTCCGCATTTCACCTATGTCGAGGAATGTGACGTCACGGCGCTGGAAGAGATGCGCGCGCAGCTCAACGATGGCCGGGGTGCAAAGCCCAAGCTGACCATGCTGCCGCTGCTGATCACCGCGATCTGCAAGACCTTGCCTGATTATCCGATGCTCAATGCGCGCTATGACGACGAGGCGGGCGTGGTAACGCGGCACGGCGCGGTGCATCTGGGCATGGCGACGCAAACGCCGGGCGGGCTGATGGTGCCGGTGATCCGCGATGCGCAGGACCGCAACGTTTGGCAGCTGGCGAACGAGATCGTTCGGCTGGCCGATGCCGCGCGCAGCGGGACCGCGACCTCGGGCGAGCTTTCGGGCTCGACGATCACGATCACGTCATTGGGCGCGCTGGGCGGTGTAGCGACGACTCCGGTGATCAATCGGCCGGAAGTGGCGATCATCGGGCCTAACCGAATCGTGGAGCGGCCGATGTTCGTGCCCGACGTGATGGGCGGCGAGCGCGTGGCAAAGCGCAAGCTGATGAACGTGTCGATCAGCTGCGACCACCGGGTGGTCGATGGCTGGGATGCGGCGAGTTTCGTGCAGGCGCTGAAGCGGCTGATCGAGACGCCGGTGCTGCTGCTGGCAGATTAGCGCACGACGCCGCGCCAGGTCATCTGGCCGGTGCCGGCGAGCGCCAGCTGGGTGGGAATGCGCCAGCGCAAGTGCGTGACATCCTGCGTCTGGGCAGGGCGGGCGCGGCCATCGGCGGTGCGCACGCTGAGCGCTTCGAGCGCGCCCCATGTGCGGCCGCCATCGACCGAGACTTCCTGCGTTTCATCCGTCGCGCCAGCAAAGGCGATGCTGCGCGGGAGCGGATTGGTGACGGTGAAGCTGCCATCCTTGCGGCCGCTCCAGTTGACGACGAAGATCACGCGGTCGCCGGGGCGGAGCTGATCGGCGCGCTCGAGGATGCGGGCCGTGCGGCCGCCGGGGGCGGGCTGGAAGCGCTCGACGAACACGTCGCTGGCGAACTGGACGCCCCCGGAAGGCTGGGCGGCCGCGTGGGCCGTGGCCGGCATGAGTGCTGCGCTTGCCGCGCCCGCGACGATCATGGCCGGAAGGACCGCTTTGTACATTGCCTTGAAAGCCCCTTGAGCGCCCCTGCGCTGATGGGATGCTGATTGGCACAGGGGCCGATAAGGTTTGGTTAATGGGGGCTTGCGGCCAAGTCGCCGTTCAGGCTGGCGTACTGCAGGCAAAGAAAAAGGCACCCGAAGGTGCCTTGATCAAATTCCCAATGGCGCGAGTGACGGGACTTGAACCCGCGACCCTCGGCGTGACAGGCCGATACTCTAACCAACTGAGCTACACCCGCTCACCCTTGGGAGCGCCGCATCTATGGCAGACGTTGCAGGCTGTCAACGCCCTAGATCGGCAATTTTTGCATATCGGAAAAATCGTTTTAAAACAGCAGGCATTGCGCCTTTTCGGATCTTGCGGTGGCGACCCTGCAGCGTCAGAACGCCCGGATTACCGGGCAATCAACCCCAGCGGCCCGTCTCCATCCAGATCAGGAAACGGCGCAGCGGGAGCAGCCAGACCGTGCCGAGGATCACGTAGACCAGTGTTTGCACGAGCACTGGCAGCGTGGCGATGGGGCTGGAAAGCCCTGCCACGATCAGCGCATAGCCGAACAGTGCGAGCACCAGCGCGAGGATGCCGAAAGGCTTGCGCCAGGTTGGCTTGTAGGATTGGGGATCTTCCATCGGGGCTTTCGATCAGTAGGGGCCATATAGCCGCGCGGGGGTTACCACTGCGGCGAGCGGCCTGTCATGCGCCTCGGTGGGCAGGTTTTCCGCAAGCTGCGCATCCCACGCCATGCCAATGGCGGGGACGTGCGGGAATTTCTCCAGCCAGCGGTCGTAGTGCCCGCCGCCCTGGCCGAGTCGCATGCCTTCGGCGGTAAAGCCGACGAGGGGCACGAAAAGCACGTCCGGCGCGGCGGCATCGGCATCGGCGAGAGGCTGGGCGGCACCATAAGGGCCGGGTTCCATCAGTTCTTCGAGATGAGGCGAGGCCCAGCGGCGAAATTCCATCGGCGCGCCGCGTTCGGCAAACCACGGCATGGCGATGGAGTGGCCGGCTTCGTGGAAATGGCGGGCATAGGCGGCGGTGGGCGCTTCATCGCCGACCGCGGCGTAGAGGCCAATGGTCGCGCCTGCCGGAACCAGCGCGGCGAGCGCGGCGGGCGGGCGCATGAACAGCAGCGCCTTCATACGCGGATCGATCGCGCCGACATGCTCGCGGCGGGCGGCGCGCATAGCCTTGCGCAGGGCAGCCTTGCGAGCAGCAAGATCGCCCGGTTCCACGCTCATGATCGGTCTCGCTTCAAGGGAAAAGGCATCGGGCCGGGTGGGGTGACGGGACCACCATGGGTCGTTTCCAGGAGAATCCTCTGACGCGTTCACGTCAGGTGGGGACCATATACCAGGGCCAGGGCCCGAGCAGGGACAGCCCCCAAGGATTTTGCTTATAGCCTCAGGGATTTCATGTGGCACGTGCCGGGCAGTACCCGTCTCCCTCTATCTAGGAGGGATGAACCCGTTTCTCAAGTAGCGGGTTCTTCAAGATGCGCAGCAAGCTTTTCAACGCGGGCGGCCAGCGTTTCGATGCGGGCAATCACTTCTGAAGACGGCGATGCCGGGGCTTGGGGCGCTGCTTCGCCGGGTGCTGGCATCTGGCGGTGGAGCTCGTGGAGCTCATCGGCCAGCATCAGCGCGGCGAACAGGAGCATGCGTGGCTCGCTCAGCCCCGGGCCGCCGCCGCTGCGGCTGACGCGTTCGGCCACCATGCGGCCGAGCATCTCGATATGCGCTTCCTCGCCGTCTGCCGCGGAGACGGTGTAGAGGCGGCCGCCGAGAGTGATGGTCACGTTGCTCATGGGAGGAGGGGCCTGATCGTTCGGAGGGTCATTGCGGAAGATTGGCGAGCAGCAGGTCGAGCTGCTCGATCTCGTGCGTGACGCGTTCCTTGAGCTTGCGATGGCGGGTGCGCAGATCGGCCACCTCTGCGGGCGGAGGGGCGGCGGCAACGGCGGCTTCGAGACGGGCAAGCGCCTGCTCGATCCTGTCCAGTGCCGCGTCGAGCGGAGAATCCTGCGCCTGCGTCGTCATGGACCCGACCGCTAGCACAAATGCCTGACCTCGCAAGCCGGATGGAGCCCCGGTTTCCCCAACCTTGACGCTTGGGGGTGCCGCTCCCAAAGAGAGCCCGCTGCCGAATCGGCGGTTGCAGCGCGGCCACAGCCGCGGAATTGAAGGCTAGGACGACCAATGGAACGGGATCAGGCCGCGCTGGCACCCATGGCGAACGCAATTCGCGCGCTGGCGATGGATGCGGTCGAAGCCGCCAATTCTGGGCACCCGGGCATGCCGATGGGCATGGCCGATGTAGCGACGGTGCTGTTCACCCAGGTTCTGAAGTATGATCCCGCAGCGCCCAAGTGGGCGGACCGCGACCGCTTCGTGCTTTCGGCCGGGCATGGCTCGATGCTGATCTACGCGCTGCTGCACCTGACCGGCTATGCCGCGCCGACGATGGATGACATTCGCAATTTCCGCCAGCTGGGCAGCCCCTGCGCGGGCCACCCCGAGAACGACATGCTGGAAGGCGTAGAGTGCACCACCGGTCCGCTGGGGCAGGGCGTGGCGATGGCCGTGGGCATGGCGGTGGCCGAGCGGCATCTCAACGCGACGTTCGGCGACGATCTGATCGACCACCGTACCTGGGTGATCGCGGGCGACGGCTGCCTGATGGAAGGCGTGAACCACGAGGCTGTCGGCCTTGCCGGCACGCTGGGCCTCGGCCGGCTCAACGTGCTCTGGGACGATAACAAGATCACCATCGATGGCGATACCTCGCTTTCGACGTCGGAAGACATTCTTGGCCGCTATGCCGCCAGCGGGTGGCACACCGCGATCTGCGACGGGCACGATTTTGCCGATATCGCGCGGGCGCTGGCGGAAGCCGCTGCTGATCCGCGGCCTTCGCTGGTTTCGTGCCGCACGGTGATCGGCAAGGGCGCGCCCAACAAGCAGGGCGGGCACAACGTCCACGGCTCTCCGCTCGGCAAGAGCGAGATCGAGGCGGCTCGCGATTATCTGGGCTGGACTTCGGCGCCGTTCGAAATCCCGGCCGACATTCTGGCCAACTGGCGCGCTGCTGGCGCAAAGGGTTCGGCAGCGCGGGCCGCGTGGGAAGCGCGGGCGGCTGCGCATCCGCAGGGCGCCGAACTGGCGCGGCGCATGGCGGGCGAACTGCCGGCCGACACCAGCGTGCAGGACGCCTATCTCGCCAGCCTCGTTGCCAATCCGCCCAAGGTGGCAACGCGCAAGTCGAGCGAGATGGCGCTTGAGGCGCTGACGGCGGCGATCCCCGAGATGGTCGGCGGTTCGGCGGACCTCACCGGTTCGAACAACACCAAGACCAAGGCAACGGGGCCGTTGACCAAGGACAGCTACGGTGGGCGCTATGTCTATTACGGCATACGCGAGTTCGGCATGGCGGCGGCGATGAACGGCATGGCGCTGCATGGGGGCGTGATCCCCTATGGCGGCACGTTCCTCGTGTTCTCGGACTATTGCCGCAATGCGGTGCGCATGTCGGCGCTCCAGCACGTGCGCGCGGTCTATGTGTTCACGCACGATTCGATCGGGCTGGGCGAGGATGGGCCGACGCACCAGCCGATCGAGCATGTCATGTCGCTGCGCATGATCCCCAACCTCCTGGTATTCCGCCCGGCGGACGCCATCGAGACGGCCGAAGCGTGGCACCTGGCGCTTGCCAATGCCCATCGCCCTTCGGTGCTCGCGCTGACCCGGCAGAACCTGCCGCCGCTGCGCAGCGATGCGGAAATGAAAAGCGCGAAGGGGGCCTACCGCCTGCTCGCCGCACAGGCACCGCGCAAGGTGGTGCTGATGGCGACCGGTTCGGAAGTGGCCATCGCGCAGGAAGTGGCCACCGGGCTCGAAGCGCAGGGGATCGGCGCGGACGTTGTCTCGATGCCGTGCTGGGAACTGTTCGACGAACAGGACGCTGCCTACCGCGCCGACGTGCTGCCGGCGGACGCGCTCAAGGTCTCGATCGAGGCCGGGGTGACGCTGGGCTGGCAGAAGTATGTCGGCGACGGGCTGACCATCGGCATCGACAGCTTTGGTGCTTCGGCGCCGGCGGACAAGCTTTACGACCACTTCGGCCTTACGGCTGCGAAGATCCTGCCGCGTGTTCTGGCGCGGCTTTCCTGACCGACTGACTTTATTGGAGATTGGACATGGCGACCAAGGTTGCGATCAACGGGTTCGGGCGCATCGGGCGTAATGTGGCGCGCGCCATCCTCGAACGGCCTGACTGCGGGCTGGAACTGGTTTCGATCAACGATCTCGCCAGCGCCAAGGCCAACGCGCTGCTGTTCAAGCGCGATAGCGTGCACGGCGCGTTCTCGGGCACGGTCGAGGTGGACGGCAACGACCTCGTCATCAACGGCAAGCGCATCGCGGTGACCGCCGAGCGCGATCCCGCCAATCTGCCGCACGGCGCGCAGGGCATCGACATCGTGCTCGAATGCACCGGCTTCTTCACCGACCGCGCATCGTGCGAGAAGCACATCGCGGCGGGCGCGAAGAAGGTGCTGATTTCGGCGCCGGGCAAGAACGTCGACCTCACCGTCGTCTACGGCGTGAACCACGACAAGCTGACGGCCGAGCACACCATCGTCTCGAACGCCTCGTGCACCACCAACTGCCTCGCGCCGTTCGCCAAGGTGCTGAACGACAGCATCGGGATCGTGCGCGGGCTGATGACCACGGTTCACGCTTATACCAACGACCAGAAGATCCTCGACCAGATCCACGACGATCCGCGCCGCGCGCGTGCCGCTGCGATGAGCATGATCCCGACCACGACGGGCGCTGCCCGCGCGGTGGGCGAGGTGCTGCCCGAACTGAAGGGCAAGCTCGACGGTTCGGCGATCCGCGTGCCGACGCCGAACGTTTCGGTGGTGGACCTGACCTTCCAGCCCGCGCGCGACACGACCAAGGACGAAGTCAACGCGCTGCTCAAGGCGGCTGCGGATGGCGCGCTCAAGGGCGTGCTGGGCTTCAGCGACGAGCCGCTGGTCTCGATCGACTACAACCATGATTCGCATAGCTCGACCATCGACAGCCTCGAAACCGCGGTGATCGACGGGACGCTGGTGCGCGTGCTTTCGTGGTACGACAACGAGTGGGGCTTCTCGAACCGCATGGTCGATACGGCCGGCGTGATGGCCGGCCTGCTCTG
>CANCET010000093.1 GCA_947375105.1 Sphingomonadaceae bacterium
ACCCGTCTTGGGCTGCTTGCCCGCCGCGAGCTCATCGAGGATGCGCGTCATGTCGTCCGCGGTCAGGTCCTCGTAGTTGTCGTCGTTGATCTGGACCATCGGCGCGGAAGCGCAGTTGCCCATGCATTCCACTTCGGTCAGCGTGAACACGCCGTCATCCGTCGTGTGGCCCTTCTTGAGCCCGCGCGCCTTGCACGCCGCCAGAATGTCGTCCGATCCGCGCAGCATGCACGGCGTCGTCCCGCAGACCTGCACGTGGAACCGGCCGATCGGCGCGATGTTGTACATCGTGTAGAACGTCGCCACTTCGACCACGCGGATGATCGGCATGTCGAGCGCTCGCGCCACATATTCCATCACCGGAATCGGCAGCCAGCCTTGCGTGTTTTCTTCCGCGCCGACCTGGCGCTGCGCGAGATCGAGCAGCGGCATTACCGCCGAGCGCTGCCGCCCCGCGGGATAACGCGCGATGATTTCCTTGGCCTTCTCGGCATTCTCAGCCGTCCACGCAAAACCGCCCCAGCGGGCGCGGAGTTCAGGGGTATCAGGTTCGATATGACGGTCAGCCATCAGCGAATGAACTCCACGCGAGAGCACTTCTCGCCTTCGAAAAAATAGACGGCGACAACGTCGAACGGCTCGACCGTGGCCGAACCATCGGTCGCAGGCCCGCGCGTCACATGCTCGCGCATCAACACATAGCTGCCGATGGCCTGCGCCTCGACGATCTCGGCATGGTTCTGAGGCCAGCGCGCGAACGCGGCAGCAAGGCCCGAACGCGTGCCTTCCTTGCCCTCACGCACCACATCACCGCGATAGTTCGCCTCGCAGGCGTCGTCGGTCATGAAGGACACGTAGAGGTCCACATCCTGCGCATTGTAGGCGGCAATCATGGCTTTGGCGGCGGCAAGGTTGCTCACCGGTCGCACTCCCCGAACACCACGTCGATCGCGCCCAGAATGGCGGTCGCATCCGGCAGCATGTGGCCCTTCGACATGAAGTCCATCGCCTGCAGGTGTGAAAACGCGGTCGGGCGGATCTTGCAGCGGTACGGCTTATTCGAACCGTCCGAGACCAGATAGACGCCGAACTCGCCCTTGGGGCTTTCGGTCGCGACATAGACTTCGCCCGCCGGCACGTGGAAGCCTTCGGTGTAGAGCTTGAAGTGATGGATCAGCGCTTCCATCGATTGCTTCATCTCGCCGCGCTTGGGCGGCACGACCTTGCGGTCGCTGCTCGAAACCGGGCCTTCGGGCATTTCGGCCAGGCACTGCTTCATGATGCGCGCGGACTGGCGCACCTCTTCCACGCGGACCATGAACCGGTCGTAGCAGTCCGAGCGCGTGCCCACCGGAATCTCGAAGTCCATGCGGTCATAGACGTCGTAGGGCTGGCTCTTGCGCAGGTCCCACGGGATGCCCGCCGCGCGGATCATCGGGCCGGAAAAGCCCCAGGCAATTGCGTCCTCGCGGCTCACCACCGCGATATCGACATTGCGCTGCTTGAAGATGCGGTTGTCGACCACGAGGCTCATCGCGTCTTCAAAGATCTGCGGCAGCCGCGTGTCGAGCCAGTCGGCAATGTCGGTCAGCAGCTTGAGCGGCACATCCTGGTGCACGCCGCCGGGCCGGAACCACGCCGCATGCATGCGCGCGCCCGAAGCGCGTTCGAAGAAGTTGAGGCAATCCTCGCGGATCTCGAACAGCCACAGGTTCGGCGTCATCGCGCCCACGTCCATGACGTGCGAACCGAGGTTCAGCATGTGGTTGCAGATGCGCGTCAGCTCGGCAAACAACACGCGCAGATACTGCGCGCGCAGCGGCACCTCGATGTTCAGCATCTTCTCGATGGCGAGCACATACGTGTGTTCCATCGCCAGCGGCGAGCAGTAGTCCAGCCGGTCGAAGTAGGGCAGCGCCTGCAGGTAGGTCTTGTGCTCGATCAGCTTCTCGGTGCCGCGATGCAGCAGGCCGACATGCGGATCGATGCGCTCGATGATCTCGCCGTCGAGCTCCATCACCATGCGCAGCACGCCGTGCGCCGCCGGGTGCTGCGGGCCGAAGTTGATCGTGTAGTTGCTGATGACCTCGTCGCCGGTGGTGGGCGACTGTTCCAGTTGCAGGCTCATGCCAGGTCCTCCCTGTTTTCCCCTGAGCTTGTCGAAGGGGCAAATGGGGAGGTGGCAGCGCGAAGCGCTGACGGAGGGGTAAAGACCCCTCCACCACTCACTGCGTGAGCGGTCCCCCTCCCCATTTGTCCTGCGGAAAAATGGAGAGGACCAGAAAAGTAAACGGCGCTCATGCCGCGTCGTCCTTCTTCTTGCGCACGCGCTTGGGCTTCTCGGCCGCGGCCTCGCCTTCCGGCGCAGCCTTCTTCGCGCGCGGCTTCTTGGCCGGCGCAGGCGCTTCCTCGGCCTTCACCGGCTCAGGCGCGGGCGGAGGGGGCGGCGGCGGAGGAGGAGGGGGCGGCACCGGAGCAGCCTTCTCGTCGCCCGGCAGCACGTAGTCCGCGCCTTCCCACGGGCTCATGAAGTCAAACTGCCGCAGATCCTGCGCCAGCTCGACCTTCTCGTAGACGACGCGCTTGTCTTCTTCGGAATAGCGCAGCTCGACATAGCCGGTGAGCGGGAAGTCCTTGCGGAACGGGTGGCCCTGAAAGCCGTAGTCCGTCAGAATGCGGCGCAGGTCCGGATGCCCGGCAAACAGCACGCCGTACATGTCGAACACTTCGCGCTCGTACCAGTTGGCGTTGGGCCACAGCACCGTCGCGGTCGGCACCGGGGTCGCCTCGTCGGTCCGGACCTTGACGATCAGGCGGTGGTTCTTCGTGAGCGAAAGCAGGCAGTAGACCACCTCGAACCGCTCGGCATGCGCGGGGTAGTCAACCCCGGCGATGTCCATGAGCTGCTGGTATTCGTGGCGATCGCGCAGCTGGCGCAGCGCATCGATCACGCGCTCGCGCACCACATGGATCACGATCTCGCCGTGCTGCTCGCGCGCGGAAACGACCATATCGCCCAGCGCCGCGGTCAGCGTTTCCAGCACGCCATCGAAGGGCGAATAGCGGGGGGCGGAATGAAGCACGGTCATGTCTGCAAACCCCTCAGCGCTCGATCGTGCCGGCGCGGCGGATCTTCCGCTGCAGCTGCATCACGCCGTAAAGCAGCGCTTCGGCAGTCGGCGGGCAACCCGGCACGTAGATATCGACCGGCACGATCCGGTCGCAGCCGCGCACCACCGAATAGCTGTAGTGGTAATAGCCGCCGCCATTGGCGCAGCTGCCCATCGAGATGACGTACTTGGGGTCCGACATCTGGTCGTAGACCTTGCGCAGCGCCGGGGCCATCTTGTTGCACAGCGTGCCGGCCACGATCATCACGTCCGATTGGCGCGGCGAGGCGCGCGGGGCAACGCCGAAGCGCTCCATGTCATACCGCGGCATGTTCACGTGGATCATCTCGACCGCGCAGCAGGCGAGCCCGAAGGTCATCCACCACAGCGAACCGGTGCGCGCCCACTGGAACAGCTCCTCGGTGCCGACGACGAGGAAGCCCTTGTCCGAAACTTCGGCGTTCAGGCTGTCGAAAAATGCGGCATCGGGCGCGGTGGGCATGTCAGCCGCCGTTGCCGGAATGATCGAAGAGGATGGGTTCATGGTGCTCATTCCCAGTCCAACGCCCCTTTCTTCCAGGCATAGATGAAGCCGATGACCAGCTCGAACAGGAACACCATCATCGTGCCCCAGCCAGCCCAGCCGCTTTCCTTCAGGCTCACGGCCCAGGGAAACAGGAACGCCGCTTCAAGATCGAAGATGATGAACAGGATCGCCACGAGGTAGAAGCGCACGTCGAACTGGCTGCGCGGGTCCTCGAACGCGGGGAAACCGCATTCATACTCGCTCAGCTTCTCGGCGCTGGGATTGTGCGCGCCTGTGAGCCGCGACACGCCGATTGGCAGGAACACGAACACGCACGACAGCGCCAGCGCGATGCCGAGAAAGATGAGGATCGGCAGATAGTGCGCGAGATAGGGCAGTGATTGGGCCAAGGGCTGACTCGCCTGTTTCTATGTCGAGCGCGCCCTAGTCCCGGGCGGGGCTGCGCGCAAGTGCGGCATAACCCGATGAGGCTCAAATATCTCGCTTTTGTCTGTGGATGACGCGCGCATCCACCGTTTTCCGCACCCATTTGCACAGCGGCGGAAGGATCATTTTGCGCTAATGATTTGCAGTATTAGAAACCCTGCCACAGAAACACCGGCCACGCGGCCACCGCCAGCAAGGTGCCCAGCGGCAGCATCGTATTCGCCGAAATCGGCTTGCCCGCGCGGTGGAGCACCGCCGCAACCGCCAGCCCGCCAAGGCTCGCCACCAGCAGCGTGTGGATCACCCCCAACGGCCCCAGCCACAGACCGATGGCGCCCAGCAGCGGCGGATCGCCTCCGCCGATACCCTCCTGCCCGCGCCAGGCCTGATAGGCCTGCCCGATGAGCCACAGCGTCGCGAAGCCGAACACGCCGCCCACCATGGATTGCACGATGACCATCACGTCCTCGGCCCAATACCCCATGACCAGCGCGAACAACGCCCCGCTGGCCGCGAGCAGCGCCGAAAGCTGGCGCGGCAGCCACATGTGCCGCAGATCGAGCATGGCCAGCAGCAGCAATTGCCAGCCCAGCAGCATCGCCCACACCGGAAAATAGCTCAGCCCCATGGCAATCGCGCCGATGGCCGCCCCGCCCAGCTCCGCCGCCAGCTGCCAGCCATCGATTGCCGAGCCGCATTCCCGGCACTTGCCGCCCTGCATCACCCACGAAACGATGGGGATCAGTTCGGCCGGCTCCAGTTCCTTGTCGCAGGTGTCGCAGGCCGACCGTCCGGTCAGCACGGAACGCCCGTCCGGCAGGCGCACCAGCGCGGCGCCCAGAAAGCTGCCGATCACCGCGCCCAGCACCATGGCGCATGGGACCAATACGCCGAGGGGCATTTCGATGGTCAAGCTGCCTCCTCCCGCATAACGCTGCGTTCTCCCACGCGAATTGAAATAGTCAGCCCCGGCGGCTACATCGGCCATAGCCTAAGCGGCCTTAATGCGCCCCTAGTACAGGAATCACACCCATGGCCCAATTCTCCGCTGCTGATCCCGTTGTCATTCTCTCCTTCGCCCGCACCCCGATGGGCGCAATGCAGGGTTCGCTCGCAGATGTTTCCGCCACCCAGCTTGGCGCGACTGCCGTCAAGGCTGCGGTCGAACGCGCCGGCATCGATGGCGCAAAAGTGGACCGGATCTATATGGGCTGCGTGCTCCCCGCCGGGCTTGGCCAGGCCCCCGCACGTCAGGCCGCGATCCATGCCGGCCTCCCTGCTTCGGTTGAAGCGACCACGGTCGGCAAAGTCTGCGGTTCGGGCATGCAGGCGATGATCATGGGCGCCGAAGCGCTCGCCTCGGGCTCGATCGACATGGTCGTCGCGGGCGGCATGGAAAGCATGACGAACGCGCCCTACCTCCTCAAGAAGCATCGCTCGGGTGCGCGCATCGGGCACGATACCGCCTACGATCACATGTTCCTCGACGGCCTCGAGGATGCTTACGAGCCCGGCCGCGCCATGGGCACCTTCGCGCAGGATACCGCCAACGCATACCAGCTGACCCGCGAACAGCAGGACGCCTATGCCATCGAATCGCTCCGCCGCGCGCAGGCCGCGGTGGCAGATGGCGCCTTCACGGCCGAAATCGCGCCGGTCACGGTCAAGTCGCGCGCCGGCGAAACCATTGTCGATACCGATGAGGCCCCCGGCAAGGGCAAGCCCGACAAGATCCCCGCGCTCAAGCCTGCCTTCGCCAAGGACGGCACGATCACCGCCGCCACCTCGTCCTCGATCTCGGACGGCGCCGCCGCGCTGGTGCTGACCCGCGCGAGCGTCGCGTCTGCCGATGGCCTCACCCCGGTCGCCCGCATTGTCGCCATGGCCGCGCACGCGCAGGCCCCCAAGGACTTCACCACCGCGCCCGTCGGCGCCATCAACAAGCTGCTCGACAAGGCCGGCTGGAGCGTGGCCGACGTCGATCTGTTCGAAGTCAACGAAGCCTTCGCCTGCGTCGCGATGTTCGCGATGCACGATCTCGGCATTGCCCACGAGAAGATCAACGTCCACGGCGGCGCCACCGCGCTCGGCCATCCCATCGGCGCTTCGGGTGCGCGTATCGTCACCACGCTGATCGGCGCGCTCCAGCGCCACGGCAAGAAGCGCGGCGTGGCCAGCTTGTGCATCGGCGGCGGCGAAGCCACGGCCATCGCCATCGAACTCGTCTGAGGTCTCAAGGTCCTCCCCATTTTCACGAAGTGCAAATGGGGAGGTGGCCTGCCGAAGGCAGGTCGGAGGGGTAATGCTACTCCCTCAGTCAGCCCCCCACACGGCGGCCTTGGCCACAAAACCGCGCCGGCCTTCGATATCGAACTTGCACCAGATCGGCCCGCAATCGCCCAGCTTGCCGGTCACGCCCGGCTCCGCGCGCCACAACAACCGGCCCGAACCGTCTGAATTCTCGCGAATTTCGGCAAGGCTGCCCTTAACCGTCGCGGTCCTGCTGCGCGTCAGGAACTGCGCGAGCATCCACCCGCGCGCACCGTCGATATCCTCGACCAGCCGCCACCCGCCGATCATGCGCAGCACTTTCATCGGCAGCCCGGCGCGCACATAGACCCAGCTGATGCGGTATTCGCGCCCCGGACCGACGCGCAAATTGGCCGGCTGGCCGCGCAGCGAGGCCCAATAGGGCACGCTATCCTCGTCCGCCGCGCGCGCCGGAGCGGCCGCGCCAGCGCCCAGCGCCGCCAGCGCCAGCAGGATCGCAAATCGCCTTCCAAGCATGGACACGATCAACCTTCCTCCATCATCGCCGTCCCTGCTGCGATACAGCATTCGTGGGCGGCGGCAACCGGATGCTTGACCAAGCGCCGCGAGGCGGCATAGCGATAGGCCATGCCCGCTGCCCCTCCCCCATCTGGCCCCCTAGGCGCCGACTATCGCCCGACCCGCCGGATCGAAGGCCGCCCCCGCGTGTTCGTCACGCGCCGCCTGCTGCCCGAAACCGAAGCGCGGATGGCCGAACTGTTCGACGTCACGCTCAATCCCGATGACCGCCCGCTCTCGCAGGACGAGATCCGGGCCGCGATGCAGGAAGCCCATGTCCTCGTCCCCACGGTGACCGACCGGATCGACGCGGAGCTCATCGCCGCCGCCGGGCCGCAGCTCGGCCTCATCGCCAGCTTCGGCGCGGGCACCGATCACATCGATCTTGCCGCAGCCCGCGCCCGCAAGATCCTCGTCACCAACACTCCCGGCGTGTTCACCGATGATACGGCGGACATGACGATGTCGCTGATCATCTCGGTCTCGCGCCGCCTTGCCGAAGGCGGCCGCGTGATCCGCTCGGGTAACTGGGCCGGCTGGGCGCCTTCCACGCTCCTCGGCCACCGCATTTCGGGCAAGCGGCTCGGCATCATCGGCATGGGCCGCATCGGCCAGGCGGTTGCGCACCGCGCGCGCGCCTTCGGGCTGGAGATCGTCTACCACAACCGGCAGCGCCTGCCCGAAGCGTTCGAACGCATGGTCGGCGCGCATTACGAAGCCGATATCGATACACTGGTGCGCGAGGCCGATATCGTCACGCTGCACTGCCCGGCCACGCCCGAAACGCGCTTCCTGATGGACGCGCGCCGCATCGCGCTGATGAAGCCCCACGCCTACCTCGTGAACACCGCCCGCGGCGACGTCGTGGACGAAGACGCGCTGATCAAGGCGCTGCAGGAGGAACGCATCGGCGGTGCCGGCCTCGATGTCTTCGCGCACGAGCCCAGGATCGATCCGCGCCTGCTGGCGCTCGGCAATGTTTCGCTCCTCCCCCACATGGGCAGCGCAACGTTCGAAGGGCGGACCGCGTCTGGCGACAAGGTTATTGCCAATATCCGTTTCTGGGCCGATGGCCATCGGCCGCCCGATCAGGTCCTGGAAGGCTGGGCATAGAACAACTGGGCATAATACAACTGGGCGAGTCGCGCGGGGGAGTTGAAAAAATGAAAAAGTTCATCGCGGTGGCCCTTGCCGCCGGCGCTCTCGCGCTGCCCGTGCTGGGTCATGCGCAGACCGCTATCGCACCCAACGAAGCGGTCGACGCGGCTGACAGCGGCGATACTGCATGGCTGCTCGCCTCCTCGGCGCTTGTGCTGCTGATGACGCTGCCGGGCCTCACGCTGTTTTACGGCGGCCTCGTCCGCGCCAAGGGTTTCCTCGCCGTCGCGATCCAGATCGGCGCGATTGCCGCGATCACTTCGCTGCTATGGATCGTGGTGGGCTATACACTCGCCTTCGGTCCGGTTTCAAACGGCTGGATCGGCGGCGGATCGGCCTGGATGCTCGGGCAACTGGGCAATGTGCGCGAAGGCACGCTCGTTCCCGAAAGCGCCTATGTCCTGTTCCAGATGATGTTCGCCGCGATCACCCCGGCGCTTATGGTCGGCGCGTGGGTCGATCGCGCGCGCTTCGGCTGGGTTGTCGCCTTCTGTGCGATGTGGAGCCTGATCGTCTATGCGCCCGTCGCGCACTGGATCTGGGGCGGCGGCTGGCTGGCGAGCCGTCTGGGCACACTCGATTTCGCCGGCGGCATCGTCGTGCATACCACGGCGGGCGTATCCGCGCTCGTCGTCGCGCTGCTGCTGGGCAAACGCACCGGCTTCCCCAAGACACAGATGCTGCCGCATTCGCCCGCGCTCACCATGATCGGCGCGGCCATGCTGTGGGTCGGCTGGTTCGGCTTCAACGGCGGCTCCTCGCTTGCCGCGACCGATGATGCCGCCTCGGCGATCCTCAACACGCATGCCGCCGCCTGCGCCGCAGCGCTGGCATGGCTGGCCATCGAAAAGGTCAGCATCGGCAAGCCGACGTCGGTGGGCTTTGCCACCGGCGCGGTCGCAGGTCTGGCCACTGTCACTCCGGCCGCCGGCTTCATCGCACCCGGCGCCGCAATCCTGCTCGGCATAGCGGCCGCCGCGGTGTGCTATCCGATGATCCTTCTCGTGAAGCGCCGCATGGAAATTGACGATTCGCTCGATGTCTTCGCGGTCCACGGCATAGGCGGCATCACCGGCTCGCTGCTGCTCGCGGTGTTCCTCGAACCCTCGCTCGGCGGCACCGGCTATGCCGAAGGCATGGGCCTTGCCCGCCAGCTGTTCGCGCAAGCCGCAGGCGTCGGCATCGTCGCCGCATGGAGCGCGCTCGGCACCGTGATCGCCGCCCTCGCCGTCGCCATGGTCATCCCGATGCGCGTCACCGAGGACGAGGAACGCGAAGGCCTCGATCTCACCAGCCACGGCGAACGGGCGTGGGAGTTTGAGTGACATGAGCGGCCGGAAAGCCAAGCTCGCCGGGTTCATCGAGGCCGTGTGGAACCGCGGCGATGCTGCCGCCGTGCCCGCCTATCTCGCCCCGGCCTACACCATCCACCACGATCCCGGCGATCCGTGGGAAGGCCGCACGCTTGATCCCGCAGGCTTTGCCGAGCGGCTGCTGCAATCGCGCGCGCCCTTCCCCGATCAGCGCTTCACCGCGCTGCGCATGGCGGCAGATGCCGATTCGGTGATCATGACCTGGACATGGGAGGCCACCCATCTCGGCGATTTCCCCGGCTTTCCCGCCACCGGCCGCACCATCCGCATGTCCGGCGCAACTGCCTATGGCTTCGATGATGATGATCGCCTGACCGGCCACTGGCAGATCGCCGACCGGCTCAGCGTGTTTCAGCAATTGCAGGCGAACCGGGCATAAGCCAAAATCCCAACGCCCGGTCCTCCCCGTTTTCACGAAGTGCAAATGGGGAGGTGGCCTGCCGCAGGCAGGTCGGAGGGGTACCCCCTCACCACCAAACGCCCCACCCGCCGCAAAACCAGCGCGCCCCTACCCCAGTTCCTCGCGCAAGATCCCCAGCACCGCGCGCACCGCACCGCGCGCGCTGGCCAGCTCGAAATGCTTGAACGGCACCTCGATCCGCTTGTCCGATTGCCATGCCTCACCCTCGGCGCTGCGCGGTGCCACGATCCCGTCGCGCCTTGACCAGACCGCGATAGTCCGCACCGGCGGCTTGGCGCCCGGGTCCTCGGCAAACGGCGGATCGTCCACCGTGTGGTCGTTCAGCGCTTCATAGACGCGCCAGGCGTTGTTCGCCCGCCGGTCTCCGGAAAAGGGCGAACCCAGCGTCAGCACCAGTGCGCACTGCCCGGGATGCCGCTGCGCCAGCACGCGCGCGAAGAGCCCGCCAAGGCTCCAGCCGATCAGCACGACCTTTTCCCCGGTACGCGCGGAGAGATCGCACAGCTGCGCTTCGAGCCGCGCGATCTGCGCCACTTTTGCGCCCGTGTTCATCCCCTGCCCCCAGCCCTCCACGCTGAAGCCGGCCTTGGCCAGCGATCGGCGCAGCAAGGCGGTCGCGCGGTCGGACGACATCATGCCGGGAATCACGATCACCGGGCGGCCCCGCCCGAACGGCGGCACCACCACGGGTGCGCGCAGCGGCGCGGCATGGATCTTGGGCAGCGCAAGGAATTCCAGCGCCCAGCGCCAGCGCGGCGGCGCTTTCGCCGGATCCGCCGCCATGCCGTGTCAGTCGCCGGTCAGGATGCGGTCCACCAGTTGCTTCACGGTGGGTGTGAAGTTGTTGGAATAGAACGGATCCTGCTTGAAACGATAGGCAGCGTGCCCCGCAAACATCAGGTTCTCGTCAATCGGCCCGCCATGGGCGATGTCCTGCAAGGTCTTCTGGATGCAGAAGCTGCGCGGATCGGCCAGCCGCCCCGTGGTATAGTCGTCGTGGTCCTTCCACGATGAGAACCCGCAGTGCGAGAGGCAGCCCATGCAGTCCTTCTGGTCCTGCTGGATGGTTTCGCGCTCCGCCGTCGTCACGAACACGACCGTATCGTCGGGCGTGCGCAGGGCGTGGATGAAGCCCGCTCCGAACCAGGTCCGCGCGCGGTCGCGGTCGGTCGGCGTGACCCAGAAGTTCTTGCCCTTCACGCCCACATCAAGCTGCACCGTGTGCTCGCCTGCCGATACCTTGGAATAGGGAATCTGCCGCTCGCTGCGCGCTTCGAGCGCGCGCAGGAACGGATTGCGCACGGCGGAGGAATAGAACCCCGTCGGCGAGAAGCGGTGGAGCAGCACGTCGCCCGGATCGAGCGTGCGCAGGTGATCCTTCCACCCTTGCGGGATCGGGCTTTCCTCGGTGAGCAAAGGCCGCGTGCCGAACTGGAAGGCAATGCTGCCAAGCTCGTCGTTTTCGATCCAGTTGTCCCATTCGCGCAGGAACCACACGCCGCCCGCCATCACGATCGGCACGCTGTCAGGCACGCCTTCGGCGCGCATCACATCGCGCAGCGCCTTCACGCGGGGATATGGGTCCTCGGGCTTCTTGGGGTCCTCGGCGTTGGACAGGCCATTGTGCCCGCCCGCCAGCCACGGATCTTCATAGACCACTGCGCCCAGCCATTCGGGCACCTTGTGATAGGCCCGCTTCCACAGCGCGCGAAACGCGCGGCCAGAGGATACGATGGGCAGGTAGTAGACCCCGTACCGGCCCGCGATTTCCGAAAGCTTGTAGGGCATGCCCGCGCCGCAGGTGACCCCGGCGATCAGGCCGCGCGTGCGTTCCAGCACGCCTTCGAGGATCGGCTGCGCGCCGCCCATTTCCCACAGCACGTTGATATTGATCGCGCCGTTTCCGCCAGCAAGGTCATGCGCGCGGCGCACCTGTTCCACCGCGCCGTCGATGCCATAGCGGATCAACTGCTCGTGGCGTTCCTTGCGGGTCAGCTGGGTATAGACTTGCGGGATGATCTTGCCGGTCGGATCATAGCTGTCGGCATTGACCGCACTCACCGTGCCGATCCCGCCCGCAGCCGCCCAGGCCCCGGAACTCATGTGATTGGTCGCGGCAACACCCTTGCCGCCCTCGATCAGCGGCCAAACCTCGCGGCCGCCATAAAGAATCGGCTTCAAACCCTTGAACGCAGACATCGTCTTCCCTTAGAGACCCCCAACCTTGCTTGCGCCGGCATTGCCGCCAGCGTGGCACGATCGCATCCGGCCCGGCTCTGGCGGCCCGTTACCTGCGGGCACAAATTGAGCGTAATAGCCTGATACATCCGGCTTACGGCGAAACGCGGCCAAGCGAAAGCCCGCTGTCTCGAATTCGCAAAAAAGCAGGTCCGCCGGCGTGCCATGCTGCTCGGTCGGCCGGTCGGCATCGACGACGATCACCGATCCGCCTGCCTTCAGCGCCGGCCACAGCCGCCACAGGAACGGATAGGGCTCCGCGATCTCATGATACATGTGGATCATGAACACGCGGTCGAAGCTTTTCGCCGGAAGCTTGGGATCATCGGGCGCGCCGCGCGCGATCGAAACCGCGGTGAGCTGCTCGCGCTCGATCCGCGCGCCCAGCCGCCCGAGCGCGCC
>CANCET010000094.1 GCA_947375105.1 Sphingomonadaceae bacterium
CGGCCCGAAAGGAATACCGAGACGACCTTGATGCCTTGCGCCTTGAGCTTGGCGAGCATCTCGCGCTCGCCCGCGTGGGGGCGGAAGGCGAGGTTCGGCATGTCGCCCTGGAATTCGGCGTAGGGCTGTTCGCCATAGACGACGACGGCGACATCCGGGTGATCGGTGAAGCTGCCATCGGCGGAGAGCGTGGCAGTGCCGCCCGCGTCCTTGATCGCGGCGGCCATCGCGCGCCCGATGGTCTGGCCCTTGGGGAAATCGGCGGCGGTGGTGTCGGTGCCCTGCCATGTGATCGTCCAGCCGCCGGCCTGCATGGCCATGCTGTCTGCGCCGGGCCCGGTGATCAGCACCTTGGCGCCGGGACGCAGCGGGAGGACGCCGCCGTTGTTCTTGAGGAGCACAAGCGACTTGGCCGCTGCTTCACGCGCGACGGCGAGGTGGGCGTCGGTGCCGACCATTGTGGGATTCCCGCGGTCGATCGGATGGGCACCGAGCAGGCCAAGCTTGGCTTTCACGCGCAGGATGCGGGCGACGGCATCGTCGATGCGGGCCATCGGGATCGTGCCGTCCTTCGCCTCGCGCAGGGTGGCTTCGAACAGGCCCTTCCAGCTGTTGGGCGCCATGGCGAGATCGAGCCCGGCGGTGAAGGTCTTGGGGCAATCGGTGACGGTGCAGCCCGGGATCTGGCCGTGGCCGTTCCAATCGCCGACGACGAGGCCGGCAAAACCCATGCGGCCCTTGAGCACATCGGTGAGGAGGCTGCGGTTGCCGTGGTTCTTGGCGCCATTCCAGCTGGAGAAGCTGGCCATCACGGTCAATGCACCTGCATCGATGGCTGCAGGATAGCCCTGCGCATGGCGTGCGATCAGTTCGCGTTCGGAGATCAGCGCGTCGCCCTGGTCCTTGCCGCCATCGGTTCCGCCGTCGGCCAGGTAGTGCTTGGCAGTGGCAGCGACCTTGTCGGCGCCGAGGACTTTGCCCGCCACGAGCGAGCCCTGGAGGCCCACAGTCATGGCTTTCGCATAGCTGGCGATCAGGGCCGGATCAGCGGCGTAGCCTTCATAGCTGCGGCCCCAGCGCAGATCCTGCGGGACAGCGAGGGTGGGGGCGAACGTCCAGTCGATGCCGCTGGCAGCGACTTCGGCGGCGGTGACCGCGCCGATGCGCTGGATCAGCGCGGGATCGTGCGCGGCGCCAAGCCCGATGTTGTGCGGGAAGATCGTTGCGCCGGGGAGGTTGGAATGGCCGTGGACGGCATCGATGCCGAACAGCATGGGAATCCCCGCGCCAGCCTTGGCGGAGGCGGCACGGAATTCGCGCACCAGCTTTTCCCACTTGGCGGCATCGGCGCGTTCATCGCCGTAAGGGCCTGAATTGCCGCCGGCGAGGATCGAGCCGAGCGGATACCGCGCGAGGTCCTCCGGCGTGATCGCGCTGATATCGGCCTGGATCATCTGGCCGATCTTCTGCTCTAGCGTCATCGCCGCGATCATGCGGAGGATGCGGCGTTCGGTCGCGGGGCTGGTGATGGTGGCGGGGCTCTTTGCCGCGGGCCAGAGCGCGGGGTGGGCCGTGCTTGACGGTTCGTTCGGGGCCGCCAAGGCGCTTCCCGACGCCAGTAACATGGCTGCCAAAAGCGCGCGCCGAACCATCATCCAAACCCTTCCCGTCTTATTGCTGTGAACGTTCTCAGGATGGTTCGTCGCATGAGAAAGCATCAAAATCAAGCCGGGAGTCGGTTTTCCGGAACCACTTCTGTGCGCAGGCCTGCCAGCAACAGCGCAGCAACAAGCGCGAGCGCGGCAAACAGCAGGAACAGGCCCGAAAACCCGAACCACGGCACCAGCGCGAGCGTGAACCACGGCATCACCAGCGAAGGCATGGTGTTGGTGAGATTGAACAGGCCCAGATCGCGGCCGCGCCGATTGCTGTCCGGCAGGGTGCGCAGGGTCTGTGCGGAATGAAGCGCGAGAAAGATCGAGGTGGAGAAACCGAACACGGCGTAACTGGCGATGCCGGCGTTGACGGTCTTGGCGAGGGCCATGCCGACAAGCCCGAACGGCGCTACCACGGTGCAGGCCACGAGCGGCGCGAACGGGCGGCGACGGCGGTCGGCCCAACGCCCGGCGAGCAGCGCGGCCGGGGCCGACAGCACGAGGACCAAGCTGAACACGCGGGCGGTGAGGTGGTCCTGTACGGACGGATCAATCGAACGCAGCCATAGGTAGAGGAACGAGAACAGCGCGGCTTCGGCAACCTGCACGAGGAGGCGCGCTGCCCACATCCGCAGTGCTGCTTTGAGATCGCGGGTGCCGCCGACATGCTGCGGGGTGGCGGCCGGTGTTGCAAGCACGGCGGGTGCCGCATGAGCGCCAAGCAGCAGCGCCGGAAGCACCGCCGCCGCGACCGTGAGCGCGACGACAGCAAGACGTCCGTCCGCCGAGGCGATCCCGGGGATCGTGATCAGGACCCCGGCCAATGCGCCAAGACCGGGTGCGAAAGCGAGCAGGCCGCCAAGCAGACCCTTCTGGCTATCCGGCACGCAATCCGCACCCCACGCGCCGAGCGGGGCAAGCATCATGTTGAGCCCGAGCTGCCAGAGCACGACGATCAGGATGAGCCCCTGCAAGCTGTGTGCGAGGGGTACGAAGAGCAACAGCAGACAGGACAGCGCAAGGCCAAGCGCGGCCCACAGTCGGCGCGTGCGGGTCACGTCGCTGAGCCAGCCGAACAGGATATGGCCAACACTGGCCGCAATCGCCCCGCAAAAGGCAATGGCCGAAAGCCAGACCACGGCCTGCGGCGGCGGCACGAGGGCGGCGACCCGCACCGGCAGGAGGATGGTGAGAAAGGGCACGTAAGCGATCGACCCGCCGGCCCAGGCCAGCGCGTAAAGCAAGAGGAAGCGCAAGGGCTGGCGGGCGTGAGGGCTTCCGGGCGCGCCGGATCTGTCAGACACTCACGGTTTGCCTGGCATCGGCAACCGACCCGCGCTCGACCAGGCTGGCGGGGATCACCGTGACGGCCGCAGGCAGACCCTCACCCTTTTGCGCCGCGATGATGAGTTCGACCGCTTTCGAGGCGGTGGCCGCGATAGGCTGGTCGATCGCGGTGAGCTGCGGCTGGGTGAACTGCATCATCGGCGTGTTGTCGAAGCTGATGAGCGAGAGATCGTGCGGGACGGCCAACCCGGCCTGCCGCGCGACTTCGAGCGTGGCCAGCGCCATCTGGTCGTTGCTGGCGATGATCGCGGTGGGCGGCGAGGGCAGGGCAAGCAGCGCGCGCGCAGCGCGTTCACCCGAGGCATATGTGAAATCGCCGGAATGGAGCAGATCGTCCGTGGGAAGGTCCGCTTCGGCCATCGCGGTCTTCCAGCCATCGACGCGCCAGCCGCTGAGGTTGTAGTCCGGCGAACCGGCGATGAAGCCGATACGTCGGTGGCCCCGGCTGACGAGATAGCGCGTGGCGGTAGCCGCGGCGCCTTCGTCGTCCATCAGGATCGGCATGCCTTCATCCTGCGCCTTGGAGCCGATCCGCGCGAAGGGGATCTGCTGCTGCGCGAGGCAGCGCACGATTTGCGGATTGTCCGAGTGGGGCGGGGTGAGGATGATGCCGTCGGGCTGGAGCGCGGCAATGGCCCCGAGCAGTTCGCGCTCGACGTGATCGGAGTGGGTATCGACCAGTTCGACGATCATGCGGTAGCCATGTTCGGCACATTTCAGCATGCCGCCCAGCAACATCTGGTCGACCCAGTCCGTGCCCTGCCGCGCGCGCCAGTCGGCGATGGTGCGGTCCCGGTCGTTGAGCGCGAGGATCAGGTAGGAACGCGACCCGCTCATGCGCTGCGCGGCGATCGAAGGCACATAGCCCAGCCGCGTGATCGCGGCCTGCACACGCTCCTTGAGTTCGGGACGGACGTTCGGCTCGTTGTTGATGACCCGGCTCACCGTCTGGAGCGAAACTCCGACGTCTGCCGCAACGTGCCTGATCGTGACCGCCTGACGACGCCTCGCCATGCGTTTACTTGCCCCCTTCGGTTCCGGCCGGCGCAGCGCTGGCGGTCTGGCTCGGCTTCTGCCAGACGCGGACCCAATCGATCAAGAAGCGCTTGGGAAAATTGGTGTTGGCGACGCCTTTCAACCCGCGCGATTCGGCAAGGCCACCGCCAAACGCAAGATTGAGGATGAGGTGGAAGGGCTGATCGAACGGCGCACCGGGGGTTGCGGAGCCCGACGTCCACCATTCGCTGCGCTGGCGAACGGCGTAAGTCCGGCCATCGACCTGCCACACGATCTGGTCCGGTTGCCATTCGATGGCGTACGTGTGGAAGCCCTTGAGCACGGCGGGATCGTGGAATTCGGTGCCCGCGTGGGTGTTGCCGGGCCAGGGCTTGCCAAAGTGGAGCGTGCCGAGGATGGTGTCTTCCTTGCCGCCCGCGCAAGCCGTGCAGGGCACGCCGAGGTTGACCGCTTCGAGCATGTCGATCTCGCCCGAGGCGGCCCAGGTGCCGTAAGTGTCCTTCTCCGGAAGCAGCCAGATCGCGGGCCATGTGCCCTGTCCGTGGGGCAGTGCGGCGCGCACCTCGATCCGGCCATAGCGCCATGAAGCCTTGCCGCGCGTGGTGAGCCGTGCCGACGAATAATCGCGCGTCACCAGCGCGCCGGGCTGCGCCGGATCGGCGCGCTGGCTGGCGGGCAGCGCAGGGCCAGTGGTGGTTTCATGCCGTGCCGCGATGACGAGCTGGCCCTTCACGATACGCGCGTTGCGGGGCTTGTCGGTGTAGCATTGGCGTTCGGCGTTGCCGCCGCCCCAGCAATCGACATCGAAGCTCCATTTGGCCTTGTTGATGACTCGACCGTTGAACTCATCTGCCCATACGAGCTGCCAACCGGTACCAATCGGGGCGGCTAGAGTCGGGAGCGGTGCAGCGAGTGCGGCGAACGAAGCCGCGAGCGCGAGAAGGTGCCTCATTATGCCGCGCGCGCTTCCTGCGCGCCGCAATACTGCGCGACATAAGCGTGATGATCGGGCAGGCCGGCCACGGTCTTCGCGACGCTTTCGCGCAGGCCCGCGAGGAGATGCGCAAGCTCTGTATCCGAGAGCTTGGTCGCCACCGGGTGATAGCTCTGCGGCGTGATGCCCTGTCCCATCATGACCTGGACCCAGCTGTTTTCGACGAACAGTTCCTCGTTCTTCCGGAAGACGCGGCCGGTTTCGCGGAACAGTTCGATCTTGTGCGCAAGGCTGTCGGGGATCTCCATCGCTGCGCACTGGCGCCAGAATGCGCTGTCGCGCCGGTCGGTCGCCTTGTAGTGCAGGATCAGGAAATCGCGGATCTGCTCCATGTCGGTGAACTGCTGGTCGTTGAATTCCTCAACATCGCGCTGGCTGATCTCGCCGGCAGGCAGCATGCGGATCACGCGCAGGATGGCGCGCTGGATCAGGTGGATGCTGGTTGATTCCAGCGGCTCCATGAACCCGCCCGAGAGGCCAATGGCGACGCAGTTGCGGTGCCATTGCTTGCGCCGCGCGCCGGTGGTGAAGCGGATGACATTGGGCTTGGTCAGCCGTTCGCCTTCAACTGTGGCGAACAGGCGTTCGAGCGCGGCGTCCTGCGACAAATAGCGGCTGCAATAGACGATGCCGTTGCCCTGGCGGTGCTGCAGCGGAATGCGCCACTGCCAGCCGGCATCGTGGGCGATGGCGCGGGTGTAGGGGATGGGCGGACGCACGCTGGCGGTCTGCACCGCGATGGCGGAATCGCAGGGGAGCCAGTGAGACCAATCATCGTAACCCACATGGAGCGCGCCTTCCATGAGCAAGGCGCGGAAGCCGGTGCAATCAAGGAACAGATCGCCTTCGATGCGCTGGCCGGATTCGAGCAGAAGCGCGGCAATGTTGCCGCTCAGCGGATCGAGCTGCACTTCGGCAATCTTGCCTTCGACCCGGAGGGCACCATCAGCTTCGGCCAGCTTGCGCAGGAACGCCGCATAGAGCCCGGAATCGAGCTGGTAGGCGTAGTTGATGCGGTTGTCGGGCAAGTGCGCGAACTTTGACTTCATCGCGGCCTGAAGCTCGATGCAATAGTCGTCGTAGCTCGCTTCGTGGCCCTTGGTGAGGCCGTGCATCCAGAAGTGCTGGAAGCCAGCGCTCCAGTGATCGCGGCCAGTGGTGCCGAAGGAGTGGAAGTAGTTCTCTCCCTCCACGCGCCAGTTCTCGAAGTTGATGCCCAGCTTGAAGGTGGCCTGCGTGGCGCGCATGAACTCGGATTCGTTGATGCCGAGCAGGCGGTTGTAGGCCACCAGCGGGGGGATGGTGCTTTCGCCCACGCCGATCGTGCCGATCATTTCGGATTCGACAAGCGTGAGTTCGATCGCATCGCCCATCGTGCGAGCGAGCGCGGCGGCGGCCATCCATCCGGCAGTGCCGCCCCCGGCGATGACGATCCGGCGCTTTGGGCTTGCTTGGGTCATTTGCTGAGGGTCCTCAGGAGAAAGGAACGGAGACGGCCCGCCGCAGCGGGATCGAGCGGATCCAGCACGCCGCGCCCGCCTTCGGGGATATGCGCGGTGACGCCAGGACCGTTTTCGAACACGTAGTAATCGAACAAGGCGCGCCAGATCGCCTTGTCCTCCGGCGGCAGATCGCGGATCGAGAGGATCGCGTGGTTGAGCGCATCCTGCGGCTGGCCAAGCCAGCGCGGCGTATCGCGCCACCAGTAGTTCATCAGGATATTGAACGGGGCAAGCCCTTCGACATGGTGCCACCACATCGACGGGATGAACAGCGCATCGCCCGGTTCCAGCACGGCGACTTGCGCCGCGCCAAGCGCTTCGGCGAAGCGGGGGTGGCGGGCCGCATCGGGCGCGTGGAAATCGACCATCGAGACCGCGCGGCCCGCGGGTGTGTTGTCGATCGGGCCGAGATGCAGGTTGGCGAACTGCTCGGGCGGAAACAGCGTGAAACGGCGGCGACCGGCGGCGCAGCAGGCAAGGTTGTCGGGAAAATCGTTGTGCGCAGCAATGCGGGTGGGCGTGCCGATCCACAGGCTGACGATGGGTTCGCGGCTGCCGAGATCTAGGGCGTTTTCGGCGGCGACGGTGGTGAAATGCGTGGGCACGTCGATCGAGCCCAGATAGATCGCGGGCGCCTCGGCGCGGCCTTCGTTGGCGTCCATCCCGGCGAAGATATCGGCCAGCTTGCCGCGCGCTTCGCGGAAATTCATTTCCATGTCGGCGCCGTAGAACAAGCGCCCGTCCTTGCCCGGTTCGCCGAGCGAGACGGTGAACGGCACCGGGCGGGCGCGTTCCACGAGGTATGCACGGGCCGCTCGGGCGGAAACGAGGCCGGCCTGAACCAGCGGCCAATCGCGCACAAGGCCGCGGATCACGAAGGGCGCGCGCGCGCCTTGCAGCAAGGCATCGAGCGCAGCGGCATCGGGGGCCGTGCGCTCTTCCACCGCGGGCATCGCCGCGAAGATCGAGGCATCGGCCTCAGCCAAGTGCAACCTTGCGGTTCTTGCGCGCCACGAGATTGCCGAACTGGGCGAGGCTGGCGAGGACCATGTAGATGCGCGCAAGGTGGCCTTCAGCCATCAGCGCCGCCAGCGCTTCGCCGTCAAGGCTGGCGAGGCGGTCTTCATGGATGGTCTGGAAGCCGACGAGCGACTGGACTGCGCCATTGTCGAGCGTGACTTCGAGGCTGAAGGGTTCGACCAGGCCATGGGCTTCGAGCGCATCGAAGAAGGCGGTGCTTTCGTGCCAGGCGTAGTCGAGATCGCCGAGCATCGTGGCCAGCGTCTCGAGGTACGGCGTTGGCGCGCCGGTGTCATCGAACACGCGCATGCCTTCGCCGGTCGCGGAAACGCGCGGGTTTGCCAGGTCGATGTGGACTTGCGGCGGGGCGCCTTCTTCCGCTGCGCGGCCGATGAGGAAGGGCTGCACGGCGTGGGCCATCGGCCTGTAGCGCGCGTCCCACGTGCTGCCGTTCAGGAACAGGTTCTCGCCCGCCTCGAACCCGAACAGGGCGAGCGCGGCGAGCTTGCCGGTTTCGGCATCGCGGCGGAACACGATTGGATAGTGCGCCTGCACTTCGCGGAACTCCGCCGGCATGGCGAGGCTGGCCATGACGTTGTCGCCAAGTTGCGCGCCCGCTTCGGTGTGGATGCGAAGCTGGCCGTGATCGGCGGGATTGAGGATCTGGTGCTGGCTCATGCGGGTATCCTGGTGGCCGCGGCTTGCGCGGTAAGACGGTCGAGGTAGTCGCGCGCTGTCGGCAGCGCGGCAGCGAGCGCGCGGGACTTGGCGGCAATTTCGGCGAGGCGGGCAGGGGAGCTGGACGACTTGCCGGACAGCGGCACCGGCACGCCCATGCCGTGCAGCACATATTGCTGGCTGGCGGCGGGGAACATCTCGTCCACGCGCGGGAAATCCCAGGCCGAAGGGGATTGTTCGCGCCACAGGGCAAGGCATTCGGCAAGGCGCGGCGGGATCGTTTCGGGCGCGCGCTGGGCCTGCCAGTAGGGTTCAGTCCGCTGGCTCGGCACATAGTGCAGCTTGAGGAATTCGACGATGCGGTCCCAGCGGTAGCGGAACAGGTCGTTGAAGCGCGCGGCGTGGATGTCCATGCTCGCACGGGACTGGGGAAAGTTTTCCGCCAGCGCCTTCAGCGAGAGTTCGATCAGCACGATGGCCGAGGCTTCGAGCGGTTCGATGAACCCGGCGGAGAGGCCAACGGCGATGCAGTTGCCGATCCAGAACCGGTCGCGGTGGCCGGTGGCGAAGGCAAGCTTGCGGGGGATCAGCTTGGACACGTCGGCGCCGGGCACATTCGCCGCGATGTAGCTGCGAAGAATATCTTCGGCACGCTCATCCGTGAGGAAGCGCGAGGCATAGACGCAGCCGACGCCGCGCCGCGTGGGCAGGCCGATATCCCACAGCCAGCCGGCTTCGTGCGCGGTGCCGATGGTCTGCGCGGCGATGGGGCTGCCGGGCTCGACCGGGACTTGCACCGCAAGCGCGCGGTCGTTGAACGAGATGTCCGAGCGGTTGATCCACTCCGCGCCGCATTGACCAGCAATGAGGATCGCGGCCTGGCCCGAGCAATCGAGGAATAGATCGCCCGCGAGCGGCTCGCTGCCGCGCAGCACAAGTGCAGCAATATCGCCGTTTGCTGCGCGGTTGATGCCGGTGACATGCGCAGCAATCCGGGTGACGCCGAGCCGCTGGGTGCCATGGCGCATCAGCAGCGCGGCAAACTTGCCGGCATCGAGGTGATAGCCGTAGTTCAGCGCCCCTGCATAATCAGGCATGGCGCGCTGGCGCGGCGCGAGGTTCGCGGCGCAGACGGCGTGCTGCGGAGTGATCGCGGCGGCAAACGCGCCGGGCTGGCCGCTGGCCTGCCAAGCCTGCGCCATATCGCGCATTTCGGCGGCAGGCGGCGCGCTGAAGGGGTGAAGGTAGCTGTCTCCGGGCGAACCATCCCGCCAGCCATCGAAGCGCGAGCCCTGCTTGAAGGCGGCGTCGCATTCGCGGAGAAACTCCGCCTCGGGAATGCCGATGGTCGCGAGGGTTTCGCGCATGGTCGGCCAAGTGCCCTCGCCCACGCCGATGGTGGGAACATCGGGCGCCTCGACCAGCGTGATGCGCTGGTCCGGCAGGCGCGCGGCGAGCAGGCATGCGGAGAGCCATCCGGCGGTGCCGCCGCCGACGATGACGATATGCTGGACCGCGTTGCTCATGTGAGAGCGACCATAGCGCAGATCTGCCTGTGGTTCCAAAACGAAGAGTCTTGCCAAAGAAAAGAGCCGCACCGCTTGGGGGCAGTGCGGCTCTCTTGATTGCAGGACATTCCTTGCGGCGTGAACCGGTCAGAAGGTGAAGCGTGCACCCGCTGCCCAGCGCGCATAGCCCGGTGCCGAGAAGAACACCGTCTGCGCATTGCGCATATGGCCGCGCCGGTCGGCGTTGGTGATGTTGATCCCTTCGCCGAAGATCGTGATGCCCTTCTTGATCTCGTAGCTCGCGCTCATGTCGAACTGGCCGTAAGAATTGATGTAGTACGGATCCACGCCGTAGCCCGACAGGAAGCCCTGACGCCAGTTGTAGGCGACGCGGGCCTGCAGGCCGTGCTTGTCGTAGTAGACCACGGCGTTGGCGCTGTTGCTGGCGCCCGGAACCGCGAACTGCGTGACATAGTGCGGGAGTGCGTTGTCGATGTTGTGGTCGCTCTTCACCACCGTGTAGTTCAGGATCGTGCCGAAGCCGGTTTCCCAGAAGTTGTGCTGGATGGCGAATTCCCAGCCGTGGATCGTGTCCTTCTGGTCCGAGTTGGTCGGCACGTTGGTGATGAAGTTCACCAGCGGATCAGTGGACTGGCCTGTGATCCCGGTGACCTTGCCAGTGCTGTCATAGACGGCCGAGTCCGGATGCTTCGATGCGATGTAGTCGATGATCTGCTGCGCGGAAGCATCGGCACCGAGCGCGGCCCGGGCTTCCTTGTCGAAAGCGCCGCCGTTGGCATTGGTCAGCCCGAACGCGGATTGGTTCACCTGGGTCTGGGCAATGAAGTTCTTCACGACCTTGTGGAAGAAGCCGACCGAGATGTAGCTCGACGGGCCATAGTACCACTCGGCCGAAAGATCGACGTTGTACGACTTGTAGGGGAGCAGGCCGGGATTGCCGCTGGAGGCAGTGCTGCCGCCGATGCGGATCGGCGAAGCAAGCGTGGTGCCGCCTTGCAGGCTTCCGTAATCAGGCCGGGTGATCGTCTGGCTGTACGAAGCGCGCAGCTTGACGTTCTTGATCGGCGCCATGTCGAAATCGATCGCGGGGAGCCAGTTGTGATACTTGCCCGAGAGCGAAGTGAACGAGGTGATCGGCGGCGTGCCATAATCGATCCCGGTCTCATTGCCGCCCGACCAGACTGTGCGCTGCGGGATCGGCACGAGCGAGGCCGCGTCGACCTTGGTCGTCTCATACCGCAGGCCAAGCCGCAGGTGCGCCGGGTTCTCGCCGAGGTCGAACGTATGAACCGACTGGATGTAAGGCGCCCACGTACGCTCGCGGATCGAACGGTCGGTGGTGAACGTGGCAAGGCAGGTGCCCGCCGTCGGCGCGCTGCCGCAGATGCCGAGCTTGCTGTCGAGCAGCTTGATCAGGCCCGTGGTATCAACCTGGAAGTAGTTCTGAATGATCCCGCTGGCGTTGGAGCCTTCGGCACCCTTCAGATCGTTGGGCAGGTTGGTCGTGGTGTAGAGGCTGTCGGGCGTGTCGGCCGCCGAGAGCGTGCCGCCCCAGGTGTCGTTCTGGATCACGCCAAAGGCCGAGCGCACCTTGTTCTCGGTGTAGGTCACGCCGAAGTCGAGGCTGTCGATGAACGACGCGTCGAAATCGTAGTGGCCGTGGAACGCGCCCTCGTTGATTTCGTCACGGAAATAGGCGTTGCGGAAGGCGTTGCCGGCCGGGCGGATGTTGGCAGGAGTAATGTCGATGCCCGGCGCCATGGTGACGGAGATCACCGGGATCTGGTGCGTGAAATCAACCTTTTGGCTGGTCACGCCATAAATCGCGCTGCCGACGGCAATGTTGCTGCCATAGGGCGAGGTGGGCTTGCTTTCGGCGGTCGAGTGATGGCCGTCGAGTTCGAGCTTCAGGCCGCCAGGGCCGTCCCACTTGAGGTTGCCACCAAGCGAGCGGTTGATCGAACGATTGGCCGCGACCGCGCCGGTGATGGCAAGGTCCTTGTTCTCGCCGGGGCGGAAGTCTTCGGCGTAGAAGTTGGGGCCGGCTGCGGGGCCGTCGGTCCAGCTGCTCGAGGTGTTGTTGTGGTTGAACCACACGCCGATGCTGTTTGTGCGCGCGTCGACCGTGTTCTGCGAGAACGTGTAGTCAACCGTGGCGACCAGCGTGTCGGTGGGCTTCACCTGCAGCACGGCCTGGCCGTTGTAGCGCTGGCGGCGGAAGGTGGTGAAGTCATAGCCGGCGTTCTGCGTCACCTGATAGACGTCGGTCGGTCCGGGACGGTTCTCGGTCTTGGCATAGTTGCCGCGCCAGTCGTTGGCGTCCATCGGCAGCGAGCCCCAGTTGTTTTCAGTGCCGAGGTAGCCTTCGCGCCAGCCGGCGTTGAACTGGGCCTGGCTGCCCTTGCGGTCCTGATACGAACCGCTGATGAGGATGCCGATGCGGTTGTCGGCAAAGGTGTCGCTGATGATGCCCGAAACTTCGGGGGTGACCGATTTGCTCTCGAAGCGCGAGGTATCATAGACACCCTTCACGCCGATCGAGCCGTGGAGGCCCGGGCGATCAAGCGGCTTGGCCGTCTTGATGTTGATCACCGAGCCGATACCGCCGGTGGACAGCGAGGCGCGGCCCGACTTGTAGACTTCAACGCCAGCGATGCCTTCGGAAGCGAGGTTGCCGAAATCGAAGCTG
>CANCET010000095.1 GCA_947375105.1 Sphingomonadaceae bacterium
GCACGGCTTTCGCTGGTGGTCACAGTGCTGGGGAGGGCCGCGCCATGACGATGAGCGAAGCTGAGGCCGCCAACGAACTGATGCGGCTTGCGCGGCAGATCGCGCATCACGACCGGTTGTATCATGCGCAGGACGCGCCCGAGATCAGCGACGCCGAGTATGACGCGCTGGTGCGGCGCAACGCCGAGCTTGAAGCGGCATTTCCGCACCTGGTCCGCGCCGACAGCCCGAGCCGCAAGGTTGGCCATGAAGTGGCGGCCTCGCCGCTCGCCAAGGTGGCGCACGAGGTGCGCATGATGAGCCTCGACAACGCGTTTTCGGACGAGGAAGTCGCGGAATTCGTTGCGCGGGTGCGGCGGTTTCTGGCGCTGCCGCCCGAGGCTGAAGTGGCGATGACGGCCGAGGACAAGATCGACGGTTTGTCCTGCTCGCTGCGCTACGAGAACGGCCGCCTCGTGCGCGCCGCCACGCGCGGTGACGGGCAGGTGGGCGAGGACGTCACCGCCAATGTCGCCCACATCCGCGATATTCCGCAAGTGCTGACGGGTGAGGCGCCCGCCGTGTTCGAGATCCGCGGCGAGGTCTATATGGCCAAGGCTGATTTCGCCGCACTCAATGCAGCGCAGGAGGAGAAGGGCGACAAGCTGTTTGCCAATCCGCGCAATGCCGCCGCCGGATCGCTGCGGCAAAAGGATGCCAGCGTCACTGCCAGCCGGCCCTTGCGCTTTCTGGCGCATGGTTGGGGCGCGGCAAGCGCGGTGCCGGGCGAGACGCAATTCGGCGTGATGCAGCAGATCGCGAAGTGGGGCGTGCCGGTTTCCCCGCTGCTGGTGCGATGCGCTTCGGTGGAAGCAATGGTCGCGCATTTCAGCGCAATCGGCGCGCAGCGGCCGGGTTTGCCCTATGATATCGACGGCGTGGTCTACAAGGTGGACCGGCTCGATTGGCAGGAGCGGCTAGGGTTCGTCGCCAAGGCGCCGCGCTGGGGCCTTGCCCGCAAGTTTCCGGCCGAGCGCGCCGAAACCGTGATCGAGGCGATCGACATTCAGGTCGGCCGCACCGGCAAGCTGACACCCGTGGGCCGCTTGCGCCCGGTGCTGGTCGGCGGGGTCACGGTGACCAACGTCACGCTGCACAACCGCGACGAAATCGGGCGGCTTGGCGTCCGCGTGGGGGACCGGATCGTGCTCCAGCGCGCGGGCGACGTGATCCCGCAAGTGGTCGAGAACCTGACGCGTGCGGAACCGCGCGAGGCCTATGTCTTCCCCGATCACTGCCCCGAATGCCAATCGGAAGCGGTGGCGGAGGAGGGCGAGGTCGATGTGCGCTGCACCGGCGGACTGATCTGCCCGGCGCAGCGCGTGGAGCGACTGCGGCATTTCGTCAGCCGGGGCGCGCTCGATATCGAAGGGCTGGGCGAAAAGACGATCATCGAGTTCTTCGGGATGGGCTGGCTGGAAAGCCCCGCCGACATATTCCGCCTCCGCCGCCGCCGCGCCGATATCGTTGGCCGCGAAGGGTGGAAGGACAAGTCTGTGGATAACCTTCTCGCTGCCATCGAGGCCAAGCGAGCGCCCGATGCCGCGCGGCTGCTGTTCGGGCTCGGCATCCGGCATGTCGGTGCGGTGACAGCGCGCGATCTGATGAAGCGCTTCACCACGCTGCCGGCGCTGCGCGCTGTGGCGGAGCGCGCCAAGGCAGAGGACGCCGAGGCGGCAGCGGACTTGCTCGGGATCGAAGGCGTCGGCCCGGTGGTGGTCGAGGCGCTGGGCGATTTCTTCCACGAGCCGCACAACGTGGCGGTGTGGGACGACTTGCTCTCGGAAGTGACGCCGCCGCCTTATATCGTCGAAACCCGGGCGAGCGCGGTTGCGGGGAAGATCGTGGTCTTCACCGGCAAGCTCGAGACGATGAGCCGTGACGAGGCCAAGGCGCAGGCCGAAGCGCTGGGCGCGCGCGCGGCGGGTTCGGTCTCGGCCAAGACCGATCTGGTCGTGGCAGGTCCGGGTGCCGGCTCGAAGCTCAAGCAGGCGGCGGCGCTGGGAATTGAAGTGATCGACGAAGCGGCGTGGGCCGAGATCGTCAAGACTGCGGGGTAGTTTGGTGATGACATTCGAGGATCTGGCGCCGATCGGCACCGAAGCCGGCACGCTGCTCAAGGCGCGCGGACAAAGCATTGCCGTGGTCGATGGCGCGACCGGCGGGCTCATATCCGCGGCGCTTCTCGCGATGCCGGGGGCCTCGGCTTATTTTCGCGGCGGCGGCGTGATCTATACGCTCAAGGGGCGGCGCATGGTGCTGGGGCACGAGCCGGGCTCCTTGCGCGGCCTGACGTCCGCCACCGAAGCCTATGCGCTGGCGCAGGCGCGGCTGATCCGCGCGCGGTATGACAGCGATTGGGGCGTCGCGGAAACCGGGGCGGCCGGGCCGGGTGTCCATCCGCTCGGCGTCGCCTCGGGCACCAGCGCGGCGGCGGTGGTCGGGCCGGACTATGAAGCGGCGATGATCGTCGAGACGGGGCACGACGACCGGCTCGCCAACATGATCGCCTTCACGCGCAACGCGCTGGCGCTGCTGGTCAGCGGCCTGGGCGCCGCCTGAGCCACAGGATCGACCAGTTGCCCCGCACCATCCGTGCGCGCAGCGAAAAGCCCGCGCGCATGTAGGCCGTGCGGACGGTGGGCTCCTGCGTCGTGAGCAGGCCCGCCAGCAGCACGCTGCCACCGGGCGCCACGGCATCGCCGAACTCCGGCGCGAGTTCGGCGAGCGGGCCTGCGAGGATATTGGCGATGAGCAGATCATAGGGCGCGGCGGCGCGGAGCAGGGGGTGATCCATGCCGGCGGCGATGACCATGCCGACCTTGCCGGGGCCGTCGCCCAGCGCGATGCCGTTGAGCGCCGCGTTTTCCGCCACGACGGGGCCGCAGACGGCGTCGATATCGCTCGCGGTGGCCCGCGCACGCGGCCAGAGATGGAGCGCGGCGAAGGCGAGCAGGCCGGTGCCCGTGCCGATATCCGCGAGATTGCGCACGACAATGCCCTTGGCCTTCATGTGTGCGAGCATGGCGAGGCAGCCCGCCGTTGTCTCATGGTGCCCGGTGCCAAAGGCCTGGCTGGCCGGGATCACGAAATCCCGCAGGTCAGGCGCGGGCGGATGATCAGGCGTGCGGACATGGAAGGGCCCTTCGCGGATCGGCTCGACATTCTGCTGGCTCAGCGTCACCCAATCGGCGTCCGCCAGTTCCTCGACGATCAATTCAGGCGCGCCACCCTCAAACAATGCCGCGATGGCGGCCTTGTCTGCGGCATCGGGCTTGCGTTCTAGCCAGGCTTCCAGCTGCCATTCATCGGGCGTTGCGGGATCGATCAGGCCGCCGCCTAGCACGATCGAGAAATCCCAGTCCTCGGCATCCTCGTGCGCGACGAGTGCCGCGCGCACCACTTCGGCGGGCGCGCGGACGGTGATTTTCCAGCTCACTTGGCGGCTTCCTTTGCAAGCTGGGCATCCAGACCCTTGCGGCCCATCGCCGCATATTCGCGGCAGTCGTTCTTGCCCGCAAACGGAGCCTTGCCGAGCATCCGGTCGAACAGGTTGCTGACCGAGGGATGTGGCGTCACCAGAATCCCGCACTGGCGCGCCGCAATCGCGGCGAACGTGCGGCGGAAGCGGGCGACGACTTCGGGATGGTCGGAGAAGCGATATGCCGGCGCGGCAAGCGCGGAAATGCTATCGACATAGCTGACCGTGCGGCACTGCTTGCCCGCGCAGCTTTGCCAGCTCCAACTGCTCGAACCCGTGGTGTGGCCGGGCGTGGCCGACATGGTGAGCCGGAGCGGGCCGACCCGCACGACCGAGCCGGACGCAACGATACGGTCCGCTTTGGCCGGTGCGAAGTCATGGTCCTTGAGCACGCCGTACTGCGAATCCGCAGGATCGACCTTGCCCGTGGCGATCACGGCAGCAGCAGGCGCGCTCAGCGCCACCTTCGCGCCAGTGGCCTTGACCAGCGCGGCGAGGCCGCCGACGTGATCGAAGTGTTCGTGGCTGGTGACGATCCAGCGGATGTCCTCGGGCCGGAAACCGAGCGCCTTGATGTTTGCGAGGATCGAGGGGACCGCCTGTTCGGTCGCGGTATCGACGAGGACATGGCCCTGCGGCGAGGTGACCAGCAGGACGCTGACGGTGCAGGTGCCGACGTAGTAGGTGTTGCCGAAAAGTCGCGCGGGCGGGGCAGGCGCGGAGAAATCCTCCGTCGCCCCGCATTGCTGCCGCAGCGCTGTGGTCGCCGCCCGATCCGGCCCGGCGCGATCAGGCCCGGTGCGATCAGGATTGGTAGGGGCTGGCTTGGCGAGCGCAAGCCCCGGAGCGAGCGCAAGGGCCACAAACGCGAGGGTCTTAGCGGACAAAGCTTGCTCCATTCGCGTCGATCACCGCGCCGGTCATGCTCGGCGGCGCATCGAGCGCGCAGAACACGCCGATCTGGGCGATCTCCTCTGGCGTCGCGACGCGGCCGAGCGGGATATCGGCCAGGAGGCCCGCGCCGCCCCGGCTCGCGAGGTAGTCTCCGGCCATGTCTGTGTTGGTAAAACCCGGGGTGACGGCAAAGCTCAGGATGCCCTGCGCCGCATAACCGCGTGCGATGGTCTTGTGCATGGCGATCATCCCGCCCTTGGCTGCCGCATAATGCCAGTGTTCGGGCGAATCTCCGCGATAGGCAGCGCGGCTTGCGACGTGGACGATGCGGCCCGGCACGCCCCGAGCAAGCCAATGGCGTACCGCAAGGCGTGATAGCTGCGCGGCGGACGTCAGGTTGATCCGCAGCGTCTCTTCCCAGCCATCGAGCCAGGCAATGTCCGATCCGTCGAGGGGATTGGCGGCGAACAGCCCGGCATTGTTGACGAGTATGTCGATCGAACCGCCGGCTTGGCGCAGCGCGTCTTCCCACAATGTCTCTGCCGCTGTCGGGGCGCCAAGATCCGCACCAATCACGCCGGGAGCAGTGCTGCGGCCGTGGCGGATGACAGTGGCCCCACGCGCTTCGAGCGCTGCGGCGAGGGCGGCTCCGATGCCCCGGGTCGAGCCGGTGACGAGAATGACGGGTCTTTCCATGAGACGGCGCTCTACCAGTGAATGGGGTCCCTGCAACAGGGGCAGCGCAATTGCCCTACCGCGATGGTTGCACGCACTGGCATTTGGGCTAATACGAATCGGCATTGGGTCGTGCTTCAAGGGCATGGCTGGTTTGATCAATTTTTTGAGGGGGTTCTATGGCGCAGGCGCGCGGGCCACGGCCACTTTCGCCGCATCTTGAAATCTGGCGCTGGGGTCCGGCGATGCTGGTTTCAATCCTGCACCGCATGACCGGCAACGGGCTGGCCTTTGCCGGGCTTGGCCTGCTGCTGTGGTGGATCAGCGCGCTTGCGGGTGGTCCCGCCAGCTACCAGACCTTCCTCGACTGGGTCTGGCTGGCTCCGGACGGCGGCTTCCAGACCGTGACGGCGCTGCTTGGCAAGATCGTCCTCGTTGGCCTGACCTGGGCATTCTTCCAGCACATGGCGAGCGGCATCCGGCACTTCGTGCTCGATATCGGTGCGGGTTACGAGCTTGAAGCCAACGCGCGCTGGTCGTCGCTGACGATCCTGTTCTCGGTCGCTGCCACCAGCGTGTTCTGGGCGTTCGTGCTGCTGCACTGATCCCTTTTTCGATCCTGCGATCCATACCCTTTTGAGGACATTCCATGGGTAACGGTACTTCCATCGGCCGCGTGCGCGGCCTCGGCTCCAGCCACCACGGCACTCACCACTTCCTGTCCTCGCGGCTGACGGCGGTGGGCAATCTCGTGTTGATCCCGTTCCTGATGGTCAGCCTCGCGCTGATGCCGGCGCATGATTATGCCACGGTCCATGCCTGGGCGGCCAAGCCGCTGCCGGCAACCGCGCTGATCCTGATCATGATCAACACCTTCCAGCACGCGCGCCTTGGTGTGCAGGTCATGCTCGAAGATTACATCCACGAAGAGGGCGGCAAGATCGCGGCCTGGCTTCTCGTCAACATCCTGCCGCTGGCGGGCGCTGCTTTCGGCATCGTCTCGGTCGTGCGCATCGCTCTCGGGGGCGCCTGAGCCATGGCTTCCAATCCTGCCTACAAGATCATCGACCACACTTACGACACCGTCGTTGTCGGCGCTGGCGGCTCGGGCCTGCGCGCCACAATGGGTTCAGCCCAGGCCGGCCTGCGCACCGCCTGCATCACCAAGGTCTTCCCGACGCGCTCGCACACCGTTGCGGCGCAAGGCGGCATTGCTGCCAGCCTCGGCAACAACAGCCCGGACCACTGGACCTGGCACATGTACGATACCGTCAAGGGCTCCGACTGGCTCGGCGACCAGGACGCGATCGAATACATGGTGCGTGAAGCCCCGGCGGCGGTCTATGAACTGGAGCACGCCGGCGTGCCCTTCAGCCGCAACGCTGAAGGCACCATCTACCAGCGCCCGTTCGGCGGCCACATGCAGAACATGGGCGAAGGCCCGCCGGTGCAGCGCACGTGCGCGGCGGCGGACCGCACTGGCCACGCCATGCTCCACGCGCTCTACCAGCAGAGCCTGAAGTACGACGCGGACTTCTTCATCGAATACTTCGCGATCGACCTGATCATGGAAGCCGGCGCCAATGGCGTTCCGGTCTGTCGCGGCGTGATCGCGATGTGCATGGATGACGGCACGATCCACCGTTTCCGCAGTCACGCGGTGGTGCTGGCGACGGGCGGCTATGGCCGCAGCTATTTCACCGCAACTTCGGCGCACACCTGCACCGGCGATGGCGGCGGCATGGTGCTGCGCGCGGGGCTCCCGCTGCAGGACATGGAGTTCGTGCAGTTCCACCCGACCGGCATTTACGGCGCGGGCGTGCTCATCACGGAGGGCGCACGTGGTGAGGGCGGCTATCTCACCAACTCCGAGGGCGAGCGCTTCATGGAGCGCTATGCGCCTTCCGCGAAGGACCTCGCCAGCCGCGACGTCGTTTCGCGCTCGATGGCGCTGGAAATCCGCGAAGGGCGGGGCGTTGGTCCGCACAAGGACCACATCTATCTGCACCTCGACCATATCGATGCGGGCGTGCTGGCCGAGCGTCTTCCCGGCATCACCGAGAGCGGCAAGATCTTTGCGGGCGTCGACCTGACGCGCCAGCCGCTTCCGGTCGTGCCGACCGTTCACTACAACATGGGCGGTATCCCCTGTAACTACCACGGCGAAGTCGTGACCATCGGCGCGGACGGCAATCCGGAAACGGTGATCCCCGGCTTGTTCGCTGTGGGCGAAGCGGCCTGCGTTTCTGTCCACGGCGCGAACCGTCTGGGCTCGAATTCGCTGATCGATCTGGTCGTGTTCGGCCGCGCCACGGGCCTGCGGCTCAAGGAAATCATCAAGCCCGGTTCGTCGCACAAGGCCCTGCCCAAGGACAGCGCCGACCTTGCGCTCACCCGGCTCGATACGTTCCGCCACGCCAACGGCGGATCGCCGACAGCGCAGGTGCGCACCGAGATGCAGCGCACGATGTCCGCCCACGCGGCGGTCTTCCGCACCGACGAGCTGATGGACGAGGGCAAGGTCAAGCTGGCCGCTACTTATGAGCGGATGCAGGACATCAAGGTGTCTGACCGTTCGTTGATCTGGAACTCCGACCTGATCGAAACGCTCGAGCTCGACAACCTGATCTCGCAGGCGGCTGTGACGATGCATTCGGCCTCGAACCGCAAGGAAAGCCGCGGCGCCCACGCGCACGAGGATTACCCTGAGCGCAACGATGCCGAGTGGATGAAGCACACCGCCAGCTGGTTCGATGGCTGGGGCGGCAAGGGCGGCACGGTGAAGCTCGATTACCGTCCGGTCCACGAATACACGCTGACCGACGACGTGGACTACATCAAGCCCAAGAAGCGCGTTTACTGATCGTGCCCGCGCTGCGCGGGACATGGCTTTGGATGGCCGGGTTCGCCTTGATGGCGGGCCCGGCCATTGCCATTCCGCCGCCCGAGGCCGCTGCCTATCCCGATCCGCTGCAGGCAGGCTGGAAGGGTAAACCCGTCTGCGTGGTGCTGGAAGACAACGCGCGGATTCGCACCCTGCGCTGCACCTTTCCGCCGGGCACGGGGCATGAACGCCATCATCATGCGCCCCACTGGGGTTATATCCTCAAGGGCTCGACGATGCGGATCACAACGGCCAGCGGCACCGTGGTGCGCAAGCTCAAGGCGGGCGACAGCTGGTGGAGCGACGGCATCGCGTGGCACGAGGGGCTCAACGTGGGGCACACCACGGGGGTTTACCTGATCGTCGAACCCAAGCCCTGACGTTCGTCGGCATCCTGTCTGCCGTTTGACGAAGCGCGGCGGACGCCGGGAGGGAAATCGGCAAGCATGGGTCCTTGAACAACGACCCTGAAAGGACTTGCCCGATGGCCCTTCGCCGATGGACCCGACTGGCCTTGGGAGGCGCGCTTTTGGCGCTCGCTGGTGCTGCGGCCGCGCACGCTTCGATGGAGAGCAGCGTGAGCCCGCCGCCAGCGCCGCCAGCGCCTCCAGCCCCGCCAGCGCCTGCCGCGCGGCCTGAGCCGCCAGCACCACCTGAAGCACCGCTGGTCGATCACGCGGAAATCGAGCGCGAAGTGGCCGAAGACATGGCCGAGGCCCGCACCAGCATTGCCGAGGCACGCAAGGAGATTGCCGAAGCGCGCGAGGAAATCACGCGCGAGCAGGATATGCCGGCCCGGGCCCGCGCCCAGGCGCTTGCTGCGCTCGACAAGGCGGATCGCGAAGTCGAGCGTGCGCTTTCACGTGAGCGTGACTGAGCTCTAGCGGCGGTGCGGCTTCGCTGGTTTGCGCGGTGCCGGGGCGGTTGCTGGCGGGGCAGAGGCTTGGTTTGATGCTTTGGCCGCTGCGGCTAGGAACGCTGCTGCTTGTGCCGCGCTCGCCGCGCGCGCCGGATAGCTGCAGCCGCGGGCCTGACCGTAGCCCTTTAGGAACGCGCGGCGGCTCGCGCCGGCGTAGAGCGCAACCTGCCACTGCCGCTCCCGGCCGGCTGCGCCCGTCACTTCGCGGATCATTCCGTTGAACGGGATAAAGCTGGTGATGACCGACTTTGCCACTTGCCCGACGGCATTGCCGCGCTTCTCGTCGCGCGTCTTGTCAGCGGCAATGTCGATATCCGGCCCGAGCACTGCATCCAATTGGACGATTTCTGCGCCGATGGCTCGGCAGGAGCGCAAGCCGCCCAGGTCATAGGTCCCTTCGCGCGCCGCGATCAGGATCGGCGGAATATCTTCCTTCTTGATATTGAGTGTATCCAGCGGCGTCGAGACGACATCGCCCGCCTTGACATTGGGCGGGGCGACCGCGGTTTGCGCGGCGGCAGAGCCGGCAGAGGTGACAAACAGGAGTGCGATGGCAAGTTGGCAGTGTTTCATGATTGGTCCCCACTTCGCCATCACAATGGCTGAGGCCCTATTGTGTTCCCCGCGCTGAGCCAGTGCTGAACGTATCGCAAGCATCTTCACTGCCGGTTTCCAGTCCCTTGCGCAGCCACGCCATGCGCTGTGCGCTGCTGCCATGAGTGAAGGCAGCTTCCTGCGGCGTCCGTCCGGCCGAGGCCATCAGCGTATCGTCGCCGATCTGGTGCGCGGCGCGCAGGCCTTCTTCGATATCGCCGGGATCGATCCGGTCCTTGTTGCGCGCAGCCCATACTCCGGCATAGCAATCCGCCTGCAACTCCAGCTTCACCGAGAGCCGGTTCGCCATCGGCGGGTTGCGGCGCTGGGCCTCGCTCACCTGATCCGATGTGCCGACCAGGTTCTGCACGTGGTGGCCATATTCGTGCGCGATCACATAGGCCCGCGCAAAATCGCCGCCCGCGCCAAGCTGCTTGTCCATCTCGGTATAGAAGTCGGTATCGATGTAGATGCCCTGATCCGCCGGGCAATAGAACGGCCCCATCGCGCTCTGCGCCTCGCCGCAGCCCGATTGCCCCTCGCGCGCATAAAACACCAGCTTGGGCGCGGTGAAAGCGATCCCCGCCGTTTGAAACAGCGGCGCCCAGGTCTTGTTGAGCGAGGCGAGCGCATTGCAGCTTTCGCGGCTGAAAGCGTTCGCGGAGCAGCTTTCTGCGAGATTGGCCGGCTTGCCGGGTAGCGCCTGCGGCGGCGCGGAGCCCTGCATGTTCTGCAAGGTGCCCAGCGTCTGCAGCGGGTTGATGCCAAACACCACCGCCCCGATCAGCGCGATGACGATACTGCCGCAGCCGATCTTGCCGCCTGGTCCCCCAAACCGCGGCCCACTGCCGCCGCGCTGATCCTCGACCTGAATCGAATTGTCGAAATCGTCGAGCCGCATTGGTGTGTCTCCTGTCCGCCCGCTGGATTGCCCGCAAGCTGCCTTGCCGCGCAAGTGGGTACGTAACGATCATCGCTCCGTGGTCGCAGAGGGAACTTGCGCAGCGGAGCCGCATTTGCGAGCAATGCGGGTGCGTTAGGCCGTTCAGGGATGGCGATGAGTCGTTGTGGGTAAAGCAGAGGCCATGATACCCAACCCCGGCTTTGGCGTGGCGCCCCGGCTTCGCAAGTTGTTGTCCGGCATGCTGGCCCGCATTCTGATCGCCAAGATTGCCTTGGCACCGGTCGTGACAGTCGCGGCCGCTCCCACCAAACGCCAGCTTGCCCTGATCGAGGCACAACTGCGCCAGCACGTGAACACGCTCGCCAGTGACGAGTTCGGTGGCCGCGAACCGGGAACGCCCGGCGAAACGCTCACGCTGCGCTATCTGGCGCGAGAGTGGTTCGATATCGGCCTGGAATCGGGCACCAACGACCCCGGCAATGCGTGGTTCGCCCCGGTGGAACTGGTCGAGCGCGAACCGCAGGGTTCGCGCGCGCAGTTCTTCCGCGGCAAGCGCCGCGTGCCGCTTGCCGATACCGGCTTTTTCGTCGTCACGTCCGGGCTGCGCAGCCTCATCGAGAATGCCCCGCTGGTTTATGTCGGCAAGACGGCGGGCGGCGACGGCGCCCGTACCGAACTTGCCGGGCGGGTCGCGGTGATTTTCGACAGCGAGAGTCCGCCTGCCGAGCCTGCAAAATCCGGTTCCGGCATGCCCGGCTCCGGGAAGACCGCGTTGAGCCGGCCGGTGGACCGTGCCGGCAAGCTGCTGGAAAGCGGCGCGGCGGCAGTCCTTACCGTTCTGGACGGTGATCGCACGCTGGAAGACGTCATGGCCCGGCGCCGCCGCGCGGGCTACGCGCTATCCGGCGAACGGATCGGCGGGGATATCGAAGCGTTTGTTTCGCCCGAAGCGGCGCGGCAGTTGCTGGCCGGTGCCGGCGGGCCCGATCTCGCCAGCTTGCGAGCATCCGGCGGCGCGCCCGGCTTCAGCGCCAAACCGCTTGGCCTGACTGCCTCGTTCGAGGCGACCAACCGCGAGATCCGGATCAAGACGCACAACCTCATCGGCAAGATCGAGGGTCGCCGCCCAGGTTCGGGCGCGGTCGTGCTGATGGCGCATTGGGATCACTTCGGCAAATGCGCCCAGCCGCCCGCAGTGGATCTCATCTGCAACGGCGCGGTCGACAACGCTTCCGGCCTCTCGGTCATCACCGAAGTCGCGCGCCAGCTTTCATCGGGCAAGCCGCTCGACCGCGACGTCTATCTCGTGGCGACGACCGGCGAAGAACTCGGCCTGCTCGGCGCGCTGGCCTTTGCTGAAAACCCGCCGCTGCCGCTGGCCAGCGTCGTTGCGGCGTTCAACGTGGACAGCACCGGGCTGGTGCCGGAGGGGCTCCCGGTCAGCGTCGTCGGGCAAGGCATGACCCCGCTCGATGAGGGCATCGCCAAAGTGCTGAAGGCGATGAAGCGCAAGCTTGCGCCCGGTGAAGCCGCGAACGCGTTCGCCCGGCGGCAGGACAGCTGGGTGCTGATGCAGCACGATGTCCCCTCGGTCATGGTGAGCACCAGCTATTCCGATCCGGCGCGGCTGCAGGCGTTCATGGAAAACGTCTATCACCGCCCCGCAGACGAGGCCTCCCGGGTGGTCTATGGGGGCATGGTCGATGATGTTCTGGTGCAAGCCGAACTGGTGCGCTTCTTCGCCGATAGCAAGGCGTGGCCGGCCGCTGGTGCAAAGTAGGCCCTAGGCCCTAGCCTAAACCGCCCGGCTTGATTACATGGGCCGCCACGAATCGTCCCCCTCCCGCAAGTGGCG
>CANCET010000096.1 GCA_947375105.1 Sphingomonadaceae bacterium
CCATGTTGATCGATTCGCGGTAGACGATGGGGGCAATGGCATCGAAGAAGGCGAGGCTCTCCGCACCTGTCGCCGCGCCGATGCTGGAGGCAAGGGCAGGGGCCGTCAGCGGTCCCGTCGCAACAACGGTAAGACCATCAGACGGCAGAACGTCCACGCGTTCACGCACGATCTCCAGCGTGGGCTGCGCGCGCAGCATGGCCTCGACTTCGGCCGAGAACACATCGCGGTCAACCGCCAGTGCAGAACCTGCCGGCACCCGCGCCTTTTCCGCCGCCGCCATGAGCAGGCTGCCGCATTGCCGCATCTCATAGTGCAACAGGCCGACCGCATTCTTCTCATCATCGTCAGAGCGGAACGAGTTGGAGCAGACCAGTTCGGCAAGGCCGTCGCCATTGTGCGCCGCTGTCATATCGCCGCCCCCGCGCATTTCCGAAAGGCGCACGCGAATGCCACGCTGCGCCAGCTGCCAAGCCGCTTCGCTTCCGGCCATGCCGCCGCCGATGATGTGAACCTGATGCGTCATGACAAGCGCATTGGCATTGCGTCCCCCGCGCGGCAAGCCCTAGGGAAGAGCCCGGAAGGGTAGGGTATACGATGCCGCAGCGCGCCTTGATCGAACAACGCCCATGGCTGCTGGCCAGCCTGATCGCGGGCATCAGCTACTGGTTCGTGGCGGACAGCTGGATTCCGGGGCTCTACCTGATCCTGTGGAAAGGCGCAGGCGTGGGCCTGCTGGGTGTTTATGCATGGCGACACCACCCGGTGCGTGATGCGCACCGCATCGCGCTGGTGATGGCGTTCGGCGCTCTGGGTGACATGGTGCTGGAAGCGAACTTCACGGGCGGCGCGCTGGCGTTTTTCGCCGGGCACATGGTCGCCATCGCGCTCTACCTGCGCCACCGCCGCGCGGATCTGAACGCGCAGGACAAGCGAACCGCCGTCGCGCTGCTGATCGGCGTTCCGGCGCTGGCCTTCGGCTTGACCGGGAAGCCCGAGGTCGCCTTCTACGCGCTGGCGCTTGGCGGGATGGCCGCAGCAGCGTGGTCCAGCGATTTCCCGCGCATGCGGGTCGGGAACGGCGCGGTGCTGTTCGCGGCATCGGACCTGCTCATCTTCGCGCGCATGGGCCCAATGGCTGAGAGCACGGTGCCGCACCTGCTTGTCTGGCCACTCTACTACTTCGGACAGTTCCTGATCACCGTCGGCGTGATCGGCGCGCTGCGACGCAAGGGCGCATTCGCTGCACCTTAGCTCCTCCCTCGTCATCCTCGCGAGGGCGCGGATCCAGAGCGGCTGACGCTGCGTTCGGGGTTCTGGGTTCCCGCATTCGCGGGAATCGCCAACAGTGAGGGCAGGTTCAGCCCGCTACCGGCAGCACCACCGCCCCATCCGCACCGCGCGCCAGTGGCCCGTGCGCAGGCACGGCGCTTAACGGCAGCGCGGCGTAGATATGCGGAAACAGCTGCCCGCCCCGCGAAGGCTCCCACTTCACCGCATCGCCCAGCGCCGCAAGATCGACCGCCGCGACATGCAGGCCAGTCTGCCCGGCAAAGTGCTTGTCCACGGTCTCGGTCACCTGATCGGCGGCCGAGAGGTGGATGTAGCCGTCCGCCAGATCGATCGGCGCGCCGAGGAACACGCCGTCCCGCAGCAGCACGTCCATCTGCTCGCTCGTCAGCACCTTGTAAGCGACATTCATGCTTCGGTCTCGGCCTCGCCTTCAGCTTCGGCCCCAGTCTCAGCTTCAACCTCAGGCGCAACTTCGCCCTCTTCCTCGGCCAGACGAACCGCGCTCACAACGTGCTCATCGCCCGATACGTTGAAGAGCCGCACGCCCGCCGAACCGCGCCCGATCACGCGCAGCGATTCGAGCGGCAACCGGATGAGCTTGGCCTGATCGGTCACAAGCATCAGCTGATCGGCCTGCACCGCCGGGAAGCTTGCCACCACCGGACCATTGCGCGCGATGTTGTCGATATTGGTGATACCCTGGCCGCCGCGGCCCGTGCGGCGGTATTCATAGGCCGAAGAAAGCTTGCCATAGCCATTGGCGCAGACGGTCAGGATGAACTGCTCGCGCGCCTGCAATTCGGCCATACGCTCTGCGGTCATCGCCGGTTCGCCGTCCTTTTCGCCCTTCCATGGGGCGAAGCGGACATACTCCTCGCGCTCCTCCGCGCTCGTGCCGACGCGGTGGAGGATCGACAGCGAGATGACCTCATCGTCACCCTTGAGCGTCATGCCGCGCACGCCCGTCGAGGTGCGGCTGGTAAACTCGCGCACTTCATCGCCGGCAAAGCGGATGGCCTTGCCCGCGCGGGTGGCGAGGAGCACGTCGTCACTTCCTTCGAGCAGCGCAACGCCGATCAGGCGGTCCGCGTCGCCTTCCTCGAACCGCATGGCGAACTTGCCGTTGGTGGGAATGTTGGCGAAGGCATCCATCGCATTGCGGCGCACGTTGCCCTTGGCGGTGGCGAACACCACCGAAAGCTTGCCCCATTCCGCCTCATCCTCGGGCAGGGGAAGCACGGTCGCGATTGTTTCCCCCGCGTCGAGGGCGGGGAGCAGGTTGACCATCGGCCGTCCGCGCGTGGTCGGACCGCCTTCGGGCAGACGCCACACCTTGAGGCGATAGACCTTGCCCGCGGTCGAGAAGAACAGCACCGGCGTGTGAGTCGAGGTGACGAACATCGTCCCCACGGCATCTTCTTCCTTGGTTGCCATGCCGCTGCGGCCCTTGCCGCCCCGGTTCTGCGCGCGGAAGGTGGAGAGCGGGGTACGCTTGATATAGCCATCGAGGGTGATCGTCACGACCATGTCCTCGCGCTCGATCAGGTCCTCGTCCTCGATCCCGTCGGCCGGCGCGGTGATCTCGGATTTGCGCGGCGTGGCATAGGCATCGCGCACGGCCACCAGCTCCTCGCGCATCACCGCAAAGAGCTTCTCGCGGTCGGCGAGGATCGCAAGGTACTCGGCAATCGCCTTGGCCAGGATCTCCAGCTCGCCGCCGATTTCGTCGCGGCCCAGCGCGGTGAGGCGGTGGAGCCGCAGATCGAGGATTGCGCGAACTTGCGTCTCGCTCAGGCGATAGGTCCCTTCGGAACCATCGAGCGCCTCGTCCTCGATCGCCTCGACCAGGCGGATGTACTGCGCGATGTCGCCGATCGGCCATTCGCGCGCGATCAGCGTCTCGCGTGCAAGCGCCGGGTTGGCCGAGGCACGGATGATCCGCACCACTTCGTCGAGGTTCGAAACCGCGACGACGAGGCCAAGCAGGATATGTGCCCGGTCCCGCGCCTTGTTCAGCTCGAACTTGGTGCGGCGGGAGATGACTTCCTCGCGGAACTCGACGAACGCCTCGATGATATCGCGCAGCGACAGAATTTCGGGCCGCCCGCCGCGGATAGCCAGCATGTTCGCGGGGAAGTTCGATTGCGCGGGGGTGTTGCGCCAAATCTGGTTGAGCACGACTTCCGGCGTCGCATCCCGCTTGAGGTCGACGACCACGCGCACGCCCTCGCGGTTCGATTCGTCGCGGATGTCCGAGATGCCCTCGATCCGCTTGTCCTTGGCGGCTTCGGCGATCTTTTCGACGAGGCTGTTCTTGCCAACCTGATAGGGGATCGAGGTGAGCACGATGGACTTGCGCCCTTCACCGCGGCCGCCCTTGGTATCCTCGATCTCGTGCCGCGCGCGCATCACGATGGAGCCGCGCCCTTCGGTATAGGCCTTGCGCGCGCCGCTCGTGCCCAGGATCAGGGGCGCGGTCGGGAAATCGGGCGCCGGGATGATCTGGATCAGGTCCTCGTTCGTGATCGCAGGGTTCGCCATATAAGCAAGGCAGCCATCGATCACTTCGCCAAGGTTGTGCGGCGGAATGTTGGTCGCCATGCCGACCGCAATGCCGCCCGCGCCGTTGACCAGCAGGTTGGGGAACCGCGCCGGCAGAACCACGGGCTCGTTTTCCGAACCGTCGTAGTTCGGCTGGAAGTTGACCGTATCCTTGTCGATGTCTGCAAGCAGCGAATCCGCCACCTTTGCAAGGCGCGCTTCGGTATAGCGCATCGAGGCTGGCGGATCGGGGTCCATCGAGCCGAAGTTGCCCTGACCGTCGATCAGCGGCAGGCGCATCGACCAGTCCTGCGTCATGCGCGCGAGTGCGTCGTAGATCGCGCTGTCGCCATGCGGGTGGTACTTGCCCATGCAATCGCCGACGATACGCGCCGACTTGCGATAGGCCTTGTTCGAGGTGAAGCCGTTCTCGTGGCTGGTCCACAGGATGCGGCGATGGACGGGCTTCAGCCCATCGCGCACGTCGGGCAACGCGCGGCTCACGATCACGCTCATCGCGTAATCGAGATAGCTCGTCTTCATCTCGTCGACGATGTCGATCCGCTGGAACTCGTGGTCCGGCAGCGGAGCAGGCGGGTCGATCAGGCCGGTGTCATCGCTCACGTTGGTGGCTTTTTCGCTCTGTTGTTGGGAATACCCAAGGCACTAGGCCAAAGCCCCGACAAAGGCCAGAAAACGCCCTGCCCAGCGCCGCCTTATCCACATATGCGAACGCCCGGCTGCGCCAATCCTGAACAATGAGACGAATTGCTATTCAATCCGGGTTCACCCGGTGGGTTCCGATGCAGCAAGACGTTGCCAAGACGTCAATTCCGCGCCAGAGGTTCGCCGCGGTAGACGTGTGAAACAAGTGCATTCTGCCGGTGTTTTTGGGATATGGCCCCGGGGCAGGATGGAGTTTGGGGACCGGTCCGGTCCGCCGCCTTGCGGCCAGGAGGAGATGAAGTGATGCGGGGTAATGCAATGAAATTCGTGGCCGCCCGTGCCGCGCTGGCCGTCGCACTTTCGACCGGTCTGGCCGCCGGCGGGATCCTGCTTGGTGCCGCGCCTGCCGCCGCCAAGGAAAAGGAAGCCCCGAAGGCGACTTATTCGAAGGAATTCGTCGCCGCAGCGGGTCCCGTCCAGAAGCTGGTGCAGGATGCCCAGGCCGCCAAGGCGAAGGGCACCCCAGATGCGCAGATCAAGGCTTCGCTCGGCGATGCGCCTGCCAAGCTGGCAGCAGCCGAGGCCGCAGCAAAGACTTCGCAGGACAAGCTCGCCGTCGGGCAGTTTGCCGTTCAGATTGGCGGCTACCTCGATGATACGCCGATGCGTTCGCGCGGCGTCAAGGCGATGATCGACAGCGGCATGCTCGAAGCCGACAAGATCCCGACCTTCAACTTCTACCTCGGCAACTTCGCCTACGCTTCCAAGGACTTTCAGGGCGCGATCGATCCGCTGACCAAGGCGGTTCAGGGCAACGTTTCAGAAGACGCCGCGGCGGAAATGCTGGCTGATGCGTACAACGAAGTGAAGCGCCCCGCCGAAGGCCTTGCCGCGCTCAAGATGGCAGTCGATGCCCGCAAGGCAGCCGGCGGTGCGGTGCCGGAAGCGTGGTACCGCCGCGCCAACGTCATTGCCTACAAGAACAAGCTCGGGCCGCAGGCGATCGAATGGTCGACCATGATGGTTGAAGCGCAGCCCACCGCGCTCAACTGGCTCGGCGCGGGCCAGCTTACCCGCGAATTCGGCAGCTTCGGCAAGGAAGAGTCGCTCGATCTGGGCCGTCTGTTCCTGCGCAGCGGCGCGCTCGACAACGAGAAGCAGTACGTCACGCGCGAGTTCATCGAATACATTCAGGCCGCCGACCCGCGTCGTCTGCCGGGTGAAACGGCGAAGGTCATCGAGCTGGGCCTCTCGAAGGGCGCGCTGGATGCCAGCGACGTGTTCGTGAGCGACTCGCTAACGCAGGCCAAGGGCCGTATCGTGGCGGACAAGGCCTCGCTCGTCGGTCTTGAGAAGGATGCCCGCGCAGCCGCCGATGGCAAGCTGGCGGTCGCCACGGCCGATGCCTATCTGTCGTATGACAACCCCGCCAAGGCCGAGGAGCTCTATCAGCTCGGCCTCACCAAGGGTGGCGCGATCGACAAGGACCGTGCGCTCACCCGCCTCGGCATCGCACAGTTCGATCAGGACAAGTACGACGCCGCCAAGGCCAGCTTCGCACAAGTGACCGGCGTTCGCGCACCGCTCGCCAAGCTCTTCTCGGTCTTGGCTACGGACAAGGCCAAGCCGTGATCGGCTGAGGCAAGACGCCAAAACAAACAGGGCGGCCTCGCAAGGGCCGCCCTTTTTTTGTTGTGGGTGAGGGGCTTACTTTACCTCGAAGAAATCGCCTGAATCTTCGTCCAGCACATGCAGGATCCCGTCCGAAATCGCGAAGAACGCGCCGCGCAGGCGTAGCTCGCCTGCGGCTTCCTTGCGGCGAACGCACGGGAACGTGCGCAGATTGGCAAGGCTGACCTTCACACCCGCCTGTTCCATCGCCCGCTCTGCCGGGCGGCCGGTCGTGCCATGTGCGGCGACCACGCCTGCGCGTACGGGGCCGAGCAGCCCGATCCAGTCGTTGATGAAGCCGCCTTCGCCCGGCTCAGTGCCTTCGAGTTCCTGCGTCAGCGCGGCGCGGCAGCCGCCGCACATGCCGTGGCCCAGCACCACGATCTTGCGCACTTTCAGCACCTGAACCGCAAATTCGAGCGCAGCCGAAACGCCGTGATAGCCCGGCGATGTCTCGAACGGCGGGACAAGCGCCGCCACGTTGCGCACCACGAACATCTCGCCCGGGTCGGTATCGAAGATCTGCGCGGGGTCTACCCGGCTGTCCGAACAGGCGATGACCATCACCGGCGGTTCCTGCCCTTCGCGCAGTTGGTGCCACCGCTCCACGCGGGGATTCCACCCGTTCTCCCGGAACCGGCGATAGCCTTCGACAAGGTGGTCGAGCTCGGGGGAGAATGGTCTGGTCATGCCCAGCCTGTTGCCGCGTACGAATGCATCTTTCAAGTCATGCTTCATGCGCCTATCTCGCACACCATGAACGATCAGTCCCCGATTGTGCCGCCGTCTGCCGACGGCCGTCCTCCGCGCCTGAAGAAGCCTGACTGGATTCGCGTCAAGGCGCCCACCAGCAAGGGTTACGATGAGACGCGTGGACTGATGCGCAGCCTCGGCCTCAACACTGTGTGCGAGGAAGCGGCCTGCCCGAATATCGGCGAGTGCTGGACCAAGAAGCACGCCACGGTGATGATCCTTGGCGATGTCTGCACCCGCGCCTGCGCCTTCTGCAACGTCAAGACCGGCATGCCGCGCAAAGTCGATGCGAGCGAGCCCGGCCATGTCGCCGAAGCCGCCGCCAAGCTGGGCCTTGAGCATATCGTCATTACGTCGGTGGATCGCGACGATCTGCCCGATGGCGGCGCGGGCCAGTTCGTCAAGGTGATCCAGGCCCTGCGCGCGGCAACACCGAACACCACGATCGAGATTCTCACGCCCGATTTCCGCGGCAAGATGCGCCCCGCGGTCGAGGCGATCATGGCCGCGGGCCCGGACGTCTACAATCACAACCTCGAAACCGTACCCCGGCTCTATCCCACGATCCGCCCCGGTGCACGCTACTACGCCTCACTGCGTCTGCTGGAGGAAGTGAAGCACCACGATCCGCGCGTCTTCACCAAGTCTGGCATCATGCTCGGCCTTGGCGAGGCGCGGCTCGAAGTGCATCAGGTAATGGACGACATGCGCTCGGCCGGCATCGATTTCCTGACCATGGGCCAATATCTCCAGCCCACGCCGAAGCACGCCCCGGTGCTCGATTTCGTGACTCCCCAGGCCTTCGCCGCTTATGGCGCGATTGCCCGCGCCAAGGGCTTCCTGCAGGTCGCCGCCAGCCCGCTCACCCGCTCCAGCTATCATGCGGGCGAGGATTTCGCCGAAATGCGTGCCGCACGTGAAGCCCAGCTCGCCAAGGCTGGCGCTGCAAAGATCTAGACGCATGCCGGTCATCAACCAGCAGCGGCGGCTCGCCTGGTCGGCGGAGCAGATGTTCGATCTCGTCGCGGACGTGAAGCGCTACCCCGAATTCCTGCCGTGGGTCGTGGCAACGCGCATCCAGTCGGACAGCGAGACCGAGATGGTGGCCGACATGATGGTCGGCTTCAGCGCGCTGCGCGAGAAGTTCACCTCGCGCGTGAAGAAGGATCGCCCGCACCGGATCGCGGTCGAATACCTCGACGGACCGCTCAAGCGCCTCTCGAACACGTGGGATTTCCGCCCCCATGAAGACGGCGGCTGCGTTATCGATTTCAACGTCGATTTCACGTTCCGCAGCGCAATCCTGGAAGCGCTTGCGGGGCAGTACCTCGACCGCGCCTTTCGCAAGATGGTCGCCGCGTTCGAAACGCGCGCAGAAAAGGTCTACGGCAGCAAGAGTTCCAACGCGACCAGCGCCGCCTGAAGCCGCACTTCGGCGCGGGTCCGCGCGCCCTCGAACACTTTCAGTTCGGCATTCACCGCTTCGGGATCTTCGCCGCGCTCGGCCTTCGCGAACACGACCGTGCCCACCGGCTTTTGCTCGCTGCCGCCATCCGGCCCGGCAATCCCGGTAATCGCCACCGCGACATCGGCGCGCGAATGCTTCAGCGTCCCCTGCGCCATCGACCAGGCCACGGCCACCGAAACCGCGCCGAACGTATCGATGAGGTCGGCCGAAACGCCGAGCATCTCGGTCTTGGCCTCGTTCGAATAAGTCACGAAACCCCGGTCTACCACGGCCGAGGAGCCCGCGATCTCGGTCAGCGCCGCCGCGACCAGACCGCCGGTGCAGCTTTCCGCCACGGCGACCATGCGGCCAACGGCCTTGTTCTCGGCGATGACGCGCGCGGCCAGCGTGGTGAGTTCGGGGGGCAGAAGCGTGTCCATGGCGGGTCCCAGTCCTCTCAGACGGCCGGGCAGATCGGCAGGTCGGATTTCTTCGACGCGCCCACCGCGCCGCGCACCTTGGGCTTGTCCGCCAGAACGAGCACGAAAGTCACCAGTTCCGCGGTGTTTTCCGGCGGCAGCGGCGAAAGCAATCGCACCCCGCGCTCGATCGCGCGGCATTGGCCCGGTTTGATGCCCTTGGTCACCATCGCGGAGACAATGCCCTCGGCAAACGGCTGCAAGGCCTCGTCCGTCAGGCTTGCGACAACGTCCTTCATCTTGGCATCGCTTCCGCCAAGCTTGATAAGCGCCGCCTTGGCATCGGGCCAGGCCGCACCCTTGCGCGCGGCATAGCGCTGCACGAGGCCCGGCCCCTGCATCGCGAAATAACCTTGCGGCGAGAGTTGCGGGCGGCAGGTCTTCATCGTCGAGTCCATCACCACCGGAAGGGCGTAGGTAACGAGGCTCGTCACCTCGCGCTCGCTGAGGCAGGCGGGCTCCTGTGCAGCGGCAACTTCGGCCATGCCCATCGAGGTCAGTGCGGCGCCAAAAACCAGTTTTCGAACCAGCGACATACCCAGCGTTCCTTCAAGCCATCACGATCACGCGTTTGCCACAACCGTCGCTACGGCCTGCGCGGCAATACCTTCGCCGCGCCCTGTAAAACCAAGCCGTTCGGTGGTCGTGGCCTTCACGCTGACGTTGGCGATGTCAATCGCCAGAATCGCCGCAAGCCGTTCCCGCATGGCCACCTTGTGCGGGCCGATGCGCGGAGCCTCGCAAATGATCGTGACATCGACATTACCAATGGCATAACCCGCCGCGGCCACCAGCGTTCCCGCGTGGGCAAGGAACCTGTCGGACGAAGCCCCGCGCCACTGCGGGTCCGATGGCGGGAAGTGATCGCCGATATCCCCCGCTGCCACCGCGCCGAGCAGCGCATCGACCAGCGCATGGATCGCGACGTCGGCATCGGAATGGCCCGCCAATCCCTTGGAATGCTCGATCTTCACTCCGCAGAGCCACAACTCCTCACCCTCGGCGAGACGGTGGACATCATAGCCCATCCCGGTGCGCACGGCGGCAAGTGTCATGCTCTCTTCCTTAAGATCATCGGCAAACGTCACTTTCTTCAGCCGCTCGTCACCAGCAACCAGGGCCACCGCCAGCCCCGCAGCTTCCGCGACCGCCGCATCGTCACCGGCATCTGTGGTGCCGTCCCAGGCGCGGTGCGCGGCAAGGATGGCGTCATAGAGGAAGGCCTGCGGCGTCTGCACGCGGTAGAGCCCGTCGCGGTCCACGAACGCGCCGCGCAGCCCGCCGCTCCCGCGCACCACACTGTCTACCACCGGCAGCACCGGAATGGCGCCGGGCCGGCTGGCTAGCGCCGCCACCAGCGCCGCAATCACCGCTTCCGGCAAATCGGGCCGCGCGGCATCGTGGATCAGCACCATGCCCGGCGCATCACCCGCAAGCGCTTCCAGCCCAGCGCGCACCGATCCCTGCCGGCTCGCCGCCCCGTGCACGAAGCGCACGCCAGCCAGCCCGTCCAGCGACTTGGCTGCTGCCGCCTCCCAGTCAGCCGGGATCACGACCACGATTGGCGCCACACCGGCCTTTACCAGCGCTTCCACCGAATGGCGCACCAGCGGCTTGCCCCGCCACAGCGCAAACTGCTTCGGCACGGTTCCGCCCGCGCGCAAGCCTTGCCCGGCGGCAACGACAACTGCAGCAACGGCGGCGGGGAACGTTCCAGTCATGCCTTGCCCTTACAGTCCTTGCCGCAAAGCACGCAATCGACTAAGCGCATGCCTCTTTTTTAGGCAGTCTTCGATGAGCGATCTTCCCGCACCTCCCACGCTCGCGCCAATCATGGTCGGCCCCGTGCGCATTGCGCAGCCGGTGGTGCTTGCGCCGATGACCGGCGTAACCGATCTGCCGTTCCGCACCATGGTCCGGCGCTTCGGTTCGGGCCTCAACGTGACCGAGATGATCGCCAGCCCGGCCGCGATCCGCGAAACGCGCCAATCTATCCAGAAGGCCGCGTGGCACCCCACCGAAGAGCCGGTCTCGATGCAGCTCATGGGCAATGAGCCCGCGCAGATGGCGGAAGCCGCCAAGCTCTCCGAAGACAAGGGCGCTGCGATCATCGACATCAACATGGGCTGCCCGGTGCGCAAGATCGTCAGCGGCGATTGCGGCTCGGCGCTGATGCGCGACATCCCGCTCGCTGCCGCGCTGATCGAGGCGACGGTCAAGGCGGTGAAGGTCCCCGTCACGGTCAAGATGCGCATGGGCTGGTGCCATGACAGCCTCAACGCCCCCGAACTCGCGCGCATCGCGCAGGATCTCGGCGCGCAGATGATCACCGTCCACGGCCGCACCCGGAACCAGATGTACAAGGGCACGGCCGACTGGCGCTTCGTGCGCCGCGTGAAGGACGCGGTCTCGATCCCTGTCATCGTCAACGGCGATATCTGCGGGATAGAAGACGCGGCGCAGGCTATCGAGCAGAGCGGTGCAGACGGCCTGATGATTGGACGCGGCGCCTATGGCCGCCCGTGGCTGCTCGGGCAGGTCATGCACTGGCTTGATACCGGCGAAAGCCGCTCCGATCCGGGAATTGCCGAGCAATATGCCCTTATTACAGAGCATTATCACGCCATGCTCGAGCATTATGGCACCGTTACCGGGGTCAACATGGCCCGCAAGCACCTCGGCTGGTATACCAAGGGCCTCGCCGGATCGGCGGAGTTCCGCAACCGCGTGAACTTCATCGACGATCCGAAAGCCGTGCTGGCCAGCCTCGCCGAATTCTACGCCCGTGCCATGGCCGCCCCGGCTAGCCGCGCGGCGGCATGAGCGGCCCGGCAGACTGGCGCAAGGGCGGCGATAACGCGCGCCCCGATCCCAAGCGGATCGTTGCCAGCTTGCCGCTCGCCGTCATCACGCTCGCGCCGGATCTGACAATCGCCGCGGTGAATCCTGCTGCCGAACAGCTTGCGGGGCAGGGCGCTCGCCGCCTTGTGGGGAAGGCGGTCGAAGATGTCTTCGCATTCGAGGAACAGCTGATCCTGCGCCGCTTGGGCGAGGGCGAAGCCCAGCTCTTCGCACGCGATTCGCTGGTCCGCATCCTCGGTGCGCCAGCCCGCCGGATCGACGTCATGACCGCGCCCATCGCTTACTCACCGGGCTGGCAGCTCCTTGCGCTTGGCGAAGCAGTCGGCGTCGAGGCGCTGTCTGGCGACGGCGGCGGCGCCGGAGCAGGGGAGGGCACCACCTTGCGC
>CANCET010000097.1 GCA_947375105.1 Sphingomonadaceae bacterium
TGATTACGCCCTCCCTTCACGAACGGCGAGGCTACCGGCCCAACGCTCGGCATCGGCACGTGCAACGCGGCTGGCAATGCCCAGCTTGCGAAGGGGGATCCGGCCAGCCGCTACCTCACGATAGAAGGTGGTGCGGCCAATCGAGTAGCGGCGGAGGAAGTCCGCCACGGTCATCAATTCGGGAAGTTCGTCCATAATCTCGGTTCCAATTCTGCCCTTGCAGTCGGGCGGGAACCCCGGCGGATGCCGAGGTGGAACCGGGTGTCCAAGATAGTCCTAAATCATAAAATCGGGTCTTTTGATTTAAGTTCACGGGTGGTGAGAAACGCATCCTTCGCCTGCCATGCGGCTGCTGCATCCCAGAGGAGCTTCTGATACGTGGCATCGTTCCGGCTGGCTGCGTAATCGGAAATGGCGGCTTTAATCTGGCGTTTCACGTTTTCTGGAAGTCGGTTCAGATTGGTCCAGGTGCTGCGGCAAAATTTTGCATCAACATTCACGCCTTTCGGCCGCAACTCGCGCGGTAGGAGTTCAAAGGCATAGTCCATCTTATGGCCAGATGCCTGCGCTCGACTACGTGCAAATCCAATCGCCGTTGTCATCGCGATTTTGGCTTTCATTTCAACGGCGGAAAACCGATCCCTGCCGCCAGTAGGAGCTACCTCGGCCAGCGGGTGTAATCCGCCATTCTGCGCAGTGAACAGCATGTCCGAAAAGATGGCGAACACTCCCACCAAGTGGGGGCCTTCGATAGCGATCTGGGGGGCGTCGGGCGTAGCGTGGTCTAGTGCGTTGGCGGACAGTGCGCGAAACAGGCACGCCATCTTCCCTTGCCAGCCCTTTTGCCGATGGTGAAATGCCCTCAGCGCATCCTTCGCCAAGGCGTCAATTTCGTTAGCGGCTGGAAAATCGATCCAGTCGTTAGCACCACTTCCACCCTTAGATGCGCTGTCTGGCACCGTAGCCACTCCCGATTGCAACCGTGCGATTGTGCCGCCATATTGCCTCGCCATCTCCTGTGGACAAGGGCAGCCATTCAGCGCTGGGCGTTCGCGTACATTCACCAGCAACCACTGCAAATGGGGGCCTTATTGGGGGCCTCATCCGCAACCATCTTCTCAATAAGTCAGCTAATCAGCCACTTTCTGCGGTCTTTTGGCTTCCCTTCACCGCTCCATTTCCCATGTTGCAGGATTGACCGCGGACCGGCGCCCCACCACAGTCCCGGCATGACCAATCCTTTCTCCCGCCGCACAATCCTTCCCGTCCTCTTCGCTACCGCGCTCGGGCTCGCGCTCATTGCACCGCAAGCCCCGCTGGCCGCCGCAGCCGATGCCGCGCCGGACGACTGCGCGCCCGGTAACGGCGGGCTCAGCCTGCCGCCGGGCTTCTGCGCCACGGTGTTTGCCGATCACCTCGGCCATGCCCGCCACATCACCGTGGCCACCGATGGCACGGTCTATGCCAACACCTGGGACTACCCCGACTATTTCCCCGGCGCGCCCGCACCCGCAGGCGGCTTCATCGTCGCGCTGAAGGACCGCGATGGCGACGGCGTCGCCGACGTGACTGAACGCTTTGGCTCGACTGCGCGGCGCGGTGGGCAAGGCGGCACCGGCATCGCGTTGTGGAACGGCGCGCTTTATGCCGAGGAAGGCAGCACGATCGTCCGCTATGTGCTGACGCCGGGCGAGGCAGCGCCCAAGGCCGCGCCCGAGTTGGTCGTCTCCGGCCTCGTGCTGAAGGGCGATCATCCGATGCACCCCTTCGTGATCGACAAGGCCGGTCTGCTTCTCGTCAATTCCGGCTCTGCCACCAACACCTGCGAGAGCCCCAATCGCCAGCCCGGTGCCAAGGGCGCGGACCCTTGCACCGAGCAGCTTACGCGCGGCGGCATCTGGGCCTACCGAGCCGACAAGCTCGCCCAGGTCTTCTCCCCCGCCGAGCGCTGGGCCACCGGCATCCGCAACACCGGCGGGATCGCGTTCGACAGCGCGGGCCGCGTCTTCGCCACGCAGCACGGGCGCGACCAGCTTTCGCAGAACTGGCCCGCCCTCTATTCGGGCGAGCAAGGCGCAGACCTGCCGAACGAAATCCTGCTCTCCCCGTTCAAGGGCGCCGATTTCGGCTGGCCGACCTGCTATTACGATGCCGCGCAGGGCCGTCATGTGCTCGCTCCCGAATATGGCGGCGACGGTGGCAAGGCGCAGGGCCGTTGCGCCGGCAAGACGCTCCCCGTGGCCGCTTATCCGGCTCACTGGGCGCCCAACGATGTCGCCGTCTACACGGCAAAGCGCTTCCCCGCCGCCTATGCCGAAGGCGCGTTCATCGCCTTCCATGGCTCTTGGAACCGCGCGCCCGCGCCGCAGGACGGCTATCTCGTCGCGTTCCAGCCGCTCAAGGACGGCAAGCCTGCGGGCGATTGGATCCGCTTTGCCGATGGCTTTGCCGGTGATTACCGCGAGCCCGGCCGCGCCGCGCATCGCCCGGCGGGCCTCGCCGTGGGGCCGGATGGCGCGCTCTATATCGCTGACGACGTGCGCGGCACGATCTGGCGCGTGACGTACCATGGCGCGCCCGATGCCGCGCTCACTGCCGCCCCGCGGGCTTCGGTCAAGAGCGCGCTGACCACCGGCGATCCGTTCAGCGGCAAGCCCCCGGTCGCCCCGCCAGGCTCGAACGCCGATGAAGTCGCGCTCGGCCAACGGATCTATTTCGGCGAGACCAAGGGCGGCACTTGCGCCGGGTGCCACGGCTCGGACGGGCGCGGCAGTTCGGCCGGCGGCGCGCTCACAGGCCCCGCTTACCAGTGGAGCGACGGCTCACTTGCAGGCCTCGCCGCCACGATCCGCGCCGGGGTAGCCAAGCCCAAAAAGGCCAGCGGCGGCATGCCTGCACTGGGCGGCGCACCGCTTGATGAAGGCGATGTGCGCGCGGTTGCCGCTTATGTGTGGACGCTGGGCCACCGCGCGGGCTGATCCGGTCCCATCAGGGCATTGCCGCGCCGGGCGGGAGCGGCGGACGCAATCCCGGCCGTCCCGTCAGGCCGCCACCCGCAGGCACGCAATCCCCCGCGCCGCCAGCCGCCCGCAGATCGCGTGGGCATCCGGCCCGGAGGCGCGGAGGCGATAGACCTGCACCGCGCGCACCACGGCGGGCACGATCACCGGCTCGAGCTGCTGCAGCTCGGGCACGCTGACGGAGAGTTCCTGCCAAAGTTCGTCCGCCCCCGCAGGATTAGCCGCTGCTGCAAGCTGGATCGTCTCGACAGGCCCGCGCAAAGGCGGCGCGGCCGGCCTTGCCTGCGCGGCGAAGGCCGGCACGAGCGGCTGTACCGGCTGCGGCAACGGCGGCGCATAGGCCTGCCGCACCGGTTGGGCCGGCGCCGGCATCCCCAGCGCTGCGTTCTTGGCCGCGTCAGCATAGGTCAGCGGCTCCCGCAGGATCACCACCGAGGTCGAAGCCGGATTGGTCACCGCGTAAAGCTGGCGCGCGAAATCCCAAGGCAGGCGGATACAACCGTGCGAGGCAGGCGCACCGGTAACGCGCCCGGCATGGAGAGCCACGCCGCCCCAGGTCAGCCGCTGCATATAAGGCATCGGCGCATTGCCATATGTGCGTGAGCGGTGATGCACCTGCTTTTGCAGGATCGTGAAAGTCCCCGCCGGAGTGCCATAGCCGCGCCGCCCGGTCGAAACCGTGGTGGAGCCCCACTCCGCGCCGTCCTTGAACACGAACAGCCGCTGCGACGGAATGCTCACCACGATCAGCACGCCCTTGCGCAGTGCCGAAGCGGCGGTTGGCGCCGGAGGACTGGGCGGCAATGGCGTAGCGGAAGCCGCATCGAGCGCCGGATCAGGCCCGCATTGCGCAGGCGCGGCGGCAAATTGCGCAGGAGTGCCCGATGTCCCGCTAGGCAGGCCCGCTCGCTCGGCATAGGCCCCGCGGGCCAATACGCCGCATCCCAGCAGCGCCAGCAGCAATCCCGCCAAAACGGGCACACGTCCCACAGTCCATCCCATGGTGCATGGTTAACGGATCGTTACTATACGCGACACCGCTTTTTGGTCCGGAATGAGCAGGTGGCCGGAAAAACCGTCCCTCAGCGAGACACCGCGAGCCGTGCGTCGGCCGCTTGCCAGCCGCCGCCCAGTGCGCGGAAGGCAGCAACACCCGCACGAGCCGCTTCGGCCCGCGCGGCAATGGCGTCGTCCTCCGCATCCAACCGTTGGCGCTCGGCGCCCAGCGCTTCCACGCGGCTCACCGCACCGGCCTGAAACGCGTTCTCGACGCGCTGGCGGCTGTCGGCCAACCGCTCCGCCACTGCCGCAACCGCATCGGCCTGCGCGCTTCGCTTGGTGAGCGCGGTAAGCGCGTCCTCGCTTTCCGCCGCAGCTTGCAACGCCGTCTGCCGCCACGTTGCCACTGCCTCGCGCAGGCGTGCCTCAGCTGCCGTTTGCTGTGCGCGCAGCCGCCCTCCGGCAAACAGCGGCACGCTGATACCCCCGCTCGCGCCGGTCTGCAGCGCACCGCCCGTCAGCAGATTGCTCATCCCGTTCGCCAGGAACCCGGCAAAGCCCGAAATGGTGAAGCGCGGGTAGCGCGCCGCAATCGCCTCGGCGACGCGGGCATCGCTTGCCGCGACCAGCCGCTCCGCCGCCACCACATCGGGCCGCCGCGCGAGGAGCGAAGCCGGGCCATCGGGCACCGCCGGCGGGCGCACGGCGGGAATGCCGCCTGCACCTGCACTGATCGCCAATTCCTCCGCGACCTGCCCCGGCGCGCGGCCCATCAGCACGTCGAGCCGGTTGCGCTCCACTTCCAGCGCCGTCTCCAGCGCGGGGATGGCAGATTGTGCCCCGGCCAGTTCCGCCCCGCTGCGGTCTGTCTCGGTCAGCGCCGACACGCCGCGCTCCGCGCGCTGGCGCAGCAGGCGGTCACTCTCGGCCAGCGCCGCGACCCGCGCCTTCGCCACGGCAAGCCGCGCTTCCAGCCCACGCACGCCGATATAGCCGTTCACCACTTCCGCCGCGATCGTCAGCCGCGCGCCCGCCAGCCCCGCTTGGGCCGCGCCCGCCTCGGCCCGCGCCGCGCGTGCTTCGGCCGAAAGCCCGCCAAACAGATCGATCTCCCACGAAGCCGCACCGGTCAGCCCATATTGCTCGACCGTCCGCTGAAAGCCGGGAAAGCGCGAAAAGGCCCGCCCCTGCACATCTTCCAGCGATTGCCGCTTCACCGCCGCCGATCCATCAAGCGATGCCCCCGGCAGCATGGCGCCCTTGGCGGCCTTCACGCCCGCCGCCGCCTGCTCCAGCCGCGCAGCCGCAGCCGCAATATCGAGATTGCCGGAAAGTGCAGCCTGCACCATGCGGTTCAGCACCGGATCGCCAAAGCTTTCCCACCAGTCCTCGGCCAGCGGGACGGCGTTGTCAGGTGCCGGAGCGTTGCGGAATGTCTCCGGCAGCAGCGGCGGCGCGGGCCGGGCTTGGGGAGCTGCCAGCAGCGGCGCACCCGCAAGCAGAACCATCGCCGCGATGCCGAGCGAAAGCGGGCGCATGAGACTGCTCCTTGACCAATGAATGATGAAAGAATATATCTTTTTTCATGAAAAGCAATCCCGTCCTTTCAGAAAAGCGCAAGGTCGGGCGCCCCGCATTGGACCGGCGCGACGAGATTCTCGACGCTGCCGAGCGGCTTTACGAGGCGATGGGGTTCGAGAAAGTAACGGTGACCGATGTCGCCCGCGCGCTCGGCATGTCGCCTGCCAATCTCTATCGCAGCTTTGCCAATCGCCAGGCAATCGACGAGGCGGTGACAGCGCGCGCGCTCAACGCCGTCGAGGACGAGGCATGGCGCGTAGCCCGCGGTGCAGTCGCCGATCCGGTGCACACGTTCGAACAACTCTGCATGGACATTGCGCTGAAAATGAGGGATCTTCTCTTCCGCAGCGGCCGTTCCAGCGATCTCTGCCTCGCCGCGACACGGGGCAACTGGCCGCCCGTCCAGCACTTCATGGACACGCTCCACGGCCTCATCCGCCATGTCATTGCCGAAGGTCAGCGCCAGGGCGTGATGCGTGCCGATCTCCCGCTGGAAGAAACGACAGCTGCAGCGTTCAGCGCCATGGCCAAGGTCTGGCACCCCGTCATGCTCGATACGTTCGGTGTCGCCGGACTGGAAAGCGAGACAGCCAACATCACCCGGCTCCTGCTGGAAGCACTCAAAACGAAAAACTGAAAACAGAAGTTTTTTTTCATCTTTCTAAAAATTCTAGGTCCGCATATAGACGAGTCGTCATGCCCCTCCGTTGGGGCTGGAGGCTCCAATGCAGCACCGTGCCACGGCCTTTCATGCGGCCATCTTTGCAGCTCTCTTGTCCGGCTGCTCGGGCAGTCCGGCCGCACCTCCCGCAGAACCGCTCGTCGAAACCGCCATCGCGGCACCTGATGGCGGCCTTGCCGGCGATGCCTACACCGGCACAGTCCACGCCCGCATCGAAAGCGTGCTGGCGTTCCGCGTTCCCGGCAAAATCGTGGCGCGCCTCGTCGATGCCGGCATGCGTGTTCGCGCCGGCCAGCCACTCGCCCGGCTCGATGCCGCAGATCTTGCGCTCGCCGCATCCGCCGCCGCTGACAAGGTCCGCGCTGCCGAGGCCGATGCCGCGCGCACCGCTGCCGATGAAGCACGCCTGCGCCCACTCGTCGCCACCGGCGCCATTGCTCCCACCACGTATGACGGTGCCCGCGCCGCGCGCGATGCCGCCGCTGCAAACCTCTCCGCCGCCCGCGCCAGCGCTGCCAATGCTGCCAACCAGCGCGGCTACACCACGCTCGTCGCGGACGCGGACGGGATTGTCACCGAAGTCCTTGCCGAGGCGGGCCAAGTCGTCGCTGCGGGCACCCCGGTCCTGCGCCTTGCGCACAGCGGCCCGCGCGAGGCGCTGGTAGCCGTCCCCGAGACCGCGCTCGCCGCCCTGCCAAAATCTGCGCAAGCCACGGTTTACGGCCGATCCGCGCCCATCGCCGCCACCTTGCGCGAAGTGGCGGGCGCTGCCGATCCCTACACCCGTACCTTCGCTGCGCGCTATGTGCTGGCAGGCCAGCCCGAGGATGCCCCGCTCGGTGCCACGGTTACCCTGCGCCTCCCCGGCACGACAGCCGCCGCCGCGCGTGTTCCGCTTGGCGCACTGGTTGATCTCGGCGCTGGCCCCGGCGTCTGGGTGATCCGGCCTGACCGCACCATCCGCTTCCAGCCCACCCGCCCGCTGCGCCTGACCGAAGAGGAAGCCCTCCTCTCCGCCGCTGCGCTTGCCCCCGGCACCCGCGTGGTCGCGCTCGGCGGACACCTTCTCCATCCCGGCCAGAAGATCCGCCCGGCACAAGGGCTGCGCCGGTGAAAGGCCCCAATCTCTCCGCGATCGGTGTCAGGGAGCCGTCGGTCACCCTGTTCCTCCTCCTTGGCGTGATCGCGGCGGGTATTTTCGCCTTCTTCCAGCTTGGCCGCGCCGAAGATCCCAGCTTCACGCTCAAGGTCCTCACCGTGTCAGCCGCATGGCCGGGCGCTACCGCGCAGGAAATGCAGGACCAGGTTGCCGACCGGCTCGAAAAGCGCCTCCAGGAATTGCCCCACTACGACCGGATCGAGACGCAGACCCGGCCCGGCCTCGTCACGATCACCATCGTGTTCGGCGACAAGGCACCTTCGAAGGACGCGCCCGAACTGTTTTACCAGGCGCGCAAGAAGATGAGCGACGAGGCGCTCACGCTCCCGCGCGGCGTGATCGGCCCCATCGTCAACGACGAATATTCCGACGTCTACTTCTCGCTTGTCGCAGTGCAGGCGAACGGGCTCGCCCACCGCGCACTGATCCAGCGGGCCGAAGCGATCCGCAGCGAGCTTCAGCGCGTCGAAGGCGTCAAGAAAGTTGCGCTGATCGGCGAACAGCGCCCGCGCATCTATGTCGAGCTTTCCAACCGCAAGCTTGCCACGCTGGGCGTCGGCGCCGATGCCGTGCTCGGCGCGCTGGCAAACCAGAACCTCATTCAGCCTGCCGCCCAGTTCGAAACCGCATCGCGCCTCGTGCCCGTGCGCGTCACCGGCAGTTTCGATGACCTCGATGCCGTGCGCGTCACGCCGATCACTGCGGGGGGCCGCGTGCTGCACATCGGCGATATCGCCGACGTCCGCCGCGGTTATGAGGACCCGCCCACGTATCAGGTCCGTCATCAGGGCGGCGAAGCGGTCATGCTCGGCGTTGTCATGCACCCGGGCTACAATGGCCTCACGCTGGGCCGTGCGCTCAATGGCAAGCTTGACGAGATCCGTCAGGGGCTCCCGCTCGGCGTCACCGCCACCGAAGTCGCCGATCAGGCCGCCAACATCAAGGAAGCCTACGGCGAGTTCATGCTGAAGTTTGCGGTTGCGCTGAGTGTGGTGATGGTCGTCAGCCTGATCGCACTCGGCTGGCGCGTTGGCATTGTCGTAGCGCTGTCGGTTCCGCTCACACTTGCGGCGGTCTTCGTCATCATGCTGGCGACGGACCGCCAGTTCGACCGCATCACTCTGGGCGCGCTCATTCTCAGCCTCGGCCTCCTTGTCGATGATGCGATCATCGCGATCGAGATGATGGTGGTGAAGCTGGAGGAAGGCCTCAGCCGCATCGAGGCCGCCACGTTTGCTTGGGGGGCCACCGCCGGGCCAATGCTCGCGGGCACCATCGTCACCGTGGTCGGCTTCCTCCCCATCGGCTTTGCACGCTCCTCTGCGGGCGAATATGCGGGCAACATCTTCTGGATCGTCGGCTTCGCGCTCCTCGTCTCGTGGGTCGTCGCGGTCTATTTCACGCCGTACCTCGGCGTCCGGCTCCTGCCCGAGATCAAGCCGGTCGCCGGCGGCCACGACGCGATCTATGCCACGGCCCGCTACCAGCGACTGCGCGGATGGATCACCCGCAGCGTCGCGCTGCGCGGCCCCCTCACCATCGGCGTTGTCCTCGCCATGGTGCTCGCGGGCGTCCTCCTCGCGGTCGCGATCCCCAAGCAGTTCTTCCCCGTGTCAGACCGGCCCGAACTGCTGGTGGAGGTCTACAATCCGCACGGCTCCAGCATCGTCGCCACCCGTGCGGTGGTCGCGAAGATCGAACGCGATCTGCTCACTCGTCCGGAGCTCAAGCAGGAAGTCCGCTACGTCGACAGCTACCTCGGCGGCGGCGCACCGCGCTTCTTCCTCTCGCTCAATCCGGAGCCGGCGGACCCTTCCTTCGCCAAGCTGATCGTTCTCACGCACAGCCCGGCCGCGCGCGACCGGCTGCGCCTCGCACTCCAGTCGCTCGCCGCATCCGGCCGCTACCAGGGTGCCCGCGTGCGCGCGCTCAGTCTGCTGTTCGGGCCGCCAGTACCTTATCCAGTGGCCTTCCGCGTCACCGGCCCCGATCCGAACCAGTTGCGCCGCATTTCCGCCGATGTCGCCGCGGTCATGCGCGCCGATCCGCATGCCGTCGACGTCAACGTCGATTGGGGCGACCGCACCCCCGCCGTGACATTGCAATTCGACAACGACCGCCTGCGCCTCCTCGGCCTCGATCCCGCCAGCGTCGCGCGCCAGGTTTCCGCGCTGATTTCGGGCACTACAGTGGCGCAGGCCCGCTATGGCGACCGCACCACTGATGTTGTGGTCCGCATGCCGGGGGCCGAACGTCACGCACTCGGCGATCTCGGTAGCCTCGTCATCGGCACGGCCAATGGATCGCAAGGGGCTGGGGGCGTCACTCTCTCGCAAGTCGCGAAGATCGTGCCCACCAGCGAGGACCCGCTGCTCGTGCGCCGCAATCGCGTGCCGACGATGACCGTGCGCGCCGATATCACCAAGGGCGTCCAGCCGCCCGACGTGACCGCCGCGATCCTGCCGAAGCTCAAGCCGGTGATCGACAAGCTGCCCACCGGCTATGCAATCATCGCCGCCGGCTCGGTCGAGGAAGCGGGCAAGGCCAATACCGCGCTCGCGCCGCTGTTCCCGATCATGATCGGCTTGATGCTGCTCGTGCTCATGCTCCAGACGCGCTCTTTCCGCATGACCGGCCTTGTCTTCGCCACTGCGCCGCTCGGCCTGCTCGGCGCGATCCCCGCGCTGCTGCTCACTGGTTTTCCGTTTGGGTTCAACGCGATCCTCGGGCTCATCGGCCTTGCGGGCATCCTGATGCGCAACACCCTGATCCTCGTCGACCAGATCGATACCGAACGCGCGCGGGGCCTCAACCTCGAAGTGGCGGTGATCGAGGCGACCGTGCGCCGCGCACGCCCCGTGCTCCTCACCGCGCTCGCTGCCGTGCTCGCTTTCCTGCCGCTCACGCTCTCCAGCTTCTGGGGCCCGCTCGCGGTGGTGCTGATCGGCGGCACCCTCGTCGGCACCGCGCTCACGCTGTTTTTCCTGCCCGCGCTCTATGCACTGTGGATGGTCCGGCGCGAACGCGCTCCAACCTGAATTCACCCAGCTTGACGTCCCCGCCTGCGCGGGGACGCCGTAGCCCTCACCAGGTCCCGGTGTTCTCCATGCTCGCCCAGGGCTCGGCAGGCTCCAGATGCCCGTCCTGCAGCAATTCGATCGAGATGCCGTCCGGGCTCTTCACGAAGGCCATGTGTCCATCGCGCGGCGGGCGGTGGACGATGTGCCCGGCGGCCATGATCTTCGCGCAGGTCTCGTAGATGTTGCTCACCCGGTAGGCGAGGTGGCCGAAGTTGCGCCCCCCGGTATAGACCTCGGCCGGGCTGCCGTCTTCCGCAGGCCAGTTGTAGGTGAGCTCCACTTCGGCGATGCCTTCCTCGCCCGGTGCGGCAAGGAAGATCAGCGTGAAGCGGCCCTTGTCGCTCGAAAAGCGGCGGACTTCCTTGACCCCGAACAGTTCAAAGAAGGCGATCGTCGCCTCGGGGTCGGTCACGCGGATCATCGCGTGGAGAAACTTGGTCACGTACCGTCTCCTTGCTCGTTCAAACTCGGTTCATCGACAAAATAGCACAGGTCACCGCAGGGCTGAATGCCCGACAGGGAGGCCGTACAGTGACCAGTACCGATAGTGAGCCTGCCGCCGATTCCCAATCCTTTCTTGAGCGCCTGGCCCCATCGGGCTGGCCACAAGGGCGAACTGGCCCCGCACTCGCCGTAGCGGGCGTGCTCGCGCTCGGCATGGTGGCGGGTGGCTATCTGCTGGGTGATGGCCTGCGCCGCAGCCGCGAGGCAGACCGCGCCGTGACTGTGCGGGGGCTTGCAGAGCGTGAAGTGACCGCCGACCTCGCCACGTGGACCATCGCCTATTCCGCCACTGCGGCTGACATGGGCAGTGCGCAGGCCAGCGTCGATCATGACAGCCAGGAAATCCGCGCGTTCTTCGCCGGACTCGGCTTTCCGGCGGAAGCGCTCCAGCCCACCGGCGTCAACGTCAGCACCAGCACCGACAATGGCGTGACCAGCTTCACCGTGCGCCAGCGCATGGCGCTGCGCACCACTGACATCCGCCGCGCGCAGGATGCCGTGCGCCGCCAGTTCGATCTGGTGCGCCGGGGCGTGATGCTGGAGGAAGGCTCGGGCATGGCCTACACTTTCACCGGGCTCGACAAGATCAAGCCGCCGATGGTGGCCGAGGCAACCAAGGACGCGCGCCGCTCGGCCGAACAGTTCGCCAAGGACAGCGGCACCGGCGTCGGCGGGATCAAGACCGCGACGCAGGGCTATTTCGAAGTCACCTCTCGCGATGGCGACTCAGGTGGCGGCTGGGGTGTATCCGACACGCCCTTCAAGAAGGTCCGCGTCGTCACCACGATTGATTTCTACTTGCGGTAGATACCTTTGCGGGCCTCACGGCCCGAGGCGGCACCGGCCCACTCCCCCACC
>CANCET010000098.1 GCA_947375105.1 Sphingomonadaceae bacterium
TGACGTTGGAGCCGAATTGGCGTATCCACTGACTCAGGGCCAAATTCCGTTGGCGCGAACCTACTGGTTCGCGTTGAAACCGGTTGGTGGGCAAATGACGTCGCTTTGCGGTTGACGCATCGCACGAATCCGCATAAGCGCCCCTTTCACTCGACACAGCGGGATTGTCACATAGGCGCGTCTTCACGGGTTTCGTGGGGCTTCTCGCCAAAGGGCTTTCGTCTGTTTCGATCGTGACAGCGCTATGAGATGGGGGCCATGTCCAAGGCGAAAGCCAAGGGCCAAGCCCCTGTGGAGCAGGAGAAACAAGTGGCTCGTATTGCCGGGGTCAATATCCCCACCAACAAGCGCGTAATCATTGCGCTGACCTACATTCACGGTATCGGCGCGCACAAGGCGAAGCAGATCGCCGACAAGCTCGGGATCGATCACACGCGCCGCGTGCAGGATCTGTCGGACGCCGAAGTGCTCCAGATCCGTGAAGCGATCGACGCGGATCACACCGTGGAAGGTGATCTTCGCCGCGAAACCGCGATGAACATCAAGCGCCTGATGGACCTGGCCTGCTACCGCGGCCTGCGTCACCGCAAGGGTCTGCCCGTTCGCGGTCAGCGCACGCACACCAACGCCCGTACCCGCAAGGGCAAGGCCAAGGCGATCGCCGGCAAGAAGAAGTAAGGCGGCCTTTCGGCCCCGACTTCCAGGCACTTTTTTCGACAGGAATCCAAGACAATGGCCCGCGAACCTCAACGCATCAAGCGGCGCGAGCGCAAGAACATCACCAGTGGTGTCGCGCACGTCAATGCCAGCTTCAACAACACCATGATCACCATCACCGACGCGCAGGGCAACGCCATTTCATGGTCGTCCGCCGGCATGATGGGCTTCAAGGGCAGCCGCAAGTCGACGCCCTACGCCGCGCAGGTCGCGGCTGACGACGCGGGCAAGAAGGCTGCCGAGCACGGCGTCCGGACGCTCGAAGTTGAAGTGAAGGGCCCTGGTTCGGGCCGCGAAAGCGCGCTGCGCGCGCTGCAGGCGGTTGGCTTCACGATCACCGCGATCCGCGACGTGACGCCGATCCCGCATAACGGTGTGCGCCCTTCGAAGCGTCGCCGCGTCTGATCCTGCCTTTGGCGGGCGGTATCGCGGGGCGCGTCCCGCGTTTCACGCCCGCCCAATACTCTGATCGGCGACAGCCCCAAGGCTGATCGTCGGCATCCTCCGATAACCCTAGGGGAATTCCATGTCCGTCAACATCAAGAATTGGCAGGAACTGAAGAAGCCCAACACTCTCGAGATCAAGCCCGGCAACGACTCCAAGCGCCGCGCGACATTTGTCGCCGAACCGCTGGAGCGTGGCTTCGGTCTCACCCTCGGCAACGCTCTGCGCCGTGTGCTGCTGTCCTCGCTGCAGGGCGCAGCGGTTACCTCGATCAAGATCGAGAACGTGCTGCACGAGTTCTCCTCGCTCTCGGGCGTGCGTGAGGACGTGACCGACATCGTCCTCAACGTGAAGCAGATCGCGCTGCGCATGCAGGGCGAAGGCCCCAAGCGCCTCCAGCTTTCGGCCACTGGTCCGGGCGAAGTCAAGGCAGGTGATATTGCCGTGACCGGCGATATCGAGGTCATGAACAAGGACCTCGTGATCTGCAATCTCGATGAAGGCGCGACCTTCAACATGGAACTGACCTGCGACACCGGCAAGGGCTACGTCCCCGCCGTGTCGAATCGTCCGATCGATGCACCGATCGGCCTGATCCCGGTCGATTCGCTCTATTCGCCCGTCCGTCAGGTCTCCTACAAGATCGACAACGCGCGCATCGGGCAGGAACTGGACTACGACAAGCTCAACCTGATGGTCGAGACCGACGGTACGGTCACGCCCGAAGATGCGGTCGCTTATGCGGCGCGCATCCTGCAGGACCAGCTCTCGCTCTTCGTGCACTTCGACGACCAGCTGCCCACCGGTCACGTGCCGGCGATGGGTGGCGGCATGGCCGTTCACACGCCCGAAGAGAGCGACGCGAACCAGCTCAACCGCTACCTTCTCAAGAAGGTGGACGAGCTCGAGCTTTCGGTTCGTTCGGCCAACTGCCTCAAGAACGACAACATCATCTACATCGGCGATCTCGTGCAGAAGACCGAAGCGGAGATGCTGCGCACGCCGAACTTCGGCCGCAAGTCGCTCAACGAGATCAAGGAAGTGCTTTCCTCGATGGGTCTGCGTCTCGGCATGGACATCCCCGGCTGGCCGCCGGAGAACATCGAAGAGATGGCCAAGAAGCTCGAACAAGAGCTGCTCGGCTGAACCGAACAAGGGGGCGCTTCTGCAAGGGAGCGCCCTTCGGGTCTTTGGCGGCGACCCTGAAAGCCGCCTGGTACGGGCTACCTGATACGGGCCTCTAACGAACGGAGAAGACCGATGCGTCACAAGCTGGGCCAGCGCAAGCTGGGTCGTACATCCTCGCACCGCCGCGCGCTGATGCGCAACATGGCGGCTGCTCTCATCAAGCATGAGCAGATCACCACCACGCTGCCCAAGGCACGTGAACTGCGCCCCTACATCGAAAAGCTGATCACGCTGGGCAAGCACGGTGGCCTGTCCAATCGCCGCCTCGCGCACGCCCGCCTGCTCGACGACGCGCAGCTGGTGAAGCTGTTCGACGTGCTGGCTGAGCGCTATGCCGGCCGCGCCGGTGGCTACACCCGCATCATCAAGGCCGGCTTCCGCGGCTCGGATGCCGCTCCGATGGCGGTGATCGAGCTGGTTGACCGCGACACCAGCGCCAAGGGTCTGGATTCGGGCCCGGTGATGACTGCGGACGAAGACGAATACGAAGCGGCCTAAGGCTGCCGGATCCCGCAAGGGACGAACTGGGGCGGAGCCGCAAGGCTCCGCCCTTTTCATTTGGGCGCTTCCCCATCAGCTACCAGTAGTGCTAACCTCTTCCCATAAAGATGAAAATCGCGGGAAGGATCGGATGGGCGGTCCTGGGCGTCGCAGCGCTGCTGCACGCACCGGGGGCTATGGCCCGTAGTGAGGCCGAGGCGCTGGCAGCGCCGGTTCGCGGCCCGTCGAGCCATTCCGGTGCCGAAGCGGTTCAGCCGTCCGCCAACGAACGCACGCTGGACCGCGCGGCTGACAAGCTGGGCATCACCGCGCTGTCCGCCCTGCGCTATCCTGCCACTCGCCGCGATTCCCTGATCGAACGCCAGTTCGGCGAAGACCTTGCCGATCCCTACCGCTGGCTCGAGGCGGATGTGCGCACCAGCCCCGAGGTGGCTGCCTGGGTTGCGAAGCAGAATGCCGCCAGCACCGCCTATCTCGCGCAGCTTCCCGGGCGGGACGCGCTGCGCGACAAGATTCGCAGCCTGTTCGCCTACGAACGCTTCAGCCTGCCGCGCAAGGCCGGTGGCCGCTACTTCTATACGCGCAACAGCGGCCTTCAGAACCAGGCCGTGCTGCAGGTGCGCGAAGGGCTGGGCGGGGAAGGCCGCGTGCTCGTCGATCCCAACCAGTGGGAGGAAAACGACGACAAAGAAGGACTGCGCACGCTCGACGCTTGGGTGCCGTCGCCGGGCGGCTCTTTGCTCGCGCTCACCCAGCAGCGCGATGGCAGCGATTGGCGCACCGTCCGCGTGGTGGATGTCGCCAGCGGAAAATTGCTCGAAGACAGGCTCGAATGGGCCAACGACACCGCGATCGGCTGGGTCGGCGATGCCGGCTTCCTCTACGCCCGCTATCCCGAGCCGCCTGCGGGCGAGACTTACCGCGCGCCGGTCTACGACAAGGCGATCTGGTTCCACCGCATTGGCACCCCGCAAAGCGCCGATATCATGGTCTTTGCCACGCCCGATCACCGCGATTGGAATCATCGTGTCTCGGTGTCGTCGGATGGCCACTGGGCCGTCATCATTTCCTCGGCCAGCACGCTCCCCCGCCGCACCGTGCACTTGATACCGCTCGCACGCGGCCGGCAGCAGGATTGGGCTGCGATTCCCCTCGCGCCCGAGATGACCGACGACTGGAAATTCGTCGAAGGCATGGGCAATCGCTTGTGGTTCATCACCAATGCCGCCGCGCCGCACTACCGCTTGGTCCGCGTCGATCTCGACCGCAAGGTGCCGGGCCGCATCGCCGTCAATACCATCCTGGGCGAGCGCGACGATACGCTCGATGCGGGCCGGATCGTGGGCAACCGGCTCATTCTCTCCTATCTTCAGCATGGCGCGAGCTACGCCGTCGTCACCGATCTCAAGGGCCGCCCCAAGCGCGCGATCACCGTAGACGCGATCGGCGCGGCGAGTGGCTTTGGCGGCCGGCCAGGGGACCCGGAAACGTTCTATCAGTTCTCCAGTTTCAATCAGCCGCCCGCGATCTTCCGGCTTGATACCCGCACTGGCGCGGCCACCCCGTTCGCGGTGCCGCGCCTGTCGTTCAATCCGGACGATTACATCGTCGAACAGCGCAGCTTCCCTTCGCGCGACGGAACCCGGGTGCCGATGTACGTCGTGCGCAAACGCAGCCTCGCGATGGAGGGCCATGCGGCGCCGACGCTGCTCTATGGCTACGGCGGCTTCGATGTGGCGCTCACGCCGGGTTATTCGGCGGTGCGCATGGCCTGGCTGGAGTCGGGCGGGGTCTTTGCGCTCGCCAATATCCGCGGCGGGGGCGAATTTGGCCGCGCGTGGTATGATGCCGGCCGCCTGGGCAACAAGCAGAACAGCTTCGATGATTTCATCGCCGCCGGTGAGTACCTCATCAAGGAAGGCATCGCGGCCAAGGGCGGCCTTGCGATTCAGGGCGGATCCAATGGCGGCATGCTTGTGGCCGCCGTCATCAACCAGCGCCCGGATCTGTTCGCCGCGGCCAATCCCGATGTCGGCGTGATGGACATGTTGCGCTTCGACCGCTTCACCTCGGGCCGCTTCTGGGTGGATGACTACGGCAGCCCGTCGCGTGAGGCGGACTGGCGCGTGCTGCGCGCCTATTCGCCTTATCACAACATCGCCTCGCGCGGTGATTATCCGGCCATCCTTGTCACCACCGCAGACACGGACGACCGCGTGGTGCCCGCACACAGCTTCAAATATGTCGCCGCGCTTCAGGCTGCCGATCTTGGGAGCCGCCCGCATCTGCTGCGGGTCGAGGCGCAGGCGGGCCACGGTCCGGGCAAACCCGTTGACAAGGTCATCTCCAGCGGTGCCGACGTGCTTGCCTTCCTTGCCAAGTGGACCGGGCTGTCTCTCGAGTAGCGCGTGCCGATAGCGTAGCGATTTCGCGCGGCTCGCCCCTTGCAGCGGCCCGCGCTCGCCACTATCCCTCACAGCGGAAGCCGCCGCCAGGGCCGGCACCATCGACAGGAAAGACCCGACATGACCTCGTTCCAGGACCGTGAACGCGCCGAGGAAGCCAAGTTCGCCCACGACGAAGACACCCTGTTCCGCATCCAGGCGCGCCGCAACAAGCTGCTCGGCCACTGGGCGGCAGAACGCATGGGCCTCGATGCCGCCGAAACTGAGGCCTACGCCCGTTCGGTGGTGCAGGCGGAGTTCGAGGAAGCCGGTGACGAGGATGTCGTGCGCAAGCTGCTTGGCGATCTGATTTCGGCCAAGGTCGATGTCGACGAGCCGGAAATCCGCGCCGCGCTGGCGGCGCAGGCGATCGAGGCGCGTCGCCAGATCACGGGCGAAGCCTGATGGCGATGCCCGCGGCCGAGATCGAGGCCCTGATCCGCGCCGCAATCCCCGATGCCGATGTCACGATCACTGATCTTGCCGGTGATGGCGATCATTACGCCGCCCATGTTGTTGCGCCATCGTTCGCTGGCCTCAGCCGTGTTGCACGGCACAAGGCGGTTTACGGCGCGTTGGGCGAGCGGATGGGCGGCGTGCTTCACGCCTTGCAAGTGACCACCGCCGTACCCACCTGAAATTCAAGGCAGCCAGCTCTGCATCAGTCACGAAAGAACCGGAAAAACCCATGTCGAGCAACGAACGCATCGCAGAAATCGTCGGTACCAACGACGTCGTCCTGTTCATGAAGGGCACGCCGCTGTTCCCGCAGTGCGGATTCTCCAGCAAGGCCATTGCCATTCTCGATCACCTCGGGGTTGCTTATGCCTCGGTCGATGTGCTGCAGGACATGGAAATCCGTCAGGGTATCAAGGCTTTCTCCGATTGGCCGACAATTCCGCAGCTCTATGTGAAGGGCGAATTCGTCGGCGGTTCGGACATCATGATGGAGATGTACGAAGCGGGCGAGCTTCAGCAACTGATGGTCGACGCCAAGGTTGCGCAGGCCTGAAACGGACGGCCTGAAACGGACGGCCTGAAACGGACGGGCTGAACGCACCGCCTTTTGCGTCTGCAAAGACGGCACGCACAACGCGGCCTCGCCATCGGCGGGGCCGCGTTTCGCGTTTCAGGAGCTGTTCGGGGGAAGGGGAAGGACCGGCCCCGCGCGTGGGTGGGGGGAGAATCCGCGCGCGGGGCTTATCAGGCGGTGGGGCCTGGAGAGGCGGAACCGGGAGACCGGGGGGACGGTTCCGCCTCTGGGAAGACACTCTCAGGACATCATCCTCTATGCATGCGCCGTGCCAAACTGGCAGGGGCCCCGAAAAACAGGCAAGTCGGCCTATCGTGGGGCCGATCCGGATGGAAGGCCTGTAAAGTTTGCCGACAGGGCCCCTCTCACTTTGGAGGACAACGCGGCAAACCTCTGCCGCAGCACTTGGCAAGCCCCCGCCGCCTGTAGCATGATTGCCGCCATGGAAGATCTCGATGACATGGGCGAACACGCGGATGCTGCCCCCGCCACGCCTGCCGCCACGCTCGTGGTGTTTCGCCACGCACCGGGAGCGGGGGCTGGAGCGGGAGGGGCCGGCGGTCCTCCCGAGATCCTGATGGTCGAACGATCGGGCACGATGAACTTCGCGGGCGGCGCCACCGTTTTTCCCGGCGGCAAGGTTGATCCGGCGGATCTGGAACTGGCCGAAGCCTTCATGGCGCGCACCGGGCGCGTGTTCGAACTTGCCGATGCGGCCGGGCGGATCACCGCCGTGCGTGAAACGCTGGAGGAAACCGGCCTTGCGGTCGGCCTCACCGGGACCGTCGATGCCACCCGGGCTGCCGATGCCCGGCGTCTGGTTCTGGAAACCGGGCGCTTGGCCGATGTGCTTGAAGCCTTCGGCTGGGAACTCGATTTCGATGCGCTTGTGCCCTTCGCACGGTGGTGGCCACGGCACCGCAACATGCGCGTGTTCGACACCCGGTTCTATCTCGCCAACCTCGGCACCGGCGCGGTCGAGGTTACCGCCGACGCGACCGAGAATCGCCACTTGTTCTGGGCCAGCGCAGCCGAGGCGCTGCGCCTTGCCGATGAACAGGCGATCAGGATCATCTTCCCGACGCGGCGGAATCTGGAGCGTCTGGCGCAGTTTAGCGATTTCGATGCGGCGCGCGCCCATGCCCTCGCAACGCCGATCGTCACAGTCACCCCGCGGATCGAACTGCGCGATGGCGAACGCTGGCTGGTGATCGCAAGCGATGCGGGATACCCCGTCCACGGCGAACTGGTGAGCCAGGCCGACCGCGCATAGACTGCTCCGAGATGGAGGAGATTGTGCAGTGCGGCAGATTTCTCATTGCACTGCGCACACTTAAGTAAAATCACGTAGATTCGCGCAAGTCGGGTTTCACCGCGGCGCGCTAGGTTTGCGCGCGGAGGTCCTTCATGCCCGCTGCAAAGCCCCGTCCCGAAAGCGCCGATTCCATTGCTCCTGCAGCGTCGTCCCCGGGCGTGGCGGTCTCGTCGCGCGCGCCCGCCGGTCCTGTCCCACCGGCCCGACTAGCCGATGAACTGGCGGTTCCGGCGCCTTCGCCAGTGCACCAGTTGCAGGCCGGCCTCGCGCAATTGACCGCGCCGCCGGGGCCTGCCGCCGAGCCGCTTTATCCCGGCTGGCTGCGCATTGCCTTTCCGCTGGCGAGCTCGGCGCTGCTTTGGGCGGCGCTGCTGTGGGGGGCCATCCGCCTGGCCTGAATGGAGGCGCGTCAAGCGGGCAAGCTGATCCTTATCGAACCGTCCCGGGGGCAACATCGCCTGACCGGCGCTGCGGCGCGCGCCATCATGACGTCACTGCCGCCTCTTCCGGCGTGCGGGCCTCGCGATGGAGACCTGAGCAGTGAACAGCCTCATGCCGGTCAAGACCGATCTCTGGACGTCCGATTCCGCCGCTGCCGCCTATGGCCCAGCCGTACGTGCTATCCCATTGGCAGCGCCGCACACCGGGCCCGCTCCGCGCGTGCTCACAGCCGTGCCGCTTCCAGCACAGCCATCGTTGCCACCTCGCCATCCACCGGCGGCAGCGCCTCATTCCGCAGCGATCCGTGCCTTGGATGTGCTTGGCGCCGGCGCCTTGCTTGTCCTGCTTGCGCCGGTCCTGGTTGTGGTGGTGCTGGCGATGAAGCTGCTCGATCCGGGCCCGTTGCTGTTCGCCCATCCGCGGGTGGGGCAGGGTGGCCGCACGTTCCATTGCCTCAAGTTCCGTTCGATGACGGTCGATGCCGATATCCGGCTTGCCCGCCTGCTCGAAGCCGATCCGGCCGCGCGCGCCGAATGGGCCGAAACGCAGAAGCTTCGCCACGATCCGCGCATCACGCCCGTCGGGCGCTTTCTGCGCCGCAGTTGCCTTGATGAGCTGCCCCAGCTCGTCAACGTGCTGCGCGGAGAAATGAGTCTTGTCGGCCCGCGTCCGATCGTGGCGGCGGAAGCAGCGCGCTATGGCCGCCATTTTCCGGTCTATTGCAGCCTCAAGCCCGGGATCACCGGATTGTGGCAGGTCAAGCGCGAGGACCGGACGAGCTACCGCCGCCGCGTCGCGTTTGATCTGGCTTATGCCCGCTCGCGCTCGCTTGCGCTCAATCTTTCGATCTTGCTGCTCACCGTTCCTTCGGTGCTGCGCGGGCAAGGGGCTTGCTGAGCGGCCTCGTCCGCGTCCGCCAGCAAGAACCCGTTTTCTGAAGCCACGCCCGCCGGAGCATGATCGCTTCGGCGGGCATTTTCATGGCGTACCGCGGGGCCCAGCACAGCCGCCAGCACGCGAACCGCCTGATCACGCCAGGTCCAGTGCGCGGCGTGAAGCCGGCCGCGCGCAGCCAAAGGCGCTGGATCGGCCAGCACGCGCCGGACCGCCGCGGCCATGTCGTCCACATCATGCGGGTCGCAATAGAGTGCCGCTGTCCCGCAGCGCTCGGTCATTGCCGGAATGGCTGAAACCACCACCGGACAGCCGAAATGCATGGCTTCGACAGGGGGCAGCGGGCTCGCTTCATAGAACGAGGGGAATAGCAGGCACCCGGCATCGTGGTAGAGCTGGCCCAGCGCGTCAAGCTCCGTCACCGGCCCGGTAAAGCGCACCAGATGCGCCACGTCGGGGGGAATATGCCCGGCAATCGGTGCGAGGATGTCGCTTCCGCCACCCACGATCAGTGTGCGCAATCCGTCCTCGCGCGCCAGCCGCACCGCTACGGCCAGCACTCCGTGGATGTTCTTGCGCCGCGAAAGCGAGCCGACATAGAGCAGGTATCCCGGCGCTGGAGCGTGGCGGGGTTGATCGGCATCGCCTGGGTCCCCTTGCGCCGGCCCATACCCCGGCCCCCACCCCGGCGCACGGCCCCAGCCGCCATTCTGTGCCACGCGGATCCGCCCGCGCGCCTCTGGCCGCAGCGCCGCCAGCATTGCCTTCTCCCGCTCCGACACGGTGAGGATCGTCGCGGCGCGGCGGAGGAGCGAGGGCAGCATGATCCGGTGGCCAAGCCGGTAATGCAGCCGGTAGGCTCCGGGAAACTGGCGGTAGGACAGATCGTGGATCATCACCGTCACGCCCGCACCGGTGTGGAGCGCGGCCAGCGGCGCAGTATTGCCAAGGCATAGCAGATGCCCGCCGCGCACGCGGCGCGGCAGCACCAGCTGCTCCCACGCATGCCCGCCCAGCCGCCCGCTCCACCGGGACGCTGCATGCTCGACCGTGGTGACCGACAGCGCGAGATCATCGACTTGCGCGCCAGGCTCGCACACCAGTCGCAACGCGACGGGCAAGCCCTCGTCCCTTACCAGCCGGTCGAGCGCGCGGGTCAGTTCGCGGGCCACGCGCTGAACGCCTGTCACCGGCTGCATCAGGAAGCGGCCATTGATGACGATTTCGGGATAGGTGGAACGGGGTTGGTTCATGCGCGGGCCGGGCCTTCTGCGGTTGGCACTGCGCAGGTCTAGCACCGCGCGGTCGATCCGCGCGCGCTAACGGGTCGGGTTCGGAGACAACCTTCGTGGGCGGGGGCTCGTGGTGCGTTTAGAAAGAATGAGCCGCTCGATGGGTGCGGCGGGGATCATCGGGGGCACTGGGTCCATGCTGCGTATCTATATCGCCATCGCCACGGTCGGTCGGCCGGCATTGCTGCGTGAGATCGTCGATCTCGTCGCCCAGCAGACGCGTCCGCCTGACGGCGTGCTGATCGTCGCCCCTTCGCCGGACGATTTCGGCAACGTGGGCGAAAGCGCCGTGCGGCCCGAACTTGCGCTCTCGCCCAAGGGCAGTTGCCGCCAGCGCAACCGCGCGCTCGATCTGCTGGAGGGCAGGGCCGATGTGGTTCTCTTTCTGGACGACGATTTCGTCATGGCACCCGATTACCTCGCGGCGATCGAAACCTTGTTTGCCTCCGATCCGGGGATAGCCGGAATCACGGGTTCGCTCGTCGCAGACGGGGTGCGCCGCGGCGGCTTCACGCCCGCTCAGGCACTCGATCTCATCGCCCGTGATGCTGCTGCGCTCGATCCCGCGATCAGCCCCCGCACCGCGCTCTACGGGTGCAACATGGCGCTGCGCATGGCGCATATGAACGGCCTTCGTTTTGACGAAGCGCTGCCGCTGTATGGCTGGCAGGAAGATATCGATATAACGATGCAGTTGGGCCGCCGCGGCCGGCTCATTTCCACGGGTCTCGTCACCGGGGTCCATCTGGGGGTGCGCGGTGGGCGCACTTCGGGGCGGCGTCTCGGCTATTCGCAAGTCGCCAATCTCGTCTACCTGCTGCGCAAGGGTACGATCCCGCCGTGGCTTGCGCGGCGCTTGTTCTGGCGCAATCTCGCCGCCAACCTGCTGCGCGCGCCTTTTCCCGAACCGCATATCGATCGCGCCGGCCGCCTTGCCGGAAACGTGCGCGCGCTTGCCGATCTCGCGCTCGGGCGGATCGATCCGCGCAAGATCGAGCGAATGTAAGGCGCGTGCGGCGCGTCATCTTCAACGGGAAATTTCGCGCTGGGGGGCTGAACGGCGTCCACCGCGTCGCCGCGCGCCTCATCGCCGAAGTGGATGATCTGCTTGCCGGCGCGCCCGCGCCCGATGATCCGCCTTGCGTGCTGATCGTGCCGAAGGGATGCGCGGGAGGGCCGCCGCTCGCGGCCATCCAGCTGATCGAGGATGATCGCCCGGCCAGCCAGGCATGGGAACAGCTGCGCCTGCCTCGGCTCGCGGCGGGCGGCCTCCTCGTCAATCTCGCCAATCTTGCGCCGCTCGGCCACCGTCCCAAGCTTACCCTGCTGCACGATGCGCAGTTCCTTCGGGCTGATAGCTCCTATCCCTGGCGCCAGCGTATGGGGTATCGCCTGCTGACGCCGCTGATGGCTCGGACCAGCGCGCAAGTGCTTACTGTTTCGGCCTTCTCGGCCGATGAACTCGCGCGTGGCGGCATCACCGGCGCGGCGGGGGCGGGCGTGCTGCACAACGGCGCTGACCATATCCTTGAAACCCCGGCCGATAGCGAAGCACTCGCCCGCCTCGGCCTCATGCCGCACAGGTACGTGCTGATGTTC
>CANCET010000099.1 GCA_947375105.1 Sphingomonadaceae bacterium
CAGCCGATGGGGCGGCTGGGCAGGCCCGAGGAAGTGGCGCGGGCCATCGTGTTCCTCGCGAGCGAGGCGGCCAGCTGGTGCAGCGGTTCGCACCTCGTGGTCGATGGCGCGTTCACAAACCGGACGCACTTCTGAGATGGCAGAGTCCACGAGTTCCGGGCCTGTAACCCACCGTCCTGTCACGTGGGATACGTCGAAGATGGACGTGAAGCGCGTCGTGGATGTGATCCGCGTGTCGCCCGAGGACAATCCGAGCCGCACGCCGGTGGAGAAGGCGCCCGATCCGGGGCTTGGGCATGATCTGATCCCGGCCGAGCGGTATTACGCGGACGCGTTCATGAAGCTCGAATGGGAGCGGGTGTGGTCCAAGGTCTGGCTGCTGGGCGGGCGCGCCGACGACATCCCCGAGCCGGGCGACTACATCTGCACCGAGATCGGCAAGGAAAGCGTGCTGATCGTGCGCCAGCACGATGGCTCGCTGCGCTGCTTCCCCAACGTCTGCCTCCACCGCGGTAACCGGCTGCGGCCCGAGGGCATCGGCAATGCGCAGGCATTCCGCTGCATGTACCACCACTGGACTTATGGGCTCGACGGCAAGATCGAGCGGCTGCCGGACCTTTGCACTTTCCCGCAAGGGGGGCCTCCGGGGATGGCGCTGCCCAGCCTGCCGGTGGCCGAATGGAACAGCTTCGTGTGGTTCTCGCTGAACCCCGAGGTCGAGCCGTTCGATGATTACATCGCGCCGCTGAAAGAGCATCTCGAACCCTATCACCCCGAGCGCATGGCGTGGAAGCGCGACGTGACGGTGGAGTGGGACTGCAACTGGAAGGCTTCGGTCGATGCCTTCAACGAGACGTACCATGTGCAGGGCATCCACCCGCAGCTTCTCTGGTATCTCGATGACGTCAACGTGCAGATCGACTGCTACGAGCGCCACAACCGCTACCTCATCCCGTTTGCGGCGATCAGCCCCCGCGTGGCCATGCCGAGCACGATCCCGCCGGCGATCGACGAGATCATGCGCCACGCCGGAATGGATCCGGCGGACTACGAAGGCCGGGTGAGCGACATCCGCCGCGATGTGCAGGTGTTCAAGCGCAAGCACGGCAAGGCGCAGGGGAAGGACTATTCGGCGCTGAACGACGATCAGCTGACCGATGATTATCACTACATGATCTTCCCCAACGTCGCGCTCAACGTGCATGCCGACGATATCATGCTGTTCCGTCAGCGCCCGCATGCCAGCGATCCGAACAAGATGCTCTATGACGTGTGGGTGTTCGAACTGGTGCCGGAAGGCGAGCCCTGGCCCGAACGCGCCAAGCATCGCCGCTTCAAGCATGGCGACCGGAGCATCGGGCAAGTGCTCGATCAGGATGCCTACAACCTGCCGACGGTGCAGGCGGGCATGAAAAGCAGCGGTTTCCCGGGCCTGTGGATCGGCGAACAGGAACTGCGCATCCGCCATTTCCACAAGGTGCTCGACGACTACATCTACGGTCCGGGCGGCAAGCAGCCGGGGGATCTATGAGCCAGCGTATCCTGCATGTGATCGGGTCTCCGCGCGGTGAACGCTCTCGTTCGGGCATGGTGGCGCGGCGGCTGATCGATGGACTGGTGGCAGCCAGCCCTGGCAGTACCGCCGAAACGCTCGATCCCTATAGCGCCGGTCTTCCCGCTTTGACCGGGCCGGTGATCGAGGGCCGCTATGCGCTGATTGAAGGCCGTGACGTTGCGGACGAGGTCCGCAGTGCGTGGGCGCAGATCGGCGAGGCGGTTGCGCATTTCCTCTCGTTCGACACCGTGGTGTTCAGTGTGCCGATGTGGAACTTCGGCATTCCCTGGCAGCTCAAGCAGTATATCGACACGATCACGCAGCCGGGCATGGCCTTCCGCGTTTCAGAAGCGGGCGTGGAAGGGCTGGGCGCGGGCAAGCGCGCGATCCTCGTGGCCTCGGGCGCGCTCGATATCCGGCCTGGCAGCCCCGGCGCAGAGCTCGATCATCAGGTGCGCTTCATGCAGGCGTGGCTTGGTTTCATCGGCATCACCGATGTGCATGTCGTGCATTTGCGCCCCACCTACGGCCCGCCCGAAGCGGTCGAGGCGGCGATGGCGGAGGCTTATGCGTCGGCCGAAGCGCTGGTAGCCGATCTGTCGCGCGCACCCCGCGTGTAGACGAGGTTGGTGCTCTCGAATGTCACGCACTCGGTGCCGTCTTCAAGGCTGACCACATAGCGCGTGATTGCTGTGCCGCGGGGCTTGCCGCTGCGCGAGGGCTCAAGGCTGAGGATTTCGCTGGAGACGCGCAGGGTATCGCCGGCGCGCACGGCGCGTTTCAGGCGTAGCCGGTCCCAGCCCACGCCGCAGACGAAATCGATGTCGCCGTTGATCGCGTGGTCCATCTGCCGCCAGATCGCCAGCACATGGATGCCGCTGGCTACCACTTCGCCGAACACGGAGGCGCGCGCCGCTTCGGGATCGGTGTGGAACCACTGCGGATCGTGTGCGCGGGAAAACTCGAGGATTTCCGCCTCTGTCACGGTGCGCAGGGGCGAGACCCGCGTCTCGCCCACCACCAGGTCCTCGAACGTCCGCCACGGCGTGCCGAGCGGCGAAAGCGCAGGTGTCATTCTCGGACGATGAACGGCGCCAGCACCGGCTTCACGCGCAGCGCCTCGGGCACATTCTCCACGCCGATGCGGCGGTCGAGTTCCTCGTGCCAGTTGTAGATGCGGCGCTCCTGATAGTTGAGCGACATACCCTTGAAGCCGGGGCCTTCGACGGATTCCTGGATCTGCGGGGCAAACTGCAGGTCTTCGTACAGGATGCGCTCCCAGTTCTTGATGCGCGTTTCCCAAAGCGGGTGGGGGTTGGCCGGGTCGTGATCGGGTGCGAGCCAGGTCGAGACGACGCGCGTGCGGTTCGGGCCCATCGGCCAGAACTGGAGGAGCGGAATGCCGGTCGGCGCGGGCGGCATGATGAAGTTGGGGTAGATCGAATAGCTGACGTTGTTCTTGGCCACGAACTCAGAGATCGTCGGGATTTCGGGCATGCCTTTGGTGCCGGGATCGGTCCAGCCTTCGCGCCGGTTGGGCGTTGCCATGCGGCTGTGGCCGTTCGGCCAGAGCGTGACGATCATCGCGCGGTGATCGAGGAAGCGGTCCACCGTATTCTCGTGGATCGATTTCAGGTGATAGACCTCGAGGAACGCGTCAAGCAGCACCTTGACGTTGCACTCGGTCTCATATGTCCGGCTGTCGACAAGGCGCAGCTTTTCGAGCTGGAGCTGTTCAAGCTCGGCCGCCATCGGGCCGATATGCTCGATCAGGGGCTGCGCATCGGGATCGGAATTGAGGAAGATCAGGCTGCCGAGCAACTCGCAGCGCACCGCGCTGAGGGAATGGCAGGAAAAGTCGAAGTCCGCGGCAAAGTCGCGGCGGTCGCGCACGGATGTGAGTTTGCCCTCCAGCGTGTAGGACCAGCCGTGATAGCCGCAGACAAACCCGCGTGACGTGCCGCTCTCCTCCTTTACGAGAGGTGCGCCGCGGTGCTGGCACGTGTTGTAATACGCACGGATGTCGCCCGAAAGCGTGCGGTTGACGATGACGGGGGAGCCGGTGTTGCGGCAGACAAACCACGAACCGGGCTCAGGCAGCTGGTCGACATGCCCTGCGTAAAGCCACGACTTTTGCCACATCCCCTTTTCCTCAAGTTCGAGGAACGCAGGATCGACGTAGCGGCCGCCGGGGATCGATGGCAGCGCCGGAAAGTCGGCCGGCGGGCCATTGCGCTCGCGTTCCCACGCCATGCGTGCCAGATCATCGGCTGGCGGCTCTGCCAGGTGCGACTGGGCGGTCAGGGTTTCGGACATTGGACTCTCTCCCGGAACGGCGCGGTTCCGTGGACAGTTTAAAAACATTCATGTATGCTTGTAAAGCAATGCTTTCAGGGTTCGAGAAGGCAAAAGTTTACTATATATAACAAATATTTGATTGGGTTTAGCGAGCGATGCGGGAGTGATGCGAATGGAGATTTTGGCGGGTATCTTTCACCACGGCGTGATCGTCGACGACCTCGAAGCGGCGATGGCCCACTTCAGCACGACGATGGACTGCACGTGGACCCCGGTGCGGACGTTCGATCCGATGCCGGTGTGGAACGCCGCGGGCGAGCAGCTCGAGGCGCGGCTCCGCGTGGTCTATTCGCATCAGGGGCCGCTCAGGATGGAGTTGATCGAAAGCGTGCCGGGCAGCGCGTATGATGCCATGCGGGCGCTTGGCCGCTCGCACCTTGGGGTTTGGGTCGATTCGGTGGCGGACAGCGCGGCGGCGATGCTAGCAGACGGCTGGGAACTCGTGCTGGGCGGTGCGCCGGCGGATCAGGGCCACGGCGCGATTGCCTATCTCTCGCGCCCGGGCAGCCCGGTGATCGAACTGGTGGCGCGCGCGATCACGCCGATGATGGAAGAATGGTGGGCAGCAACTGAATGAGCACGACATGGCAGGATGTGATGCCCGAGGCCGAATTTCCGGCCGAGGGCAAACTCGCCGCGCGGTTGGCGGGCTGGCACGTGCTGGTGCTGCGCGCCGACGACGGCAGCTACCGTGCGGTCAACGATCGCTGCACACATCAGGCGGCGCTGCTTTCAGGCGGCCGCGTGCGGCGCGGCGCGGTGATGTGCCCGCTGCATGGGGCACGCTTCGACGTGCTGACAGGCAAGTGCCTCGGCGGAGCTTACCCCGACTTGCGGGCATTCCCGGTGCGGGTCTTAGCCGGACGAATCGAGATCGAAGTACCTGATTCGCCACCGGGGGTAACCGAGATGCCCATTACCGTCATTTAGCGATGGTCGGCGTGCTAGCCACCGGCAGGCCGGTGGTGGGCGCGGCAGGGATTGAACCTGCGACCCCACCCGTGTGAAGGGTGTGCTCTACCACTGAGCTACGCGCCCGTGCGGCGGGGCCTTGCGCTGGGCAGAGGCGGCCGGACAGGCGGGCGCCTCTGCCATGGCGGGGCTTGATTGACAAGTGGGGGGATCAAGATATTTGCGGCGTCCTATGACCGAAGAAGCAACCCCCACCGAATCCGGCGCGCCCGAAGTCGCCGCTCCCGCCCCTGTTGCCGGAAGCGACGTGCCGCCCGACCATCTCGCGATCAATCCGCGCAGCCCCTTCTTCGATGCGGAGAAGCTGCGCCGGGGCATCGGCATCCGCTTCAAGGGCACCGTGCGCCGCAATGTCGAGGAGTATTGCATCTCCGAAGGCTGGGTGCGGGTGCAGGCTGGCAAGACCATGGACCGCAAGGGTAACCCGCTGACGCTGAAGCTCTCCGGGCCGGTCGAGGCGTGGTACGAGGATCTGGGCGAGGACGCGCCGGTCGCGAAGCTCTGAAGGTTTGCGTGCGGGCAGGTGGCTTTGCCCGCACGCGAAGGATCAGGCGGATTGGTCTTCGAAGCCTGTTGCTTCCGAAAAGGGCCGCCATGCCGCGATGTCCGACGCGACCATGGCCAACTTGCGGTCGATCCGGGCAAGGGCATCACGGCCCAGTGGCAAGCGCAACGGCGGTTCGTCGGCGAGAATGGCCTGCATGAGCACGGCCATGCCGCGCGCCGGGTCTCCGGACTGGGCACCATCGTTCGCCGTGCTGAAATCCCGGGTCGCGCCGCTGGTCGCCTCATATGCCTCGAGCCGCGTTGCCCCGACGCTGGCCGAGCGGCCGAGGAATTCGGTGCGAAACGCGCCGGGTTCAACGATGATGACCTTGATGCCGAAGGGCGCAACCTCTTCCGCCAGCGCTTCTGACAACCCTTCGACCGCGAACTTGCTTGCGTTGTAGTGGCCGAAACCCTGCCGGCCAGTGAAGCCGCCGACGGACGACAGGTTGACGATCCGCCCGCCGCCAGTGCGCCGCATCAGGGGCAATGCCGCGCGGGTGGTTTCGATCAGGCCGAACAGGTTGGTTTCGAACATCGGCCGATATTCATGGGGCTGCAGTTCCTCGACCGCACCGATCAGGCCGAAACCGGCGTTGTTGACGAGGACATCAAGACGGCCGAACCTCGTTTCGACTGCGGCCATCGCGGCTGCGGAGGCCTTCGCATCAGTCACGTCTAGCGCAAGCGGCAGGATCCGGTCCTCGTATGTGGCGACGAGGTCCGCGAGTGCTGCGGGCTGGCGGGCCGTTGCGACTACGGCATCGCCGCGTGCCAACGCCAGTTCGGCGAGGATCCGGCCGAAGCCGGAGGAGGATCCGGTGATCAGCCAGACTTTCAGGGGTCTTTGAGCGGGCATGGTCAGTCCTTTCGGGGTGTCGTTCAGTCGATCGAGATGGCGATCTTGCCGCGCTGGCGCTGGGCACCGTTCTGGCCAAGGACGGCATCGTAGGCTGCACCCGCCTCGGCCAGCGTGAACGTGCGCGGGTCCAGCCGCGGGAGCAACTGTCCGCCCTCTGCCAGCGCAGCCGCCGCCGCGAGGATGCGGCCGTAATGCGCGCGCCCTTCATCGGCGAGCAGTGCGTGGAGCGTGAACACCCCGGAATAGGTCGCCTGCTTGAACGAAAGCGGGGCAAGGGGGTGCGTACCCCAGCCGAGGCAGCTGACGACATGGCCCAGCCGCCGCACGGCCTTGAACGAAGCGTCGAGCATCGCGCCGCCCCCGGTATCGTACACGACATCGAAGCCCGCGCCGGCCGTGTGCTCGGCCACGTAGTCCTCGACCGGGCGGGTCGCGTCGATCGGTACGGCGCCGAGGCTGCGGAGGTAGTCATGATCGTCATGGAACGCTGTGGCGAACACGCGTGCACCGTGCGCCAGCGCGATCTGGACCGCGACATGGCCGACGCCGCCAGCTCCGCCCTGAACCAGCACGGTCTGGCCCGGGCGAATGGCGGCGCGGTCGATCAGGCCTTCCCAGGCGGTGATGACGACAAGCGGCAGCACCGCCGCTTCGCGCATCGTGAGATTGGCGGGCTTGTGCGCCAGCAGGCGCGTATCGGCGGCGACATAGTGGGCGTGCGAGCCTTGCATGCCGGCCACACCGCCAGTGAAGCCATACACCTCGTCGCCCGGCGCGAAACCCGATACGCCGCTGCCGACTTTCTCGACCACGCCTGCGAGATCCATGCCCAGCACGGCGGGCAGGGCGTGGCGGGCATGGGCGGCCTGGCCCGCGCGGATCTTGGCGTCGAGCGGATTGGTTCCGCTCGCCTTGACGCGGACGAGCACCTGCCGGCTCGACGGCACCGGACGGGCAATCTCGCGGAGGGTGAAGGGGCCATCGTTGGTTTCGACAACGGCGGCGAGCATGCTGGCCTGAGACTGGGTGTTCTGAGAGTGGGTGTTCTGCAGTGTGGTGGATTGAGACATGGTCGTTCTCCTCTTGATGTCCTGAGGATGACCGCTTCAGCATTGAACTGAAATCCAAAGTATTGCATATTAACCATGCAATAGTGAATGGGTCAGGCTATGTCTGCGCGAACTCTCGAATGGGGCGACTTGCCGGTGTTCCTTGCCATAGCGCGCGAGGGAACGCTGGGCAGGGCGGCGCGGCGGCTGGGGCAATCGCAGCCGACCATGGGGCGGAGATTGCGTGCGCTGGAAGAGGCTATCGGCCTATCGCTGTTCCAGCGCAGCAGCGAAGGCTTCGTGCTGACGGACGACGGCGAGGTCATGCTGCGCCACGCCGAACGCATGGAGGCCGAAGCGCAGGCCCTGTTGCGCGAGTTGGCGGGCAGCGAGGCTGGGCTCGAAGGCATGCTGCGGCTGACGTGCTCGGACTGGTTCGGGCGCATCGTGCTCGCGCCGGTGCTGGCCGACTTTCACCGCTTGCACCCCGGCGTCGTGGTGGAAACGCTGACCGACGCCCGCGTTTACAGCCTCGTCCGGCGGGAGGCCGATCTTGTGTTCCGCATCACCGGCTTTGATGAGCCCGAGGTGGTCGCGCGGCGGCTGATGACCATGCCCTATGCGGTCTATGGACCAGCCGGTCAGGCGAAGCCGCGCGCTGGTGATGGCCGGACATGGCCCGTGATCGTGATGGATACGGCCTTCAGCACGATGCCCGATGTGGCCTGGCTGATGCAGACCGTGCCGGGCGCGAGGATCGCCGCGCGAAGCAACAGCCGCGAGATGCAGGCGCAACTGTGCGCCATGGGTAGCGGACTGGCTGTCCTGCCGAAGCCATTGGGAGAGGCGACGCCGGGTATCGAGGAAGTCGATGTGGGGGCATTGCCGCCGACGCGGGACACGTGGCTCGGTTATCACCGGGACATGAAACGCCAGCCCCGGCTGCGTGCGCTCCTCGATCTGGTGATCGAACGGCTCGCGCCGCACACTTGATTGGCTAGGTGCGAGCCGTGTGGGGCAAGAGCCGGGGGCGTTCGCGTTCGACCAGACTGGTCAGCCATGTCTTGAAGGCTTGCACCCGCGCGAGGGCGTGCGTGTCCTTGTGCATGACCAGCCAGAACGAGCGGGTGATGCGCCGCTCGGGCAGCACAGGGACGAGGCGCGGATCGGCATCGCCGATGAAGCAGGGGAGCACGCCGATACCCGCGCCCGCCGCGATAAGCCGGTGCTGGGCGTTGATCGAGGACGAGCGGACAGTGGCGGCGAGGCCGGGCTCGATTTCGGCCAGATAGCGCAGTTCGGGCGCATAAAGCAGATCGGGAACGTAGCCGACGAGGGCGTGGCCCTTCGCAAGGTCTGACGGGCGGCGCAGCGGAGTGTGGCCGCCGAGGTATTCGGGCGCGGCATAGAGGCGCAGGTGGTAGTCCGACAGCTTGCCGGCGATGACCGGCCCAGCGCGCGGGCGGGACAGAGTGACGGCAAGATCCGCTTCGCGCTTCGAGGGGCTGAGGAACCCCGAGTTGGCAACGAGATCGATCACCAGTCGCGGGTGCGCAGCAGTGAAGGCGGCGAGCGCGGGGGCAACGATCCAGCTGGCGAAGCCTTCCGACAGGCTGACGCGCAGCAGGCCGGCGGGCCCGCCGCCGCCATGTTCGGCGATGCGGCTGGCGGCACGCTCCATGGCTTCCACCTCGACCAGCATCGCCTCGCCCGCTTCGGTGAGGACCTGGCCCTCGCGCGTCTGTTCGAACAGGGTGGTGCCGATGCGTGTTTCAAGGCGGCGCAGGCGGCGGCCCATGGTGGTGGCGTCTACCCCCATGGCCTGCGCCGCGCGGGCGAGCTGCCCCGCCCGCGCGATGGCGAGGAACGCGTGATAATCGTTCCAGTCTGGTGCCTGCATCATTGCAGGGATACCTCGCATTTTCTCACCTTGCTTGCAAATGATCCGGGGTGCAGGAAGCCTGCCAAATTCGAGAGGAAAGGACATTTGACCATGCGCCAGATCGATCATTTCATTGTCGGCGGTTCCGGCGGAGCACCGGCGCGCAAGGGCCAGGTGTTCGATCCGAACACCGGCGCGGTGCAGGCCGAAGTCGCCCTGGGCGATGCCGCCACGCTGGAACGTGCGGTGCAGGCCGCACTCGCCGCGCAGCCTGCGTGGGCCGCGGTCAACCCGCAGCGCCGCGCCCGCGTGATGTTCGAATTCAAGCGGCTCGTCGAAGCCAACATCGACGAGCTGGCGCATCTGCTCTCGTCCGAGCACGGCAAGGTGATCGCCGACTCGAAGGGTGATATCCAGCGCGGGCTTGAAGTGATCGAGTTCTGCTGCGGCATCCCGCATGTGCTCAAGGGCGAATACACGCAGGGCGCTGGCCCGGGCATCGACATCTATTCGATGCGCCAGCCCATCGGCATCGGTGCAGGCATCACGCCGTTCAACTTCCCGGGCATGATCCCGCTGTGGATGGCCGGCGTTGCCATCGCCACCGGCAATGCCTTCATCATCAAGCCTTCCGAACGAGATCCTTCGGTGCCGGTGCGCTTTGCCGAACTGTTCATCGAGGCTGGCCTGCCCGAAGGCATCTGCCAGGTCGTGCACGGCGACAAGGAAATGGTCGACGCGATCCTCGATCACCCGGCGATCGGCGCGATCAGCTTTGTCGGCTCTTCCGACATCGCGCACTATGTCTACAATCGCGGCGTCGCCGCCGGCAAGCGCGTGCAGGCGATGGGCGGGGCCAAGAACCACGGTATCGTGATGCCCGATGCCGATCTCGATCAGGTCGTCAACGATCTGGCGGGCGCGGCATTCGGTTCGGCGGGCGAGCGCTGCATGGCGCTGCCGGTGGTCGTGCCGGTGGGTGACGAGACCGCCGAGCGCCTCAAGGCCAAGCTGATCCCGGCGATCGAGAAGCTGCGCGTCGGCATCTCGACCGACAACGATTGCCATTACGGCCCGGTGGTGTCTGCCGCGCACAAGGCGAACATCGAGCGCTGGATTACCACATGCGAGGCTGAAGGCGGCGAGATCGTGATCGATGGCCGCGGCTTTACGCTGCAGGGCCACGAGAACGGCTTCTTCGTCGGCCCGACGCTGATCGACCACGTCACGGCGGACATGGAGAGCTACAAGAACGAGATCTTCGGCCCCGTGCTGCAGATCGTCCGCGCCAAGGACTTCGAGGAAGCGCTCGCGCTCCCTTCCAAGCACCAGTACGGTAACGGCGTGGCGCTGTTTACCCGCAGCGGCAATGCGGCGCGCGAGTTCGCGGCGCGGGTCAATGTCGGCATGGTCGGCATCAACGTGCCGATCCCGGTGCCGGTGGCCTATCACACCTTCGGCGGCTGGAAGCGGTCTGCCTTCGGCGATACCAACCAGCACGGTGTCGAAGGCGTGAAGTTCTGGACCAAGGTCAAGACCGTGACCCAGCGCTGGCCCGATGGCCTGCCTGACAGCGGTAACGCGTTCGTCATCCCGACTATGGGGTGAGGCGCGGTGAAGGAACGCGTCTCCAGCGGCTCCCCGCTTGAGCCTGTGATCGGCTTTTCCCGTGCCATCCGCACGGGAAAGCAGATCATGGTGGCGGGTACGGCACCGATCGAACCCGATGGCGCGAGCACGCCGGGCGATGCGGCGGCGCAGATGGAGCGCTGCTGCGAGATCGTGGCGCAAGCGATTGCCGATCTTGGCGGCGATATCGCCGACACAGTGCGGACCTGCATCTACCTCACCGACCGGGCCGATTTTGATGCGGTTGCCCGGGTCCACGGCAAGTGGTTCGGGGCAGCGCGGCCTGCGACGACCACGCTCATCGTATCGGGTTTCGTTCGTCCGGAATGGAAGGTCGAGGTCGAAGCCGAGGTGATGGAAGCATGAAGCACGCTGCGTCCGGAGCCGGAAACGGGGCTGCCCTTCGCGGGCTGGCTGTACCGCTTCCGGCGCTGGCCTGACCGGCGGGCCGGGTCAGGACTGGGCAGCACCATGCACCGGCTCTCCTCCCTGCCCGGCTGTTTCGCGGCGGCGGTTCACCACCGCTGCGAACCGCTCATGGTAGCGCGGGTGCTCGGTGCCCAGCCAGCGGTCCCACCAAGTGAAGTAGAGCCCGAAGTTGTAGCGCCCTTCGCTGTGGTGGAGATCGTGGTGGACTGTGGTCGTCAGCCAGCCCGTCCAGGGCGATCGGGTGAAGCCGGGCCAGGCGAGCTCGAACCCGGCATGACCGAAGGCGTTGCGGGCGATCTGGTGGCCGAGGAAGATGAACACCGCCCACGGTTCGGCTGGCGCGACAAACGTGACGGCAGCGACCATCAGCGG
>CANCET010000100.1 GCA_947375105.1 Sphingomonadaceae bacterium
TCAACTGGATGCGGCGCGGGCCGCCCGCGACAGCGCGGCGGCAAGTGTCGCGCAGGCGCAGGCGCAGCAGCGCGCCGGGGCGCTGAGCGTTGGGCGCAGCGCGCAGCAGACGGCGGCGGCGGCGCAGGTTCAGGGCGCGAAGGCGGCGCTGGCGGCAGAGGCGCGGCGGAGGCAGGAGATAGCGCCCGTCTCGCCCGCAAGCGGCCAGATCGAGCAGACTTATTACAATCCCGGCGAGTGGGTGCCGGCGAACCAGCCGGTGGTGTCGGTCATCCCGGACGACAAGCGCAAGATCCGCTTCTTCGTGCCGCAGGACAAGGTGGCGGGGCTGCATCCTGGGCAGGCGGTGCGGTTCAGCTGCGATGGGTGCGGCAAGGAGCGGACGGCGACCGTGCGTTATATCGCGCCGCGCGCGGAGTTCACGCCGCCGGTGATCTACAGCGAACATGCGCGGGCCAAGCTGGTGTTCATGGTGGAGGCGGCGCTGCCTGCGGGTGAGCCTTTGCCGCTGGGGTTGCCGGTGGCAGTGAGGGCAGATTGATGGTTGGGGATTTGCCCCTCCACCCCCCTTCGGGCGGTCCCCCTCCCCGAGACAAGCTCGGGGAGGAATTGGTGATCGATGTGCGGGGGCTGACCAAGCGGTTTGGCGGGCGCACCGTGGTCGATGCCGTGGACCTTGGCGTGGCACGGGGGCGGATCTGCGGGTTTCTGGGGCCGAACGGATCGGGCAAGACGACAACCTTGCGGATGATCTGCGGGCTGCTGATTCCGGATGCCGGCGAGGGCACCGTGCTGGGGCAGGACCTGCGCACGCGGCGCAGCGCGATCAAGGCGCGCGTGGGCTATATGACGCAGAAGTTCGGGCTGTTTTCCGACCTCACGATTGCGGAGAACCTGGAGTTCTTCGCGCGGGTCCATGGGCTCGACCGGCGGGGCGAGCGGGTGGCGGAGGCGCTGGAGAAGCTGGGGCTGACCTCGCGCAGCGACCAATTGGCCGGCAAGCTTTCGGGCGGTTGGAAGCAGCGGCTGGCACTCGCGGCGTGCGTGCTACACGATCCCGAGATCCTGCTGCTCGATGAGCCGACGGCGGGTGTCGACCCCCAGGCGCGGCGCGAGTTCTGGGAACAGATCCACGATCTGGCGGCGGGCGGCATGACCGTGCTGGTTTCGACCCACTACATGGACGAGGCCGAGCGGTGCCACGAGATCGCTTATATCGCCTATGGCCGGATGCTGGCGCGCGGGAGCATTGCCGAAGTGGTGGCCGGGTCTGGCCTGAAAGCGCTGCTGGGCGAAGGCCATTTGCCCGACGGGACTGGCGCGGACCGGCTGGCGAAGGCAATCGAGGCGCGGCCAGGGGTGGCGATGGCGGCACCCTTCGGCACAGCGCTGCATGTTTGCGGGCCGGACATGGCCGCGCTGCATGAAGCGGTGGCGCCGTGGGCGGAGACGATCAGCTTCCGCGAGGCGAGCCCGAGCCTGGAGGACGTGTTCATCCACCTGATGCGCGGGGCCGAGGACAATTCGGTGGTGGTGAGCCAATGAGGGTTTTGGCGTGAGCGCCACCGCGCTCCAGCGCATCGGCGCGATGGTGTTCAAGGAAGTGCGGCAGATGCTGCGCGACCGCGGCACGGTGGGCATGATGCTGGTGATGCCGCTCATGCAGTTGATGATCTTCGGCTATGCCATCAACAATGATCCGCGCGGATTGCCGATGGCGATCGAGCGGGGGGACAATTCGGTGTTCGCCCGGTCCATCGACGCGGCGCTGCGCAACACGACGTACTTCAAGGTGACCGAGCTGGTGGAAAGCCCCGGCGCGGGTGAGGCGATGTTGCAGCGGGGCGAGGTGCAGTTCGTGGTCACGATCCCTCCGGACTTCGGGCGCGATCTGGTGCGGGGTACGCGGCCGCAATTGCTGGTGACTGCCGATGCGACTGATCCCGCCGCGACCGGCAATGCGCTGGGCGCGATCGGAGACGCGGTGGCGACGGCGCTGGGGCATGACCTTATCGGGCCACTTGCGGCGCGGGGCCAGAGTCAGGGCCCGGTCGATCTGGTGATCCACCGGAGCTACAATCCGGAAGGGATCACCAGCCACAACGTGGTGCCGGGGCTGCTCGCCATCGTGCTTTCGATGACGATGGTGATGCTCACCGCGCTATCGGTGACGCGCGAGGTGGAGCAGGGGACGATGGAGAACCTGTTGGCGACGCCGCTGCGTCCGTTCGAGGTGATGGTGGGCAAGATCGTGCCCTATCTTGGCATCGGCGTGGTGCAGCTTTCGGTCATCCTGCTGGCGGCGCGGTTCCTGTTTCAGGTGCCGTTTGCCGGGCCGCTGCCGCTGCTGCTGGGGGCGACCCTGCTGTTCATGGTGACGAGCCTCGGCCTTGGTTTCACGCTATCGACGCTGGCGCAGAGCCAGCTGCAGGCCATGCAGATGAGCTTCTTCTATATCCTGCCTTCGGTGCTGCTATCAGGTTTTGCCTTTCCCTTCCGCGGGATGCCGGGCTGGGCGCAGACATTGGCCGAAGTGCTGCCGACAACGCATTTCATCCGTCTGGTGCGAGGCATCATGCTGAAGGGCTGGGGTCTGGTGGACGCGCTGCCCGAAATGGGCGTGCTGGCGGGGATGCTGGCATTGCTGGGGTTCGTGGCAGTGCGGCGCTATCAGGATACAGTGGCGTGAAGCGTCAGTCCTTCTGGGGGAGGGCGTAACTCATGGACAGGCTGCTGGCGCTGCCGGTGAAATCGACGCTGAAGCGGGCGGTTTCGCTGGCGGACTGGTTGCGGATGAGTGCGATCTCGCCGGGCGCGTAGGCGTGGCGGAACTCGCCGCCGGGGGCGACAGTGGCGATCACGGTTTCGGCGGCCTCTTCGGCAGGGCTGGCCTTGGCGAGGATCACGACGCCGGTCTGGCCGGTGTTGCGGCCTGAGACGACCATTTGCGCCGTCTGCTCGCCGCCGAGGAGGAACGTATCGGCGGGCGGGACTTCCAGCTCGCTGTGGCCGGCGCGGGCCGCTGCGGGAATGAGTGCGAGAGCGGCAGCAAACAGGACGGGCAGGTGACTTAGTCCTTGGCAAGCTGAGCGCAAGCCTATGCCGGGGCTGAACCGAAGGCCAGCGTCCTAACGGGTAGGGGCCGGCGCACCTTCGGGCAGGACGAGCGCGACGACCGCCTGATCCAGCGCGAGGTAGCGTTTCGCGAGGGCCGCAAGATCGGCGCCAGTGAGTGCGTCGAGGCGGGCGCGGGCCTGCTGGTAGCGTTCGATGCGATCCGGCTGGGACTGCGCGCGGTCGGTGAGGGCGAGCCAGCCAGCGTTGGTCTTCAGCAAGTTGGCGAGCTGCTCGCGCATCGGGGCGCGGGCGCGTTCGAGGACATCGGGTTCGACGGGCTTTGCTGCGAGATCGGCCACCGTGTGCTCGATCGAGGCGCGGGTGGCCGCGATATCTGCCAGATCGACCGAGGCGGTGATGCTGAAGGTGCCCCAACCGCGCCAGATGCGGCTGACCGAGGAAGCGGCGCCCGGCGAATAGGCCTTGCCCAGCGCCTCGCGCACGGTGTCTAGCACTTCGATGCCGGTGACGTTTTGCAGCAGTTCGAGCCCGAGCGTGACGACCGGATCGCTATCGTCGGTGGTGGGCCAGAGGTAGCGGACGATGGCCTGATTGGCCTCGCCCTTGTGCCGGATGATGGTGACGCCCCGGCTTGCCGTGAAGCTGCGCTGGCGAGCGTCGGCATAGGGCTGGAACTCCGCCTCGCGCGGGGGGAGCGCGCCGAAAGTGCGGGCGACCATGGCGATGGCGGCATCGGGATCGAAATCGCCAACGAGGCTCAGTTCGATCGCGCCGTGGGTCAGCCGGTCACCAACTGCGGCCTTGAGCTGCGCCATGGTGAGCTGCTGGTAGGCTTCGGGCGGCTGGAGGCTGAAGCGCGGATCGCCATCCGCGATGATGCCGGGAAGCTCGTTCGCCAGCGCGATGCCCGGGGTGGCATTGCGGCGGGCAAAGAAGTTGGTCATCGACTGGTGGTAGATCACATCGGCGGACGCGCGCCAGCCGGGATCGGTCAGCAGCGCGGCAAAGAGCTGAAGCTGCAGTTCGAGATCGCGGCGCGTGGTGCCCGCGCCAAGCGTGAAAGTATCGCCCGCCGCGCCGATGCCGGTGCCGACCGAGCGGCCGGCGAGCAGTGTTTGCAGATCGTCCTGGCTATGCTTGCCGAGCCCGCCTGTGGGCAGCATCGCGATCATCTCGGTGCCGAGCGGGTGCTCCTTGGTATCAAGCAATTCGCCGCCATCGAGGAAGAGGCGCACAAGCACGCGGTCCGCTTCGAGATCGGTGCGCTTGAGATTGAGGCGGACGCCGTTGGCGAAGCGGATCTGGCGGATGCCTAGGTCTGCGCGGGTGCCGTCGCTGGCGATGGCGCCCGGGGGGCCGAAATCAGTGTAGGCGAATGTGCCCGAGGGCGCGCGCAAGCGGATGCGGGCAGGCGCGCGCATCGCCTCGTCCCATGCGGCGCGCAGGGCAGGCTCTCCGCTTGCCGCCCCATTTGCCAACCCATTGGTGGGCGGGGTGCGGCCCTGAAAGCGGATCAGCGGGTTTTCGAGCGGGATCGCGTCGGCGCGCAAAGCGGCGAGGACCGCAGCCGGGGTGAGCGAAGCCTCGTTGCGGCGGAAGCGTTCGAGCACCGAGGCGGGGCTGGTCGGCACTTTGTCTTCGCGCAGGAATACAAGCGCGGCGGCGACGAGCGCGGCGTTGCTGCGCGTATCGGCAGAAGCGGCGGCGTTTTCGATGCCGGTGCGCACATTGGCGACTTGTTCGGCGACTTCGGCATCGGTGAAGCCCTTGGCCAGCGCCTCGCGGTAGACCTGCGCGGCGGCAATCAGCCCCTCGCGCCAGCCGTTATCGGCCGTATCGACCACGAGGTTGGTGGTGCGCCCGATGTGGAATACCCCGCTGGTGCCGATCCCCGCGCCGCGAAATGGCGGCGGGACAGTGCGGCTGAGGCGGAGGAGGCGGCGGTTGATCACGCCGTAGCCGATCTGGCGCAGGAGCGTAGTGCGGCGCTGCGCGGCGGTATCGGGCTCATCCAGCCACAGCCCGTGGCGCGAGATGGTGACTCGTTCGGACAAGGCGGGATCGAGGTAGATGCGCGCGGTGCCCTGCTGATCGGGCAGGACCCTTCCTTGATCCGGGCGCGGGGCCAGCGGGCGGGCCGGCCAATCGGCGAAATGGCTGCGGATCGCGGCCTCCATCGCATCCGCATCGAAATCGCCGACCACGATCAGGGTGGTCTTGCCCGGCACGTATTCCCGCGCCCAGAATGCCTTGAGCGCCGCCGCGCCTGCGCCTTTGAGAGATTCCACCGTGCCGATGGGCAGCCGGTCCGGATAGTGCGCTTCCGGGTAGAGGAACGCCATCTGGTCCTTGCTGTTATCGAGCGCATAGCCCTGCCCGTCACGCAGTTCGGAGAGCACGACGCCGCGCTCGCGGTCTACCGCGGCGGGCGCGAAGCGCAGTTCGCTCGCTGTCTCGCGCATCAGCATGAGCGCCGTATCGAGCAGCTTCGGATCGTTGCGCGGGAGGCTCAGCGTATACATCGTGTATTCGAACGAGGTCTGCGCGTTGGTGTCCGCGCCAAAGGCAAGGCCCTCGCGTTCGAGCAGCTTGACCATCTCGCCCTCGGGCACGTGGCTGCTGCCGTTGAACGCCATGTGCTCGACGAAGTGGGCAAAGCCGCGCTCGGCGTCCGTTTCATCGAGCGAGCCGGTCTCGATCTGCATCCGCACTTCGGCGGTGCCCTTGGGGCTGGCATTGTGCCGGACGATGTAGCGCAGGCCATTGGGCAGGCGGCCAAAGCGATAGCCGGAATCAGGTACGAGGTCGCTGTGCTCGAATGCCCAGACAGGGGCGGGCGTTGGCGCAGATGCCCCCGCCGCCGGCTTCGCTGCGAGCGGCGCCGGGGCCAGCGGCAGTCCGGTGATCGCAAGCAGCAGGAGCGCGAGAAGGCGGGCGGGAAGGCGGAATGGCATCGGCTGCGGTGTTTGGCCGGTGGCGGGTGAATGCGCAATGACGGACGCGTGCGGTTTCGCCCTGTTTCCCCTCCCGTCAGGTTGCCGCTTGGCAACGACTGGCGGAGTGATACGCTGGCGGCTTCGAGGCGAGGGGATCCAATGATGAAAATGCGCGCGGCGATTCTGGCGGGGCTGCTGCTTTCCAGTGCGGGTACGGCATTTGCCGCACCGGCCAAGGGCCCGGTCTATGACGAGCGGCCTGCGGCGATCACACAGCCGGTGGCCGCGCGCGACTATGAGCGGCGCGCGGTCGATATCCCGATGCGCGACGGGGTGAAGCTGCACACCGTCATCATGATCCCCAAGGGAGCAAAGGACGCTGCCCAGAAGCCCGCGATGCTGCTGACGCGCACGCCCTACAACGCCGAGGAAATGACCAGCCAGCACGGCTCGCCGATCATGGCGGTTGCGCTGGATGGATACGACAGCGCGCCGGACGTGGTGACCGGCGGCGGCTATATCCGCGTGGTGCAGGACGTGCGGGGCAAGTACGGTTCCGAGGGCACTTATGTGATGAACCGGCCGTTTGTCGGCACCTCGCTCAACCCGACCAGAACCGACCACGCGACCGACACCTATGACACCATCGACTGGCTGGTGAAGAACGTGCCCGAAAGCAACGGGCGGGTGGGAATCATCGGGATCAGCTATGACGGCTTCACCGCGCTCGCCGCGCTGGTGAACCCGCATCCGGCGCTGAAAGTCGCGGTGCCGATGAACCCGATGGTCGATGGTTGGCGCGGCGATGACTGGTTCCACAACGGCGCGTTCCGCCAGATCGGCATCAGCTACATCTGGGAGCAGATCGCCACGCGCGACAATGCCAACAAGTATGAAGTGGCCGAGGCGGACGCTTATGCGCACTACATGAAGTATGGCTCGGCCGGCGCGCTGGCGACCGCGCAGGGGCTGGACCAGATCGCGTTCTGGCAGAAGCTGAAGGCGCATCAGGCGTGGGACGGGTTCTGGCAGGAACAGGCGATGGACAAGGTGCTGGCCAAGGCACCGCTGAAAGTGCCGACCATGCTGGTCCATTCGCTGTGGGATCAGGAGGACATCTATGGCGCGCCGGCGGTGTGGAAGGCGCTGAAGCCGCAGGACAAGGACGGCCTGCTGCACCTCTCGATTGGGCCGTGGTATCACGGGCAGGCTATCGAACCGGCGGACACGCTCGGCGCGCTGAAGTGGGATGCGGACACCGGCAAGTGGTGGCGGATGAACGTGCTCGCGCCGTTCCTCGCGCATTACCTCTATGACAAACCGATGGACGTGCCGGTGGTGACCGCTTTCCAGAGCGGGACGAAGCATTGGCAGCGGCTGGCGGGCTGGCCTGCAGCCCCTGCAGCGAAGAAACTTTATCTGCTGCCGGGCGAGGGGCTGGGCTTCGAGCCGGCAGCGGGCGCCGCGACGGTGGACTACGTTTCCGATCCGGCCAAGCCCGTCACGTATTACCCGCGGCCCAACCAGCAGGAAGGGTATGACGGGAACCCGTGGCCGACCTGGCTGGCGGGCGACCAGCGCGCGGTTTCCGGGCGGCCGGACGTGCTGGCTTTCGTTGGCCCGGTGCTCGACAAGCCGGTGACCATCGCGGGCGCGCCGGTGGTGCACCTGACGGCATCGACCAGCGGAACCGACAGCGACTGGGTGGTCAAGCTGATCGATGTCTATCCTGATGCCGTGCCGGGCGACCGCGCGATGGGCGGATACGAGCTGGCCGTGGGCATGGACATCTTCCGTGGCCGCTTCCGCGAGACCTTGGCCGAAGCGCGGCCGCTGAAGGCAGGCGCGCCGCTGGAGTATGTGTTCGAACTGCCGCAGGCGAACCATGTGTTCCTGCCGGGGCACCGGATCATGGTGCAGGTGCAGTCAAGCTGGTTCCCGCTCTACGACCGCAATCCGCAGACCTTCGTGCCCTCGATCATCGACGCGAAGCCGGGAGATTATGTGAAGGCCACGCAGAAGGTGAGCGTTGGGGGCGCGGACGGAAGCTATATCGCGCTGCCGGTGGTGGAGTAGGTGGGGGGCGGGGAATACCCCTCCGTCAGCCGTTCCGGCTGCCACCTCCCCATTTGCACTTCGTGAAAATGGGGAGGATCTAGGCGAGCTTACTTCTTGCCGCGCAGCTTGCGGTGGGCGCCGAGGTCGAATACTTCGCTGGGGCCGCCGTCGTTTTCGAGCAGGCCGAGGCGGCGGGCGACTTCCTGGTAGGCTTCTTCCTCACCGCCGAGATCGCGGCGGAAGCGGTCCTTGTCGAGCTTTTCGCCCGTGGTCATGTCCCACAGGCGGCAGCCATCGGGGCTGATCTCGTCCGCGAGGATCACGCGGCTGTAGTCGCCATCCCAGATGCGGCCGAATTCGAGCTTGAAATCGACGAGGCGGATGTTGATCGCGGCGAACAGGCCGACGAGGAAATCGTTCACGCGGATAGCCATGCTGGAGATGTCCTGCATCTCCTCGTTGCTGGCCCAGCCGAAGCAGGCGATATGCTCTTCGGCGATCATCGGATCGCCCAGCGCGTCGTCCTTGTAGTAGTATTCGATCAGGGTGTGGGGCAGCGGTTCGCCCTCCTCGATGCCGAGGCGCTTGCTGATCGAGCCGGCGGCGACATTGCGCACGACGACTTCGATCGGAATGATCTCGACCTGCCGCACGAGCTGTTCGCGCATGTTGAGGCGGCGGATGAAGTGCGTGGGGATGCCGATGTGCGCGAGGCGGGTGAACACATACTCGCTGATGCGGTTGTTGATCACGCCCTTGCCGTTGATCGTGCCGCGCTTCTGCGCGTTGAAGGCCGTGGCATCATCCTTGAAGTACTGGATGATCGTGCCGGGTTCGGGGCCTTCGTAGAGGATCTTGGCCTTGCCTTCGTAGATCTGGCGGCGACGGGACATGGGCGATTCTTTCTTTGGCGCTGGGGCGAAGATAAGGCCTCAACGGTAAATCAAAAGCCCCGGCGTGGCGGGGAAATCGCGGGGGGCGATGCCTGCGCAGGACCGGGGCTATTGCCACGGCCCTTAGGACAAAACGCGTTGCAGCGCAAATGCAGGCAAGCGGACGCATTTCTTCGATATAATCGAATAATGAACACGATTTTATCCGGCTGAACCGCACCATTGCCGCGCACTAAAAGCGACATCAGGCAGCGGGGCCGGGCGCGATTCGGCGTTCCTCCGCGCAGGAAAAGGAGTTCGTGCGATGGCAAAGGTTCTGGTTCTCTATCATTCGGCTTATGGCCACATCGAAACGATGGCGCATGCAATCGCCGAAGGTGCTCGCGGCGCGGGCGCCGAAGTGGACGTGAAGCGCGTGCCCGAGACGGTGCCGCTAGAGGCCGCGCAAAAGGCGCATTTCAAGCTGGATCAGGCAGCGCCGATCGCCACGGTGGCGGAGCTGGAGCATTACGACGCGATCGTTGTGGGCACCGGCACGCGCTTTGGCCGGATTTCGAGCCAGATGGCGGCATTCCTCGATCAGGCCGGCGGGCTGTGGGCGCGCGGCGCGCTCAACGGGAAGGTTGGCGCGGCGTTCGTTTCGACCGGGACCCAGCACGGCGGGCAGGAAACCACGCTGTTCTCGGTGATCACCAACCTGCTGCACTTTGGCATGACCATCGTCGGCCTTGATTATGGCTATCAGGGCCAGATGCGGCATGACGAAGTGGTGGGCGGTGCGCCTTATGGTGCGACCACGGTGGCGGGCGGCGATGGCAGCCGCCAGCCCAGCGAGACCGACCTGGAAGGCGCACGCTATCTGGGCGCGCGCGTGGCGACGACGGCGGCGAAGCTGTTCGGATAATACCCCTCCATCAGCCCTTGGAGTTGCTGCCTCCCCATTTGTCCCTTCGGGAAAAATGGGGAGGACCGGCGGCCGTTTTGCGTTTTTGTAATGTGGTGCATTACCTCCAGCCTCGCTAGAAGCGCCGCGCAGAAGGAGATCACCCCATGCCCCGTGCCGAAACAATTGCCCTGCTGACCCGCTATTACGCTGCGTTCAACGCGGGCGACTGGCAGGGGATGCTCGATTGCCTGGCGGATGACGTCGCGCATGATGTGAACCAGGGCGAGCGTGTGGTGGGCAAGGACCAGTTCGCCGCGTTCCTTGGCCATATGGAGCGCTGCTACGAGGAGCGGCTCGAGGACATCGTCATCATGGCGAGCGACGACGGCACGCGGGCGGCGGCCGAGTTTGTGGTGCACGGGGCCTATCTCGCGACGGACGAGGGGCTGCCCGAAGCCACTGGCCAGACTTATGTGCTGCCGGCAGGCGCGTTCATCGCGGTGGACGGTGGGCGGATCACGCGGCTGACGATGTATTACAACCTGGCCGACTGGACTGCACAGGTTGTTGGATGAGGCTTTGGGCATGAGGCTTTGGGGATGAGCATTGCTGTCCGCCCGTTGACCGGTGCGGAAGTGGGCGCGGCGCTGGGTGATCTGGCGGCGCTGCGCATCACGGTGTTTGCGGCCTATCCCTATCTGTATGACGGCGATGCGGCCTATGAGGCCGAATATCTCGCCGAATATGCAGCGGCGGCGGATGCTGTGCTGGTCGCGGCGTTCGACGGGGACCGCATTGTCGGCGCGGCGACGGCGGCACCGATGATCCACCAGAAGGCCGAATTTCGCGAGCCCTTCGCCGCGCGCGGGCTGGATGTGGCCCGGCTGTTCTACTTTGGCGAAAGCGTGCTGCTGCCCGAATATCGCGGGCTGGGTGTGGGCCATGCGTTTTTCGATCACCGCGAGGCGCAGGCGCGGGCGTGCGGGGCTAACGCGGCGTGCTTTGCGGCGGTGATCCGGCCCGAGGACCATCCGGCGCGGCCCACAGGCTATGTGCCGCACGATGTGTTCTGGACCAAGCGCGGTTATGCCCCGGTGCCGGGGCTGGTGACCGAACTCGGCTGGAAGGAGCATGGCGAGGAAGGCGAGAGCCTGAAGGCGATGCAATATTGGCTGAGGAGCTGGTGAGATGACCCGCTATACCATCGCCGCCGCGCAGTATCCGATCGAGCAGCTGACCGATTGGGATGCCTATGAAACCAAGTTGACGCGCTGGGTGGCAGAGGCTGCTGCGGGTGGTGCTGCGCTGGCGGTGTTTCCCGAATATGGCGCAATGGAACTGGCGAGCCTTGAGCCTGCGACGATGGGCGATCTTGCGGGATCGCTGGCGAGCGTTGCGGCGCTGGTGCCCCAGGTTGATGCGCTGCATGCCGCGCTTGCGGCGCGGTTTGGCCTGCACATTCTGGCGGCCAGCCTGCCACGGCTGGACGCGGACGGGCGCTATCGCAATGCCGCGCGGCTGTTTGCGCCGAACGGCAAGGCGGGCACGCAGGACAAGCTGGTGATGACGCGCTTCGAGCGCGAGCAGTGGTTCGTTTCGGCGGGCGC
>CANCET010000101.1 GCA_947375105.1 Sphingomonadaceae bacterium
GAGCTGTTGAAGGCATCGTTGCGATCGCCAGCAACCATGTGGCCGGCACCGCCGACGTCGGCCACTTCCAGCCCCGGCAGAATGGCGCGGAAAGCGGCGATGCCGGCGTCACTGACGACATCGCTCTTGAGGCCGCGGACGAGCAGGACCGGGATGCCGGTCTGCGGCAGTGCGGTCGCGGATTCCTGCACGATGGCGTGAAGATCCTGCGGGCGTGACGCGACGATGCGGGGATCCCAGTGCCAATAGAGCCGCCCGTCCTCGCGCCGGCGCAGATTGCGCAGCAGGCCGCTCGGGTCACGCGGACGGGGACGATCCGGATTGTAGGCCGCAACAGCGTCCGCTGCTTCGTCGAGCGTGGCGAACCCGTTCGGATGCCCGCGCATGAAGCCGACGATGCGGCTGATCCCTTCCGGTTCCGGATGCGGCACGATATCGACCAGCACCAGCGCGGCCGGGCGCATGGCAAGAGCGACAGCGTGAATGGAGGTTGCGCCGCCCAATGAAGCGCCGACCAGCGCGAAGGGTTGATCGAGCTGCCGGACGATCGCCTCAAGATCGGCGACGCGGTCATCGAGCGAATATGCACCGGCTGGCGACCATTCGCTGTCACCATGGCCGCGCGCATCGAAATTGATGACCCGGTAGCCGCGCTGCGCGAGGACCCGTGCAGCGCCGGACCAGCTGTGCCGGGTCTGCCCGCCCCCGTGGAGGAGGACCACCGCCGGAGCACCCAGCGGCCCGTGATCGTCGGCGACGAGGACCAGCCCGTCGCGCGAAGTGACCCGCTCCAGACGGCCGGGTGTCGTATCAGATTGAAGATCGGGCACGCTGGGATTCATGGAATTCCGTTCTGGTTCTTGGCGGCAACTTGGACTCTATCCCGTCGGCGGTTGTGCAGACGGGATAGCAGCAGATGGCCTCGTCCGCTGCTAGCTGAACAGCCAATGCGAGACACGTGCGGGTGGCAACTTGCCTTGGTTTACGGGGCTCAGTTGGCCTTGACCTTGCGGTTCTGCGCTTCCCAACCCAGCCGCTGCTGGTTGATGAGATAGGCGTGGATCGCGTTCACGTCATACTTGCTGACCATATCCCCCATCGGCGCCATGCCGTTGCCCGCCAGCGCCCCCTTCAGCACGATATCGCCGAACATGCCGTGAATTTCGGGCGGCAGGCGCGACAGGTCGGGGGTCACGCCGGGGCCGAACATGTGGCAGCGCGAACAGAATTCGGTGAACTTGGCCTCGCCATGCGCGATCATCGCCGCAGTGGCGCGCTGCATCGGGGGCTTGGGATACGTGAGCGGATCGGGGCGCAGATCGGGCTGCGGCACGGGTCCGCCGCCCAGCTTGAACACCAGAATGCGGTTGGTGTTGCGGTTGCGGTAGGCGATATCCACCGGGGTCAGCGGATAGCTGATGCCGACCCCGCCATAGCCGGCTTGCACCGCGATGTATTGCACGCCGCCGATGCGGTAAGTCATCGGCGCGGCCATGATGTGCGATCCCGTCTGGATCGAGGCCAACTGCGTGCCGGTGGCCGCGTTATACACGCGCAATGTGCCATCGCCGCGCCCCTGCACCACGATATTGCCTGCGGTCGAGAGCACGCCGCCATCATACCCGCGGTTGCCCTCGGACGTGACCTGCTCCCACACCACCTTGCGCGCCACCGGATCCCACGCTTTCAGCACTTCGCGCACCAGGCTGGTCTTGCCGCGTTCCTGCTGCAATTCGGCCTTGGTTGGCAGCGGACCGAACAACCGCGTCAGCGTCGCCTCGTCGTAGGTATCATCGGGAATGATCCCGTTAGCGTTGAAGAAGCCTTCGAGGTGGTCGAGCTTGCCCTTGTTGGCGGCGAGGTTGACCATGACATTGGGCTGATCGACCGTCGGGATATAAACAAGCCCCGTGCCGGGACTGAACGACATGGGGTTCCACGTGTGCGCCCCGGCCCACGACGGATAGACGTTCTTGGGCTTGGCCGAATAGTCGGCGATTTCGGTGAACTGCGGACGGCCCGTGGCAAGATCCACGCCCTTCGCCCAGTTGACGTAGGAGAACGGATCGGCCGCCAGCAATTTGCCGGTCTTGAGATCGAGCGTGTAGAAAAAGCCGTTCTTCGATGCCTGCATCACCACGCGGCGGCGTTCCCCGCCGAAGGGCAGGTTGGCGAACACGAGCTTCTGCACCGCGTCATAGTCCCAGGCATCGCCGGGGGTTTCCTGATAGTACCAGTTCATCCGGCCCGTCCGCGCGTTGACCGCGATGATCGAGGCGTTGAACAAGTCGTCATGCCGCTCGGCAGCGCTTTTCGCGCGCGAATAGGGCGAGGCATTGGCCGTGCCGAACACGATCTGGTCGGTCTCGGCATCATACGAGAGGCCGTCCCACACCGTGCCGCCGTTCTGATAGCGGCCATCGTGGTCCGGCCCCCACGATTTCGCCGCCATCTCCAGTTCGGGATGTTCGAACGGCTGGCCCGGCGCGGGCGGCACCGTGAAGAAGCGCCACTTGAATGCGCCGGTCTTGATGTCCCACGCCGAGATATAACCGCGCGTCGATCCATCGCCGAGATCGGCGCCGGAATTGCCGATCACCACCGAATCGCTGGTCAGCAGCACCGCGCCGGTCGAAGCGTAGGTATAGCTGCTCTTGCCCCGGCCGATGATCGTGTCCGCCGTCCACTTCTCCGCGCCGGTCTTCGCATCGAGCGCATGGAGCCGCCCGTCCTCGCTGGCGACGAACACAACCCCGTCGCGCACCGCGACGCCGCGGTTCACCGTATCGCAGCAGGCATTGCGGGCCGAGGCTGGATCGATGCCGGGATGGAAGGTCCACAGCACCTGCCCCGTCACCGCGTCCAGCGCATAGACGATGCCCCAGACGCCCGAGGTATACATTACCCCGTCGATGACGAGCGGCGTCGCTTCCTGCCCGCGCTCGGTGCCCATGTCATAGGCCCAGGCAAAGCCGAGCTGGCCCGCGTTGCTGTCGTTGATATCTGCGAGCGAGGAGAACCACGTGCCCGCCGGATCCCCGCCGACATAAGGCCATTGCTCACCCGCGACCGGGTGCGTGGCCGCAGGAAATTCCGGCAGGCCAGCCTGAAGCGATGAGGCGGCCACGCCGAATGCACAGAGCAGGCCGAACAGCGACACGCGCAGATTGATGGATCCCATGGGCGCAAGTCTCCGCCGGAAATGGGGCTATGGCAAGCGCCTATGCACTACCTTCATCAGCCGCACCTTCATCAGACACTGGCGCTGAGGAAGCGCTGAACGAGCGCAATCACCTGCTGCGGGTGCTCCCGGTGCGGGACGTGCCCGCAGTTTTCGATCATCGCCATGGCTCCCCCGCCACCCGCGAGCCCTGAAATCCTCTCGGGATGAGCCGGCGAACCGTATTCGTCCGCATCGCCGTGGATCGCCAGCAGGGGGCAGCGCAGCGCCCGCAGGTCATCGTCGAGCCCCCACCCTGCAAATTCGGACGACAGCCATGTTTCGGTCCAGGCATCGAGCACCCATCGCGCATTGTCGCCGTGATAGCGGGTGAGCCGCGAAAACTGGTCTGGCGCGGCGAAGGCGGCCTTGGCCGCCTCGATCCCGGCGATTGTCCTGTCCTCCACAAACGCCTGCGCCGCGACGGTCACCACCGCCTCGCACAGGCCGGGCCGCGCTGCAGCGGTCGCCACTGCCATCGCCCCGCCCACGCTGTGGCCGAACACCACCAGCCGGGTGAGCGCGAGGGCCGAGCAGATCGCCGGCACCGCGGTTTGCGCCTCTTGCCCGATAAAATCGGCAGAGAGCCGCCCCGGGTGCGCGGCAGATTGCCCGAAGCCGAGGCGATCATACGCCGCCACCTGCCTGCCTGTGGCTCCGGCGAGCAGCGCGGGGAAATCACGCCACAGTTCCACTGATCCGAGCGAATCATGGAACAGCAGGATGGCCGCACCGCCATCCGCTGCGGCCGGCAGCCACGAGCGGACAAATACCGCGCCATCCTGCAACGCAACGCGGTGGTCGGACACTTGCATCGGTCAATCTCCTATTCCGACAGGACTGTCCGCAGGACACCGGCGTTCTTGGGTTCACCGCGCTCCGTTGGCAACCACCAGGCGTGTCCGAAGGACCGAATACCTAGGGTAATCATTGGTGCGGATGAAGCTTGACTGCGGGGCAGCGCAAGAGCTTCGCGAGTGTTGCCATGATCCAGAGAAGTCGCAGCCGGCGCTGCCGCCGGTTCATCATTCCCGGAGCCATCGGACGGCCTTTCTTTCGCGCGCCGTTGGATCGGCTTGGCAATTCAGCCCTTATCCTTCCCCGACTGGTCCAGCTGATTTTGCAGAAGCCAAGATCCTAGAAATACAGTAAAAGTTCCGCTGCATGCCGCGCTGCATGCAAGCATCGGCAACACTTCGTTTTTACGTCCATCGAAGGGAATCGATCATGACTGCATGGCTCGAAACATGGACGACCGAGACGCCGCAGCCGGTCAACTTCCAGACGATCGCCGCCGCCAATGCCTATTGGCGCGCATGACAGGCGCAAAACCGGCACATCCGCATCGAGACGTTTGATGCCCCCTCCCGCCGAATATGTGTTCAAGCCGCACGAACGGCCCACCCTGCCCGGCTCTCCGGCGAACCCGGATCATCCACCGGGACGCCGCCGCCGCTATTTCGCAATCGGCGCGCTGGTTGGCCTGACGGGCGGCCTTGGCAATGCCCTGACGCTCGTGAACCTCAACTTCGCGCAAGGATCCCTGGGCCTCTACAGCGACGAGGCGACCTGGCTGACCGCGGCTTATTTCATGACCAATATCTCGGCGAACCTCCTGCTGGTGAAATACCGGCAGCAGTTCGGGTTGCAGCCATTCATCCGCTACATGCTCGCGGCCTACGCACTGACCACCGTGCTCCACTTGTTCGCGCACGATTTCTGGTCGGCCGTGGCGGTGCGCGCGGTCAGCGGCATCGCGGCCAGCGGCCTTTCGACGCTGACCATTCTCTATTTCATGCAAAGCATGCCGGCACCCAAGCGGTTGGCCGGTGTGATGATCGGCATCAGCGTGCCGCAACTGGCCACCCCGCTGGCGCGGGCGCTTTCGCCGCACCTCCTCGATTGGGGGGACTGGCACATGCTCTACTGGTTCGAGCTGGGGCTGGCGCTGGCGACGCTGGCCGCCGTGATGGCGCTGCCGCTGCCGCCGAGTGACCGGGAGAAGGTCTTCGAACCGCTCGATCTCCTGACCTTCGCCTTGTTTGCCCCCGGCACCGCGCTGCTTGTTGCAGTGCTTTCGGAAGGGCGCATCGAATGGTGGACCGAGCGACCGTGGATGGGGATTGCGCTGGCCGCCAGCGCCATCCTGATCGCGGCGGCCATCGTGATCGAACACTTGCGCGCCAACCCGCTCATCAACACCCGCTGGCTTGGCACGCGCGAACTCCTGCGGCTCATTCTCGTGGCGACGTCGATCCGCATCCTGCTCTCCGAACAGGCCTTCGGCTCGGTCGGCCTGCTTACCGTGGTCGGGATGACCAACGACCAGATGGTCACGCTGAACCTGATCGTGGTGGCCGCATCGCTGGCAGGCCTCGGGGCAGCCGTCCTGACCTTCCGGCCGGACCGGCTGGCCGGGCCGATCAACTTTGCCGTACTGCTCATCGCGGCGGGAGCGTTCATGGATGCATCGGCCACCAACCTGACGCGGCCCGAGAACTTCTACATCAGCCAGGCGCTGATCGGCTTCGCATCCTTGCTGTTTCTGGCGCAGGCCATGGTGATCGGCATCGCGCGCACGCTGCTGGCGGGCCCCAAACACTTCATCAGCTTCGTCGTCGTGTTCGCGATGAGCCAGAGCATGGGCGGCCTTGCCGGCAGCGCGCTGCTCGGCACCTTCCAGATCGCGCGCGAAAAATACCATTCGCATGAACTGGTTCAGTCGATCGTGATGACCGATCCGCTCGTTGCAGCACGCATGCGGGCGAGTGCCGGCGTGCTTGTGCCGACGCAGGGCGATGCGGTCTATCGCGCCGCTGCGGGCGGCGCGCTGCTCGCGCAGCAGGTTTCGCGTGAGGCCAACATCCTTGCCTTCAACGACGTTTTCCTGCTCGTCGGCGTGCTGGCCTTGATAACCGAGGCCTGGGGCATCGCGATCCGTCTGTCGATCTGGCGCCGCCGCGAGCCATCCCCGGTCGTTCAACTCCAGCAGAGAATGGCGCAGGCTGGCGCGGCGGCGGCCGACCCCGGATCATGAGGCTTCGACCATGAGTGAAATGTCCGCCAATCCGGCGCCTGATACGGCCGCCGATCCGCAAGTGGCAGGCACGCCGCCACAAGGATGGCGTCCGCCCGAGAAGTCGCGGATAACGGTGATCGCGATCATCACCGTGGCCGTGCTTGCCGTGCTTGCCCTGCTCTATGCCTGGCAGCTGCCGCCGTTTGCGGGCATCACCGAAGCAACCGACAACGCCTATGTGCGCGGCCGGGTCACCATCATCAGCCCGCAGGTCAGCGGCTATGTCACCTCGGTGCCGGTACAGGACTTTGCCGAGGTCAAGGCGGGGCAGATCATCGCCACCATCGACGACCGCATCTACCGGGCCCGGGTCCAGCAGGCGGAGGCCAATGTCGCGGCGCAGGAGGCAGCGCTTGCCAATTCCGCGCAGGCCCAACGCTCGCGCGAGACGGCGACGATGAGCCAGGACGCCGGAATCGCCAACGCGCGTGCGCAACTTGTGCGCGCGCAGGCCGACATGAAGCGCGCCGATGCGCTCGTCGCCGATGGCTCGATCTCCGAGCGCGAGCGCGATCAGACCCGGGCTGCGCTCACCGCAGCCGAGGCCGGCGTCCGGCAGGCACAGGCAGGCCGCGCCATCGGCACGCAGGACGTGCGCACCGTGATCGTGGGCCGCGAAGGCCTGCGCGCTGCGGTCGATGCCGCGCGCGCGCAAATGCGGCTCGCGCAGATCGATCTCGACAACACGGTGATCCGCGCCCCCGTGGACGGCCAGCTTTCGGAAATCGGCGTGCGCAACGGCGCCTATGTCACGCCGGGAACGCAGCTGGTGTTTCTGGTGCCGCACGATGTGTGGGTTCTGGCCAACTTCAAGGAAGCCCAGACGCATGGCATGGTGATCGGCCAGCCGGCACGGTTCCGCGTCGATGCGCTGGGGGGTGCCTCACTCACAGGTCGGGTCCAGAACATCTCCCCCGCCGCCGGTTCCGAGTTCGCCGTCCTCAAGCCTGATAACGCGACCGGCAATTTCGTGAAGGTGGCCCAGCGGATCGCGGTGCGCATCGCGGTCGATCCCGGTCAGGCAGAGGCACGGCGATTGCGCCCGGGCATGTCGGTCGAAGTGACGGTCGATACGCGCGGAGGGAAGCAATGAGCCTGCGTCGCTTGCCGTTGATCCCGGCGTTGCTGCTGGGCGCCTGCGCCGCACATGTCGCGCCGACAGCCGTGCCGCCGCTGGCACCGCCCGCTGCATGGCGGGGACACGCAGACCAGAGCGCCGAGCCTGCCAATGCGCGGTGGTGGGAAGGGTTTGGCGATCCGGTGCTGACCGGGCTGGTCGAGCAGGCGATTGCCAACAATCCGGATATCGCGATTGCCGCGGGGCGGGTACGCGAGGCGCGGGCCAACGTGGCGTTCGCGCGCGCGCAGCTGCTCCCCACGCTCGATGCTGGTGCGGCAGGCGGGCACTCGCGAACCGTCAGCGCCTTCGGGGCGGGGCTCAATCAGGATTTCCTGCAACCTCAGGTGGTTGCGGGCTACGAGGTCGATCTGTTCGGACGGCTCGCCGATTCCGTGAAAGCTTCGCGGCAGGCATACCTCGCCAGTCAGGCCGCGCATGACAGGGTGCGCCTCGCCATTTCCGGCGCCGTCGCCAGCCAGTACATCGCGCTGCTTGGCCTTGATGCCCGGCTGCAAGTGGCGCGCAGCACGCTCGCCGCGCGCGGGGAATCGATGCGGATCGCTGAATCGCGCGACCATGCCGGTTATTCGCCGAAGCTGGAACTGCAACAGGCCCGCGCGGAATACGATGCGACGGCGCAGATCATTCCGCAAATCGAGGCCGCGATACGGCGCAGCGAAGACAGCTTGTGCCAGTTGACTGGCGAGCCCCCGCACCCCATCCCGCGCGGCGCAGCGTTGGCCGCGCTGGCGATGCCGCAGGTGCCAGCCGGGCTGCCCTCCGCCCTGCTCGACCGCCGCCCGGACATTGCGCAGGCAGCCGACCAGCTTGCCGCGACCGATGCGGCGCTGAACGCGGCCCGCAAGCGCTTTCTGCCGCAGCTCCGCCTCAGCGCGAGCGGCGGTCTGGCGATCTCGAGCCTGCTCGCGAACCCGCTCACGCTGTGGCAGGCTGGCGGCAGCGCGCTCGCGCCGATCTTTGAAGGGGGCCGCTTGCGCGCCGGGGTCGAAGCCGCCGCCGGGCAGCGCGATCAGGCGGCATTCGCCTATCGCCGCGCGGTGCTGCAAAGTTTCCGCGAAGTGGAGGACGCGCTGGCCGCCATCACCGCGGCGGACGACCAGATCGCGCTTGCCCGCCACCAGCGCGATACCGTGGCCGAGGCCTTGCGCCTCGCCACCAACCGCTACCGCGCAGGCTACTCCGGCTATCTCGAACAGCTCGATGCGCAGCGCGGTTTGCTGAATGCCGATCTCGCGCTGGTCAGCCTGCAGTCCGATGCGCTCACCGCGCGCGTGCAACTATACCTCGCGCTGGGGGGCGGCTGGACCGGGGCCTAGGCAGACGGCGGGATGCGGCTTTCCGGCAGAGGTTCAGAAGCGCGCCGAAACGGAAACATAGCCGCGCTTGGGCAAGCCTTGCGCGCCGTGATGATCGACCGCCCAGGCGTACTGGCCGCGAACACTGATCCGGTTCGAGAGGGAAATTGCCAGCGCCGTGCCGATGTCCGTCGCACTCTCTGCCGCTTGTCCGTGAGCAAACGCGGCGGCGTGATCGACGAACAGCGAGACATCGAGTGCACTGCGCCCGAGGGATTTGCTCTGCCCGGCTTCCAGCGCAACGGTGTAGCCGCTGTCTCCCGCCGCCGTACCCGGATCAAGGGCGCGTGCCGAACGGGCACCGCCGATCTGGTACTGGAGCAGGCCCGGCAGGGCGCCATCGCACGAAAGCTGGCCATCCCCGCGCAGCTTCAGCCACGCGCCATGGCCGCCCAGCGCACGGGAGAATTGCATGTCCCCGCGCAGGATCACCGGCCGCGAGGACGTGCCCGAAACCTGTTCGCGAACCGTGCTGTACGCCGCCTCGACATGGCCCGAGCCAATCAGGCGGGTGGTCGTGAGGTCGAACAATAGCGCCAGCGCGCCTGTCACAACCTGGTTGTCGACCACCCGCTGGCCGCTGATCCGGGTATCGGATTGCGTCACGCTCAGCGTATTGTCGAGATGCAGCGCGAAAGCATTGCGATTGACCAACGACAGCGCAAGGTCGGCGCCTACGGTGTTCGAACGCCCGCGGATGTCGAGCGGATTGGTGCTCGACCGGGCGATAGTTGTCTGCCCCCAGGAACCGGTCAACCCGAAGCGTGCCGATGATCCCACCGGCGTGGACCAGGCCCCGGAAAGCGAGCGCACCCCGGGCGAGCGCACCGCAACCAGCGAAGCGCGGTCGGCTCCGCCAAGCAGGCGGAAGGCGCGCAGGATGGCGCCTTCTTCCCAGCGGCCGGTCGATCGATAGCCGTTGTTATCGGCAAAGACTTCCAGCCCCAGACGCGGCGGTTCGACCAGCTGAAGCTCGAGATCGGTCTGGCCGAGGTTTTCACCCGCACTGAGCGCCGCCCGGAGGTGCGCATCGTTTTCGCGGTTGAACAAGCGCAGCCGCGCTTCCAGATCACGCGGATCGGCATACGTCCCGCTGTCCAGTTGCAGCGCGGCGCGGGCGTGGTTCTGGCTGCGCGTGCTGCCGCCTTTCACCGCGATCCTGTTCAGCCGGCCCTCGATCAGCCGGACCACCACCGTGCCGTCTTCGATAGACTGGGGCGCCAGCACTGCGCGTGCGGTCGCAAGGCCGCGCGCCGTGTAGAGCGCGTTGATGCGCATCACGAGAGCCTTGAGCTCGTCGATCCCGACCTCGCGCCCTTCGAGCGGACGGGCCAGCGCGGCCAGCGTCTGTTCGCCGAGATAATGGCTTGGATCAAAGCGGACCGCCTTGAGCGCGAAGCGCAACGAGCCGCTGGCAACGCCCGGTCCATCCGGCGCAGGCGCATCCACGCTGACCGAACCCTGTGGCGGCGGCGCATCCGGGCGCTGGAGCTCGAATTGGCGGCGCAGACTTTCGTTGATGAGGCCGGGATCGAGCCCGGGCGCCAGCAGGGGCGGCGCCGCTGCGGCACACGTCGGCCCCGCGGCGCCTGCGAGTGCGATGAACGCGAGCGCCGCGAATCGGCTGCCTGAGCGTGAGAGCATGGCGTTCACCGCTGCGAGAGAGTGGAGGGATGTGGTTCGATCGGCGTGGGCGGAACCGGATCGAGCGCGGGCGGCTGGACGCAGCGCCCGGCCGGTCCGCCGCCGAGCGCCAGCCAGTTCCCTGCCGCAACCGGCAGCCGGCTGCATTCGCTCCACGGCGCATAGCGCACCGCGCCGTTCGCATCGAGCCGCAGGCGCAGGACCCTGAGCTGCGTGAAATCGATCGGACGCGGGGTGCGGAATAGCAACGTGGCCGTGCGCGCTGCTGCTGCAGTGTAGCCTGCGAGACTGAGGCTGACAGGCTGGTTGCCGTCAGCGGGATCGGCGAACGTGAGCGCGATGGTATCGCCGCGCAGCACGATCGGCGCGCCGGCAGCGGTGCGCTCGATGATGCTGCCCGTACCGGTGGTCAAGATCGACCGGGCCGCGAGCGAGATGCCGCCATCGGCAGCCATCAGCGCAGCGATGGTGATGGTCCCGTCGGCGCGGGCGACAAGCTGTCCGTCAGCGCCACCCGCCAGCGGCGAAGCACTTCTCGCGGCAGTGTCCGGCGCGGAAATACGCACAGGACCGCCGAAATCGATATTGCCGCGCACCGATGTGATATGCGCGGCCCCTGCGGACAGGCTGCCGAGCGCGATGTCGCCCGGCGCACGGACTGTCAGCGCGCCGCCGTCGATCCTGCCGAGCGTAACGCCGCCGCTGGTCGCGGTGATCCGCGTATCGATCCCGCGGATGGTCGAGGATGGGGCGAAGGTGATGCTGGCACCGCTGATCGTCAGGACGCTCGCCGGTGTGCCGCTGATCACCGCATCATCGCCCAGCGTGACTTCGCCGCCTGCGTTCAGCGTCGAGGCGGTATGCCCGGTGGGCGAACGCAACGTGATCGAGTGAGACAGTTCAAGATCGCCGGTCACCGACACCTTGAGCGAATCCGCCACGATGGTGTTTTCCAGCGTCACATCGCCATCGGCAACGATCACCAG
>CANCET010000102.1 GCA_947375105.1 Sphingomonadaceae bacterium
GCCCCGGTTGGTCATGGCGAGCGCGCCGTGGAGCCATTCGGTGTTGGGGACGAGGCCGATCTGCACGAAGATGCCTTCGAGCGCGACCGTGTGAACCTCATCGGTGATACGGTCGCGGTACACGAGACCAGTGACCTTCTCGCCGTCGCCCGTCACTTCTGTGGTGAGCGCCGAGGTGATGACGGTGACATTGGGCAGGCTGCGCAGCTTCTTCTGCAGCACCGCGTCGGCGCGCAGCTCGCTGTCGAATTCGATTAGCGTGACATGGGCGACGATGCCGGCGAGGTCGATGGCAGCCTCGACGCCCGAGTTGCCGCCACCGATCACAGCCGTGCGCTTGCCCTTGTAGAGCGGCCCATCGCAGTGCGGGCAATAGGCGACGCCCTTGTTGCGGTATTCGTCCTCGCCCGGCACGCCGATCTGCCGCCAGCGCGCGCCGGTGGACAGGATCACGGTCTTCGCCCGCAGGCTGGCGCCGCTTTCCAGCTCGACAGTGGCAAGGCCATCGCCATTGGCCGGCTTCAGGCCGACCGCCTTCTGCAGGTTCATCACGTCGACATCGTAGTCTTTGACGTGCTGTTCGAGCTGCGCGACGAGGCGCGGGCCTTCGGTGTGCTGGACCGAGATGAAGTTTTCGATGCCCATGGTATCGAGCACTTGCCCGCCGAAGCGTTCGGTGACGACGCCCGTGCGGATGCCCTTGCGCGCGGCATAGATCGCCGCAGCAGCGCCGGCGGGGCCGCCGCCGACGATCAGCACGTCGAACGGCTCCTTGGCGGCGATCTTCTCGGCCGCGCGGGCGACGGCGCCGGTATCGATCTTGGCGACGATCTGCGCGAGGTCCATGCGGCCCTGGCCGAAGGGTTCGCCGTTGAGGAAAACCTGCGGGACGGCCATGATCTTGCGCCGCTCGACCTCGTCCTGGAACAGCGCGCCGTCTATGGCGACATGCGTGACCGCAGGATTGAGCGCGGCCATGATGTTGAGCGCCTGCACGACGTCAGGGCAATTCTGGCAGGTGAGCGAGAAGAATGTCTCGAAGTGCAGCGGGCCTTCGAGGCCGCGCACGGTTTCGAGCAGATCTGCCTCTTCCTTCGGCGGGTGGCCGCCGACATGAAGCAGCGCGAGGATCAGCGAGGTGAACTCGTGCCCAAGCGGGAGACCGGCGAAGCGCACGCGGGCGCCCTCCCCCGGCTTGCCGATGGCGAAGCTGGGCTTGCGCTCATCGGTGCCATCGAAGCGGGCCGAAACCTTGTCGGACAGCGCGGCGATCTCTTCGACGAGGCTGCGAGTGTCATTGCTCTTCGCTTGCTCGTCGAGGCTGGCGACGAGCTCGATCGGATGGCGCAAGTTGCCGAGATAGGCCTTGAGCTGGGCAGTGGTGGCGGCATCGAGCAGCGACATGGGCTGGTTCCTGACAAGGGGACGCGGGGGACCGATCGCGCATGGCCAGACGCCGCGCGCGGGAAGGATATGGGAAGGATGGTGCGTGAAGCAAAGTGCCGGGCGGCGGATTGGAGGGGGGATCGCCGCACGGCGGGCCCGCCGCCCGGAGTGGTTACCGGGCAGCGGTGGTATGCGTGAAGATCAGATCTTGCCGGCTTAGATCTTGCCAACCAGGTCGATCGAGGGAGCCAGCGTCTCGTCGCCTTCTTCCCACTTGGCCGGGCAAACCTGGCCGGGGTGCTCGCGCCAGTACTTGGCGGCCTTGATCTTGCGGACCAGCTCGGCAGCGTTGCGGCCCACGCCCTCGGGGGTGATTTCGATCAGCTGGATCACGCCGTCCGGATCGACCACAAAGGTGCCGCGATCGGCCAGGCCGACGCCGGGACGCAGGTTGTCGAACGCGTTGGTCAGCGTGTGGTTCTGGTCACCCACGAGGTAGTAGGTGATCTTGCCGATAGCCGGCGAGCTGTCGGCCCAGGCCTTGTGGCTGAAGTGCGTGTCGGTCGAAACGCCGAACACTTCGACGCCCATGCCCTGAAGCTCGGCGTAGTTGTCCTGGAGGTCTTCCAGCTCGGTCGGGCAGACGAAGGTGAAGTCGGCCGGGTAGAAGAAGAACACCGCCCACTTGCCGGCGATATCGGCATTGGTGATGTCGACGAACTTGCCTTCCTTGTAGGCGGTGTTGGCGAAGGGCTTGACCGGTGTGCTGATGAGAGACATGCGTTTGGCTTCCTTGGAACCGCGGACCGGGATGGCCCGCCTGAATGGCAGGGTCGTATTAGCGCGAGTCGATACGCGGCGCTAATGATCAATCCTGACCATATTGATTGACTGGGTCGATCAATCGCGCCGCTGCCGAACTCGCCGCGGATATGGTTAGCATCGGGGCCTGGCGCCATAGGCAAACGGCCCGATGGGCACTTTCACGCGGTGGGCAGAGGCGCGGTGGCAGACAGCGCGGCTACAAGCCAAGCTGAAAGTGTCCGGTCCATGAAGGGCGTTATCTTCAATCTGCTGGAAGATGCAGTAATCCGCCAGCACGGCCTGCTAGCTTGGGAGAGCCTGCTCGAGATGGCCGGGCTGGAAGGCGCCTACACCTCGCTCGGCAGCTATCCGGACAGCGAGGTGGTTCGCCTCGTCGAAGCGGCATCCACCGCGCTGGGTGTGAGCCAGAGCGAAGTGCTGCGCTGGTTCGGGCGGAGCGCCATCCCGCTGCTGCACGAGCGCTACGAACTGTTCTTCACGCCGCACCGCAACGCGCAATCGTTCGTGACGAGCGTGAACGACATCATCCATCCCGAAGTGCGCAAGCTTTATGCCGGGGCGGGCTGCCCGCACTTCCATTTCCACGATCTTGAGGACGGGCGCACCGGGGTCGCTTACAAATCGCCGCGGCAGATGTGCCGACTGGCGCATGGCTTCATCGAAGGCGCGGCGGACCATTTTGGCGACGCGGTGGAGATCGAGCACCTCGCGTGCATGCTCGACGGGCTGCCCGTCTGCCGCCTCGCGCTGCGGTGGTCGCGGTGAAGCACGAGGCGATCCCGCTGGCCCTCGATGAAACAGGGGCGATCGAGCGGCTGGAACGGCTCGTCCAGCGCGAGCGCGAGGGGCGGCTGCAGGCCGAGGCAATTGCCGAACGGGGACTGCGCGAGCTTTACGACAGCCAGGTGCGGCTGGCGCTGCTGCAGCGGATCACCGATTGCGCCAACCGGTCCAATGATTTCAGCGACGCCATCGGCGAAGTGCTCAAGGAGATCTGCGAGCACATGAGCTGGGCCTTCGGAACGGCCTACCGGGTGGACGGCGGCGGCACGGCGGTCTCCTGCGATGCATGGTTTACGGCAGAGCCGGCGCCGCTGTTTCCGCTGGTTGAAGTGACGCGTGAGCGGACGTTCGCGCACGGCGAAGGGCTGCCGGGCCGCGTGCTGCGCGATGGTCATCCGCACTGGATCGACGAGGCGGAGTTGGCGGCCAGCTTCTGCCGCAAGGTGCAGGCGGCGACCTGCGGGATCCGCTCGGCCTGCGGCTTTCCGGTGATGATCGGCGAAGAGATCGTGTGTGTGATGGAGTTCTTCTCGCGCACGGCGATGATCGACAAGGATGCGATCCTGCTGACGGTGACGCAGGCCGCTACGCAGCTTGCGCGCGTGATCGAGCGCGAGCGCGCGCGAGCCGCGCTGCTGCATGATGCGCTGCACGATGCAATGACTGGCCTGCCCAATCGCACCCTGCTCGATGAGCGATCGCGCGCGGCGTTCGAGCGGCTCCCGGAAAGCCGCGAGGGCTTGGCAGTGCTGGTAATCGACCTCGACGGGTTCAAGGCGATCAACGACAAGTATGGCCACCACGCGGGCGACATCGTGCTGATCGAGACAGCGCGGCGCTTTGATGGCGTGATTACTGCGCGAGTGGGCGGCCGGCGGCGTAGCGACCAACCGAGCTGGCGCGCGACACTGGCCCGGGTCGGCGGTGACGAGTTCGTGGTCGTGCTCGATGCCTTGCCCGATCAAGTGATCGCGCGGGATCTTTCCGGCGCGCTGATCGACGCGCTGAAGGCTCCCATTCAGGTAGCGGATGAATTCGTCAACGTGGGCCTGTCGATCGGGATCGCGCATAGCGGGACCGGCTATATCTCGGTCGAGCAACTGCGGCAGGACGCGGATCTCGCGATGTACGAGGCAAAGGCTGGCGGGCATGGCGGGGTCGTCACCTTTTCCGAAGCGCTGGGTAGCGAACGGCGCAACCGCATGGCGCTGGAAAACGAACTGCGCGACGCGATCCGCGAGAAGCAGTTCACGCTCTACTACCAGCCTATCTTCGCATTGGCCACGCGCCCGGGCGAGGCCGAACGGTTGCGAGGGTTCGAAGCGCTGATCCGGTGGAACCACCCCGATCGCGGGCTGGTCGAACCCGGGCGGTTCATTCCGGCGGCCGAGGCGGGCGGGCTGATCGTGTTCATCGGCGACTGGGTCCTGCGGCAGGCGTGCAACGCGATGGCCCGGCTGCACGCAGACCTCAGCGTGCGTGGCCTGAAGCCAAACGAGCTGCCCTACATCAGCATCAACATCGCGCCGCAGCAGTTCCTCCAGCCAACGTTTTCCTCACACGTCCAGCGCGTACTGCTCGAAACCGGGGTGCCGCCCGAACTGGTGCGGCTGGAAGTGACCGAGGGTGTCGCGATCATCGATCCCGACCAGACGCGGCAGGTGCTGGAGCAAGTGCGCAGCTGGGGAGTGAAGACCAGCCTCGACGATTTCGGGACCGGCTATTCCTCGCTCAGCTATCTCCAGAACCTGCCGTTCGACACGCTCAAGATCGACCGTTCGTTCATTGCATCGATGGACGACCCCAAGAGCCGCAAGATCATCCGCGCGATCCTCGATCTTGCCAGCAATCTCAACCTCTCGGTCGTCGCCGAGGGGATCGAGACCGGCGAGCAGGGCGCTTCGCTGCGCGAGATGGGCTGCGAATTCGGGCAAGGCTATCATCTTGGCCGGCCGCTGGATGAAACGAGCGCCTTTGCGCTGGTGTGGCCGGAAGGGACCGCATCGGCGGCATAAAAGTCTGCTGCACGCGCGGCGCGGTCGGCTATGGTGGGGCCAGATCAACCACCAGCCAGAGCAAGGACCGACCGATGGCAGGAAACAGCCCCTGGAGCCACACCCGCAGCGCAGGCATTGCCGACGATATCGACTTCGAGATCAAGGGTCAGGAACTCCAGTTCGTGGAGATCGAACTTGACCCCGGCGAGAGCGCGGTGGCCGAAGCAGGCGCGTTCGTGTGGAAGGACGGCTCGATCGAGATGACCACCGTGTTCGGCGATGGCAGCGCGGATCAGGGCGGCGGCTTCATGGGCAAGCTGCTGGGCGCGGGCAAGCGGCTGGTGACGGGTGAGAGCCTGTTCACCACGGTGTTCACGCATCAGGGCCACGGCAAGGCGCGCGTGGCGTTTGCCTCCCCCACCCCCGGCGCAATCCTGCCGCTGAAGCTTTCCGAGCTTGGCGGCACGCTGATCTGCCAGAAGGACAGCTTCCTGTGTGCCGCGCGCGGCGTGAGCATCGGTATCGCCTTCCAGCGCAAGGTGATGACCGGGCTGTTCGGCGGCGAAGGCTTCATCATGCAGAAGCTGGAAGGCGACGGCTGGGTGTTCGTGCAGATGGGCGGCACGCTGACCGAACGCACGCTGGCCCCCGGTGAGGAGCTCCATGTCGATACCGGCTGCCTTGCTGCCTACACGCCTTCGGTGACGTTCGACCTGATCGGCGCAGGCGGCGTGAAGAGCGTGTTGTTTGGCGGCGAAGGCCTGTTCTTCGCGCGGCTGACCGGGCCGGGCAAGGTCTGGATCCAATCGCTGCCGTTTGCCCGACTGGCCGGGCGGATGCTGGCAGCAGCGATGCCCGGCGGCGGGCAGAACCGCGGCGAAGGGTCCGCGCTTGGCGTACTGGGCGACTTCATTCAGGGCAACAATTGAGGGGCAGTTGCAGCTTGATGCTGTTTGATGCTGCTCTGGGTCCCCGCTGGCGCGGGGATGACGAAGATTTTAAGGCAGGAAACCAGAGCCGGATCCCCGCCGGACCTGAACAATGCGGGGGAGGAGCGCCATGGCCCCTCCCCCCCCCCTGGTCCCGCCTCAGAACGTCAGCTTGATTGTGCCGCCAAAGGTGCGCGGATCGCCGATGTTGCCCACGATCAGGCCAGTGTTGCCCGAAGCGACGGCGAGCTGATCGAAGTAGTGCACGTCGAACGCATTGCGCACCCAGCCATAGACGTCGATGCCCCCGGAACCGGAAGCGCCTGCGCGGAAGCCTAGGCGGAAGTTGGTCAGCGCATAACCATCGACCTGGGTGTAGGCCGAAGGGCTGGCGTTCGATGACCAGTCCGACCGGTAGTTGCCATCGACGCCGAGATAGACCTGTCCGGCCTTGCCCAGCAGCGTGAACGGCACGTTGGTCTCCGCACCATACGAGAACGACCACTTCGAAACGCCGGGCAGGCGCGATCCCGAAATGTCGCACTGCGCCGGGCTGATACCGTTGGGCGTGCCCGGCAGATCGGTGGGCCCGGTGGGCACGCCATTGGCATCAAGCGCCTGCGCCTTGCCGCCGGAAAGCTCCGGCGGGCACGGTGCGTTCTTGAACGAGACGAACTTGGCATCGGTGTAGGCTCCGTTGCCATAGACGTTGAAGCGTTCGCTCGGGCGGTAGGAGGCATCGAATTCGAAGCCCTGCGAACGGGCCTTTTCGGCATTGGCAAGATAGCCGCGGATCGTGCCGACCGCGAAGTTCGAGACCTGCGCCTGATAATTGCCGACATCGGTGCGGAAAGCCGCCACGTTGAAGGTGACCGTGCGGTTCAGGAACTGGGTCTTGATGCCGATTTCGTAGTGGTTGACGGTTTCGGGCTTGATCGTGGCGAGATCGAGCAGCGGCGCGCCGGTGGCGGCATCGGAGGGCACGCCGTTGAGGTTGAAGCCGCCGGTCTTAAAGCTCTTGGCGTACGTTGCATAGACATGGACGTCGCGCGTCACATCCCACGCCGCGGTCACGTCGCCGGAGAAGTTCCAGTCGCTGAAGTTGGCGTTGAACGACTGCGGGGCAAGCACGGCCAGCTGCGCCAGCTCGCGCTTGGAGTTGATGTTCAGCCCCGCCGGGTCGGTCTTGAACACCACGAGAGCCCCCGTGCCATCGGTGACGACCGAATTGTAGCGGCCTTCCTTCTTGTCATAGTTCAGGCGGAAACCGGGCTGGATGGAGAACGCATCGGACAGCTTCCACGAGAGCTTGCCGAAGATGGCGGCGCTCGTGTTCTTGAAATCGATGTCGTTGTTGGCGGTCAGGCCATCCAGGACGGTGGGATCGGTCGAGAGCGAATTGGTGGGGTTGATGAGCCACCGGCTCGCCGCCGCGCCTTGCTGCTGCACGCCCTGGGTGCGGATCTTCTGATAGAAGCCGAACGCGCCCAACGTGTAGCCCAACTTGCCGCTCTCGCCCGAAAGGCGCAGTTCCTGCGAGTACTGGTCCTGATGCGAGGGGTTGTTCGACTTGGAAGTGATCGGCAGGCCGAGGAAATCGCGGTCGTTCGAAGGGTCCCACGACCAGTAGCGCCACGCAGTGATCGAAGTGAGCGTGCCGATGCCGATATCGAACTTGGCCTTGAGCGAGACGCCGCCGACCTCGTTCTTGGCGCGCAGCGGGGTATCGACGTCGGTCAGCCGGTCGAACGGATCGGTGCTGGGCACGGCGTAGTTCTGCGCGGCGGCCAGCGCGGCATATTGCCGCTCGATCGGCCGCTGCGTAGCGCCGGTGCGCACATAGACCTGCGTGCAGCATTCGGGGTTCTGGCGGCTGTAATCACCTGCCAGCGTGATCTCGACGCCATTTGCGGGCTTCCACAGCAGTTGGCCGCGCAGCCCGAGGTTGTCCTGCTCGTTGACCTTGCGCTTCGTGGTCACGTTATAGATCGTGCCATCGCGCTTGGTGTAGGAGCCGGCGAGGCGTACGGCGACCTTGTCCGACAGCGGGCCCGATGCCGCCGCCTTGAGCTGGACGAAACCGAGATTGCCGAAGGTGACTTCGCCCCGGCCTTCGAAATCGAAGGTGGGCTGGCGGGTGGTGATGTTGATCGCACCCGCGGTCGTGTTCTTCCCATAGAGCGAACCCTGCGGCCCACGCAGCACTTCGATCTGCTTCACATCGAGGAAATCGAACGTGGAAGACGCGACACGCGCGAAATAGACGTCATCCACGTAGATGCCCACGCCCTGCTCGATGCCATCGTTGGTGAGGCCGAGCGGCGCGCCGAGACCGCGGATATTGACCGAGGTGTTGCGCGGGTTGGACGAAGTAAATTGCAGCGTCGGCGTGAGTTGCTGGAGACGGCCGACGTTGAACGCGCCGGTCGCGTCAATGTGATCGCCGCCAACGACCGAGATCGCGAGCGGCACGTCCTGCGCGGTTTCAGCGCGGCGGCGCGCGGTGACCACGATGGTGTCGTTGTCACTCTGGCCGGTGCCGACCGAAGTGGTTTGATCGGCCTGCGCCGCGGTTGCATCAGGGTTGGTTTCGGCAGCGTTGGCAAAAGCCGGGGCCGGGACCGCGGCAAGCGGCAGGAAAGCCGCCCCCGCGAGGAGGAGAACACGCAAAGTCATCGTCGATCCTTTATCTGGGTCTCACGATGCCTCCGGTGGTCCGGTGGGCCATGTGATAGTGTTGGTTTCGGTGGGGTCAGGTCAGCTGGGCTTGAGGCGCTTCTTTTCGGTCACGTCGATCTGGACGACGCGGCCCTCGTGAACCGTCAGCGCGACAGTGCCGAAGCGCAGTCCGGTCAGGGCTTCACGCACGCTGGCGAGGCTTTCCTCAAGATGGCGTTCCGCATCAACCGGGCCTTTGGGCTGCGGCGCGAGAGGTGTAGTCATGGCTGGACTCCTTTTTTCTGGTCTCCATCTGCGTTGAAAATACGAGAGCGGCGAGCATTGAAGCGGATGGTCTCACCGAGGCCGGGCGCGGCCTGTTGCGCGGTGAGATCAAGCTCGACGAACTGGCCGCCGCCCTGAAGCAGGCCCTCCACGCGCCAGACTGCGCCCTTGCGAAACACGTTGTCGACCAGCACGGCTTCGGCGCCATCTGGCGCAAGGGTGATCTCGTGGGGGCGGAAGTGGATTTCGCCGCCAGCTCCCGGAATGCGATTGGTTTCGCCCACGAAGTGCGAAACGAAGGGCGTCTCGGGGTTCATGTAGACCGCATCAGGCGCGCCGATCTGTTCGATCCGGCCCTGGTTCATCACAACGACCCGGTCAGCGAGTTCAAGAGCTTCCTCCTGATCGTGGGTGACGAAGATCGACGTCAGCCCCATCTGCTTGTGCAGATCGCGCAGCCAGCGACGCAGGTCCTTGCGCACTTTGGCATCAAGCGCGCCGAACGGTTCATCGAGCAGGAGCAGGCGCGGTTCGATGGCGAGCGCGCGGGCGAGCGCGACGCGCTGACGCTGGCCGCCCGAAAGCTGGCCGGGGTAGCGGCTGCCGAGGCCTTCGAGCTGGACGAGACGCAGCAGTTCCTCGGCGCGGGCATGGCGAGCGGCCTTGGACGGCCGTGCCTTGCCGCGGCGGACGCTGAGGCCGAAGGCGACGTTGTCGGCCACGGTCATATGGCGGAACAACGCGTAGTGCTGGAACACGAAGCCGACATGGCGGTCCGCGACGGGCGTGCTGGAGACATCCTCGCCGCCGAGGAGCACGCTGCCGCTGTCCTGGAATTCGAGCCCTGCGATGATGCGCAGGAGTGTCGTCTTGCCCGAGCCGGAGGGGCCGAGCAGCGCGATGAATTCACCCGGCGCGACATCGAGATCGATGCCGTGGAGCGCGGGATAATTGCCGAAACGCTTGGTGATGCCGCGAAGGTGGATCAATGTCTTGCTCCCGCATGGAGGCCGAAGCGCCATTCAAGCACGGTCTTGGCGACGAGCGTCACCAATGCGAGCAGCGCGAGAAGGGAGGCGACCGCGAAGGCGCCGACGAAATCGTACTCGTTGTAGAGAATCTCGACATGGAGCGGCATCGTGTTGGTCTCGCCCCGGATATGGCCCGAGACAACCGAGACCGCGCCAAACTCGCCCATGGCGCGTGCGTTGCACAACAGCACGCCATAGAGCAGGCCCCAGCGGATGTTGGGCAGCGTGACGTGCCAGAACGTCTGCCAGCCCGACGCGCCGAGCGAGATCGCCGCTTCCTCGTCGTCCTTGCCCTGTTCCATCATCAGCGGAATAAGCTCGCGTGCGACGAACGGGAACGTGATGAACACGGTGGCCAGCACGATGCCGGGGACCGCGAAAATGATCTTGAGATCGTGCTGCGCCAGCCATGCGCCGAACAAGCCGTTGGCACCGAACAACAGCACGAAGATCAGGCCCGAAACGACCGGGGAGACCGAGAACGGCAGGTCGATCAGGGTGATCAGCAGCGCCTTGCCGGGGAACTGGAACTTGGTGATCGCCCAACTTGCCGCAAGCCCGAAGACCACGTTGAGCGGGACGGCGATGGCAGCGATGACAAGCGTGAGGCGGATCGCGGCGAGCGCATCGGGCGTATGGATCGCATCGAGGAACGGCCCCAGCCCCATCTTCAGCGCCTCGCTGAACACCGCGAGCAGCGGCAGCAGCAGGAAGAAGCCGAGGAACAGGAGCGCGATACCGATCAGCACGGCGCGGGTGACGGGCGCTTCGGAGGTAGGGTGCAGGCTCATGCGCCGATCCTCCGGCGGCTGGCGGCCTGGATCAGGTTGATCAGCAGCAGCACGGCAAAGGACGCGAGCATCATCACCGTCGCGATGGCCGTGGCGCCGGCGTAAGCATATTGTTCAAGCTGCGTCACGATGAGCAACGGCGCGATTTCAGTGCGGCCAGGCATATTGCCCGAAATGAAGATCACCGAGCCGTATTCCCCCACCCCGCGCGCGAACGAAAGCGCGAAGCCGGTGAGGAGCGCGGGGCCGATGGCAGGGAAGATCACGCGGGTGAAGGTCTGCCAACGGGTCGCGCCGAGCGTGGCCGCCGCTTCCTCTACCTCGCGGCCGAGATCCGCCAGCACCGGCTCGACCGAGCGGACCACGAAGGGCAGCCCGATGAACACGAGCGCGATGGTGATGCCGATACTGGTGAAGGCGACCTTGATGCCGAGCGGTTCGAGATACTGGCCGATCCAGCCCTGCGGGGCATAGAGCGCGGTGAGCGCGATGCCAGCCACCGCCGTGGGCAGCGCGAAGGGCAGATCGACCAGTGCGCTGACCACTTGCTTGCCGGGGAAGCTGTAGCGCACCAGCACCCATGCCACGATCAGGCCAAACGCCGCATTGACGAGGCCGGCCATCGCCGCAGTGCCGAAGCTGAGCCGATAGGCCGAAAGCGCGCGGGGGCTGA
>CANCET010000103.1 GCA_947375105.1 Sphingomonadaceae bacterium
CATTGATCCAATCAGCAAACGTGCTGCGGAAACCGTGCGCCGTCACGTCTAGGCCCATATCGCGCAAGCACTTGGTCAACGTCATATCGGACAGCGGTTTGCTCTTGGACGTGCCGGGGAACACAAGTTCGTTGTTCTCGCGCTTGTGGGCCACCATGCGCCCGAAAAGCGCCACAGCCGCGTCAGAGAGCGGCACAACGTGTTCCTGCCCCCCTTCATGCGCTCGGCTGGAATCGTCCACAGGCCCGCGTCTAGGTCGATCTCCGGCCACAGCGCGCCGCGTACTTCGCCCGAACGACACGCAGTCAATATCTGCGCTTCAAGCGCCAGCCGCCCCATAGTCTCTTTGGACCGCAGTTCCGCCATAAACGCGGGTAGGTCCGCATACGGCATGGCGGCATGATGTTTTGCCTTGTCGCGTTGTTTCGGCAGGGCCTTGTTGATTACCGGCCAAGCGAGCGAGGCTTCGCGGTATCCCTTGCCCACAGCCCAATCGATCACAGTCCCAATCCGTTGGCGCAACCGCCGCGCCGTCTCCGGCTTGGTCAACCAGATTGCCGCCAGCACGTCCCGCACAGCAGCCGCGTCGATCCCCGCAACCGACACGTCGCCAAAGGCAGGGAAGGCATAGGTTGTAAGCGTGTTGATCCACTGGTCGGTGTGCTTGCCGTTTTTCCAGCCCTTTTTCTGCTCGGCATGAACGAGCGCCGCCGCGCTGCGGAATGTGGGAATGCCCTTTTCCTTACGGCGCTCGGCAACCGGATCGATCCCGGCTTCGATCTGCGAACGTATCCGCTCGGCCCGCTTGCGTGCATCGGCCAGCGAAACTTTCTTGAAACTGCCCGCGCCAATATCCCGGCGCTTGCCGTCCTTTTGGACGCGGACAACCCAACTCTTAGCGCCAGAGCGCCCAATCAGCAGTTCCAGCCCATCGCCGTCGCTATACCGGCCCGGTGCCGTCAGCGCCTTTGCGCCCGTCGCAGTCAGCTTACCCATCGGAATTGCTCCCACACAATTTCCCACACTGTATCGCGGCTGGTGGGGAACGGCAAGGGCGGACTAGGAACGGAAAAGCCCGGAAAACCTTAGGTATTCCTTAGGGTATTGGGTCTGGTGGGAACCGTCGAAAACAGGGAGGTGGCGGAGCGGCAGGGATTCGAACCCTGGATACGCTTTTGGCGTATACTCACTTTCCAGGCGAGCGCCTTCGACCACTCGGCCACCGCTCCGCATGCACTGGAAGCCGTGGGCCCTAACCGCATGGAAGCGCTTTCGCAAGGCCGCGAAGGCTGGCACAAGTCGTTTGTTATGAAACACCCGCTTCTGCTCTCCGTCACCCTGCTGGCCAGCTGCAACGCCGCGCCCGCTCCTGCTCCCACCAAAGAGGCTGCGCCCGCCGCTGCACCTGCACAAAAGTCCGCGCTTGCGCCGACTGAAATCGTCGCGGCGGCCCCTTCGGCGGACTGGGCGACGATTGCGCCGTCCGATCTGCTGGTGATGGACCTGGCGCCCGATACCAAGGGCGCCGCCCGCCGCGTGGTGATCCAGCTGCTGCCGCCGCCGTTCTCGCAAGGGTGGATCGGCAATATCCGCGCGCTCGCCGCTGCGAAGTGGTGGGATGGCACCAGCGTCAACCGCGTGCAGGACGGCTATGTCGTGCAATGGGGCGATCCGGACGGCGAGGACAAGGCCAAGGCCAAGCCGCTGCCTGCGGGGCTGAAGGTGGTGCCGGCGGAGGAGTACGACCTAGCTTTTTCTTCAAGTGTCGAATTGAAGGTACTCAAGTCAGCTGAACACCAAAGAGCAGAAGGCAAGTTTGGCACTCCTCCGGTTTTTCAGGAAAAACTCGGTTCTGCCGCGGTCTTTCTTGATGGCTTTGCAGTCGGATTGGGAACGGACGGCCAAAGTGCTACCATGTGGCCCATCCACTGCTACGGCACCGTCGGCGTGGGCCGGGATTATCCGCCTGATACCGGCTCGGGCGCCGAGCTTTACACCGTGATCGGCCAGGCCCCGCGCCAGCTTGATCGCAACATTGCCGTCGTCGGCCGGGTAATCGAGGGGATGGAGCACCTCTCCAGCCTGCCGCGCGGCACTGGCGATATCGGGTTCTACAAGACGGCGGAGGAGCGCACGCCGATCCTCAGCATCCGCATCGGCACCGATGTGCCTGATCTGCCGCGCTACCAGTATCTCTCGACGGAAAGCGCCAGCTTCGCCCGCTATGCCGATGCGCGCGCAAACCGGCGCGATGCGTTCTACGTGCGGCCTGCCGGCGGGGTGGATATCTGCAATGTGCCGGTGCCGGTGCGGCGGGTGAAGTAAGCGCCTCGCCTACCCACAAATCTAACCGTCACCCTGACCGGGCCAAGAGTGACGACGAGTGGGAATAGAGTCTGAGAACATCGCATGGAATCGTCGGCCCGGACTTGATCCGGGCCTTGGCTTTCTTCTTCGGGCAGCGCGCCGCCAAAATAGCCAAACCCCGTGTCGAGCACGGGTGACGAAGGTAAAATGGTGGAGGCTACCCCAGCCCCAGCGGCGCATAAGCCCCGAAGATCAGCTGCTCGAACACCCCGGTGCCCACCTCGCCGTCGCTGGTTTTCACGCGGCTGACGATCTGCACATGGAAGTTGTCCATTCGCTTGGGGTCCACCTCCGCCAGCACGATATCCTCGCGCTCCACCTCCAGCACGCCGTGATAGACCCCATGCCCCCATGTGGGCGAAGTATACCCCAGCCCGCGCATCTGGAACCGCACCAGCGGCTCGAAGGTCAGCGTCAGCGGCTTGTCTGTGCCCCCCACGGTCAGCGTGCCACCCGCAGGCCACAGCGTCCCGGGCTGGAGCGGCGCATCGAGCTTGGCGGAGGGCGTCTCGGTAAACCCGTCATGCCCCGCGCCATCGGGTGCGATCACCGCGCGGGTGTTCCACGGCGCACCATGCGCATCGGCGTTGATGTGGAAGAACACGCTGCGGCTCGGCAGATTGATCGGCGTCCATTGCCAGAAAAACTGCGGCACCACGCCGTGGCCATGCGGCTGCGTATCGCTGGTGCCGATGGGCCGCACGCCCCAACTGCGGTCGCGCGTGCCCGCCGTGCCCGGTTTCAGCACCGTGCGCACCCCGTCGATCTCCACCCAGCCGGTATAATGCCCGTTCTGCGTCAGCCGCGTGTAGTCCATGAAGGTGCGCGGCCCGATGCGGTGGATGAAGCGCGGCTCCTCGATGGGGAATGCCCGGCCAGTGAAGGTGATCTCCGCCTTGATCCCCTCGCCTTCCACGCTGATCGAAAGCTGCCTCAGCGGCTCCTCCACGCGGATGGCAATCGGCCCGCAGGTCAGGTCCAGCCGCTCCATCGCCAGCTCGCGCGAGGCATGGAGCGAATGCTGCACCCCGTCCCTGATGAAGCAGAAATGCGCGTCCGCCACGTTGAGATGCGGATAGATGCCGAAGGCCGCCGCAAAGAAGTCCGAGCCGTCCGGCGCGTAGCCATTGAAGAAATAGCGGTCATAGAAATTGCGGTCGGTGCCGGAATAGGCAACCGGCTCGGGCGTCTGGTGCAGCGGAAAATCGTCGCCTTTTGTCAGCATTGTCCGGTCTCCATCATGGCGTCCAGCGCGCCGATGCTGTCGTGATCGAGCGCCAGTTCGGCCGCCCCGCGCGCCATCGAAAGGAAGTTGGCATCGCCCCGCTCGGTGCGCACCACAAATGCCGCGCTGAACACGGCGGTAAACAGGCCGTGGAGCGCCCCGATCCGGTAGCGGCGCATCATCACGTCATGCGCAATCGGTGCCCCGCGGCGCGCCATTTCCTCGGCATAGAGCGCCAGCAGTGCCGCCTCGTTGGGCCGGCGCAAGTCGCTGCCGATCCCGCAGCCCATGAAGTAGCCGACGTCGGTCATCGCGCAGCCAATGGCGCAGGTCTGCCAATCGACGATCGCAATCGGCTCGGCGTCCTGACCGATCCCGAACAGCATGTTGTCCAGCCGAAAATCGCCATGGATCAGGCAGGGCTCCTCGGGCTGACGCGACAGCCAGCTTTCCACCCGCTGGTCGAGCGCATCACACAGCGCCATCGCCTCGGCGCTCAGCTGCCCGTCATACCGCTCGCGGAAAATCGCATGCGCCTGATGATACAGCCGCCCGATCTCGGCCAGCAGCCCCTCGCGCCCGTGGAGCCAGTCCGCGCCCAGCACCGCCGGATGGCCAATGGTCGCGCCGTGCAGCGCCGCTGCCTGCCGGATCGCAGCCTCGGCATCGGCCAGATCGCAGCCCTCCAGCTGATTGCCGCCGCGCTCAGGGGCCAGATCTTCGAACAGCAGCACGAAATCGGTGCCGTCTGCATTGATCTCGGCGGCATAAACGCGCGGCGTGCGCACCGAAATCAGGCCCGCAAGCTCGCGGTAGAATCCGACTTCCTTGACATAGAGCTGCATCGCCGCCGCCGTGCCCCGGCTGGTCGGATCGGCAGAGGCAAACTTGCCCGCAAGCGTCTTCGGAGCCGCCGTCTGGCGGTCGTAGGCCAGCGTGAAGCGCGCGGTATCGCCCACTTGGCCCGTGCCGATGGCCTGCCATGCAAGCCCGGTAATCCGCGCCTCACCCAGCAGTCCGGCCTTGCCGAGCTGTGCCTCAAGCCACGCGGAATCCACCTCGCCAGGCGCGGTTGGAAATTCTGCCATCGGTTCTCTCTCCTGCACCCAAGCTGGCAGGCAAGAGGCCGCTTGGGAAGAGGTATTAAACGTCCGGTTAAAAATCCATGGCGCCGCCGCCTCACCCGATGCTAGGGATCACGCCATGCTGACCATTGCCCCCATGACACCCGAGCAGACCCACGCATTCGCGGCGATCTGGATTCCGTGGCTGGAAGGCATGGGCCGTGTGGTGGAAGCCGAAGATGCCGCGATCATGGCAGATCCCGCCACGTATTACCGCGCCAGCGGCGGCGAGGCGTTCCTTGCGAGGATCGGTGATGAAACCGTCGGCGCGGTCGCCGTGAAAGGCCTCGGCGAAAGCGGCTTCGAGTTCTGCAAGCTGGTCGTGACAGAAGGCGCGCGCGGCTCAGGCGCCGGGCGCGCGCTGGTGCAGCAATGCCTCGATTTCGCGGCAGCCCAAGGCGGCCCCGCGCTTTATCTGCAATCGTTCAAGGCGCTCGAAGTGGCGCTTGGGCTTTATGAACGCATGGGCTTTGCCGATGCACCTGCGCCGCCGGGGATGAACGTCCTCGCGCGCACGCAGGTGATCATGGCAAAAGCGGTCTAGCTTCAGGCCAGCCGCCCAAACGCAGCCCTGCCCGCATAGCGTGCGGACTGGCCCAGCTCTTCCTCGATGCGGATCAGCTGGTTGTATTTGGCAAGCCGGTCCGAGCGGGCGAGCGAACCCGTCTTGATCTGGCCGCAGTTGGTCGCAACCGCCAGATCGGCAATCGTCGCGTCCTCGGTTTCGCCCGAACGGTGCGACATAACCGCCGTATAACCATTGCGCTGCGCGATGCTCACCGCTTCCAGCGTCTCGGTCAGAGTGCCGATCTGGTTGACCTTGACCAGCAGCGAGTTGGCAAGGCCCTTGGCGATGCCCATGGTCAGGCGCTTGGGGTTGGTGACGAACAGGTCGTCGCCCACCAGTTGCACCTTCTTGCCCACCTTGGCGGTCAGCGCGGCCCAGCCCTCGAAATCGTCCTCGCTCATGCCGTCCTCGATCGAGCGGATCGGATAGGCGTCGGTCAGCGCAGCGAGATAATCGGCCATGGCTTCCGGCGAAAGCGAGAGCCCCTCGCCGCTGATCTCGTACTTGCCGTTCTTGAAGAATTCAGTGGCGGCGCAATCGAGCGCCAGCACGATGTCCTCACCCGGCTTGAACCCGGCCTGCTCGATCGAGGCCATCACGAAATCGAGCGCATCGCGCGTGCTGGCGATGTTCGGTGCAAAACCACCCTCGTCGCCCACGCCGGTGGCGAGGCCCTTCTGGTGCAGCGCCTTCTTCAGCGTGTGGAACACTTCCGAGCCCCAGCGCACGGCTTCGGCCAGCGTCGGCGCGCCGACCGGCATGATCATGAATTCCTGGAAGTCGATCGGGTTGTCGGCATGCTCGCCGCCGTTGATGATGTTCATCATCGGCACCGGCAGCAGGTGCGCGGAAACCCCGCCAACATAGCTGTAAAGCGGCAGGCCGCGCGCATCCGCTGCGGCCTTGGCCACCGCCATGCTGGTGCCGAGGATCGCGTTGGCGCCAAGGCGGCCCTTGTTCTCCGTGCCGTCGAGCGCGATCATCGCCAAATCGATGTCGCGCTGGTCCTCGGCGTCCATGTCCACCAGCACGCCGGCGATCTCGCCGTTCACCGCGCCAACGGCCTGGAGCACGCCCTTGCCCTTGTAGCGCGCCGGATCGCCGTCGCGCAGTTCAACTGCCTCGTGTGCACCGGTCGAAGCGCCCGAAGGAACTGCCGCGCGGCCGAACGAGCCGTCCTCCAGCAGCACATCGACTTCGACGGTCGGGTTGCCCCGGCTGTCGAGGATCTCGCGGGCGTGAATGTCGATGATCGCGGTCATGGGCGCTTCCTCGTTTGGTGACGTATCCGCACGGGCCCCTATCGGCGCTTCGCCGGCGATACAAGTGCGCCTAGCTATGCGCTGGCCGTCCCGCGGCACGTCCACCGGGTTCGGGTGCACGTCAAAACCACCCCCGCGCGCCTTTCGCACCTGCGGCAACTGGGCTAAGATGGCAGGCTATCCCAGAATCGCCCCCGCAAAAGGACCCGCACCCATGGCCGATACCCCAGACAACGCGGCTCCCGAAGTCGCCAAGCCGAAGAGCCGCAAGAAAGCTGCGCTGAAGGTCGTCGAAACCGTGGCAGAGACTGTGGCAGACACTGTGGCAGAAGCCGTGCCTGCCGAAATCGCGCAGATCGAGGAAACCGTGACCGAGGCCGCCGCCCCAATCTCCGGCGCCGTCAGCACTCGCTTCGGCAAGGCGATCGAGGACGCCAAGGCAAGCGCCGCCAACCTCACCGGCGAAGCGCGCGAACGCACCGCCGCGCTCACCGAAACCGTTTCCGCCACGGCAAGCGAATACACGGAAAAGGCCGGCGAATATGCCGGGCAGGCCAAGGTCGCCGCACTCGATCTCGCGCGTCAGGGCAAGGGCAAGGCCACCGCCGCGCTCTCCACCCTGGGAGAGACGATCGAAAGCAACGCCGGCATGATCGACGAGAAGCTCGGCGTGCAATACGGCGACTATGCACGCGGCGCCGCACACACCCTGCAGTCCACCGCTGCCAGCCTCGAGGCCAAGGACATTCCCGAGATCGGCGAGGAGATCGTGACCTTCGTGAAGAAGAGCCCGGTCAAGGCGCTCGGCATCGCGGCCGTCACCGGCTTCGTGCTGTCGCGCTTCCTGCGCCGCAAGCCTGCGCCCGCTGCGGCGGACAGCGCCGAAACCACGGAAGCCTGACCTCCGAGCGTGACCGAGGACAAGGTTCACACCGATAGCGAGACGGCGGGGGACGATTCCCTGCTCGGCAGCGCGCGCGCGCTGCTGGAGGACGGGCAATCGCTGATCGAGGCCGAGCTTGCCTTCCAGAAGGCGCGCGCCGGCTTCGTGCTCGGCCGCGCCAAGGGCATCCTCGCGCTGGCCACGCTGGCGCTGGCGCTGCTGTTCTTCGCGCTGATGGCGCTGGTCATGGGCCTGCTGCTCGCACTCGCGCCGCTGATCGGCCCGTGGGGCGCGCTGGCGGCCGTGTTCCTCGGCCTCCTCGCGCTCACCGGCTTCTGCGTGCTTGGCGTGATCGGCCGCATCCGCGCGGTCAGCCGCGCGCTCAAGGGACGGGACAGCGCGGCATGAGCGAGGAAACGCTGAGCGAAGCCCGCACCCGGCGCGATGCCGCGTGGGCCCGCATGAACGGCCAGGTCGACGCGCTGCGCACCGGCCTTGCCGAACGTTCGATCCCCACGCGGATCAAGGACGCGGCCATGGACCACGTGATCGACACCGTGGACGAAGCCAAGGCCATCGCGAAGGACAACATTCCGGTGATTGGCGGCACGCTCGCGCTGCTCGCCGCGTGGTTCTTTCGCCGCCCCCTGCTCCGCCTGTTCAAGAACCGCTTCGCCTCTGCCGAGGAAGCGGACGAGGACGTGACATGACCGATAGCAAAACGCCCCAGCCCGAAACCGAAACCCCTGCACCTTCACCTGCCGATCCGCTCGGCAAGGTCAGAGGCTTTGTCGAGGAACATCCCGTTGCGATGGTGGCGGGCGGCATCGTGCTCGGCGCGCTCGTGGCCGGGGCGCTCTCCCGCTCTGCTGGCGGCGCTGTTGGTGGTGATAAGGCAACGCGCAAGGGCACGCTTGCGCGCATGTCGCTGCCGCGCCGCGCGCTGGATGTCGCCGCGGTGGGCCTCGAACTCGCTGCCGCCTATGCTGCCGGTGCAGCGGGCGAAAAAGCTGCTGGCCAAACCGAAGATCCGGCCAGCACCGCAGCGCCCAAATCCCAGGAGCCCAGCCTCTCGGGCCTCGCCGGGAAAGCGCTGCGCACCATCGGCCCGATGATCTCTCGCCGCCTTCCGGGGAATAAGGACACGTAAACAGGCCATTCCGCAATGAGCGGGGCTTGCGTACCCCTCTTCATTTTGCCAGTGCCGCGCTTCCTCCCCAAGGAAACGGACAAGCCAGCCATGCAGAAACTGCACCTCGTCATGGGCGGGCGGGTCAAGGACCCGCAGCACCTTGAATTTACCGATCTGAACGCAATCGATCTCGTCGGCGTCTATCCCGATTATGCCAGCGCCGAGGAAGCCTGGCGCAGCTGCGCCCAGCGCACGGTCGATGATGCCGAAATGCGCTACGTGGTGGTCCACCTCCACCGCCTGCTGGAACCGGCGCTGCACAAGCCCGCATGATGCAACGAAAAACGGCCGGGAAATGCCCCGGCCGTTTTTCGTTGAGCCCTGTCTGAGACGAAGCTTCCGATGAACTCGGCCTCAGATGAACTCGATCTTCTCGACCACGTAGAACCGGTCGCCCGAAGGCACGGTCACTTCGATTTCCTCGTCCACGCGGCGGCCGATCAGCGCACGGCCCAGCGGCGAGTTATAGCTGATTCGCCCGACCTTGGCGTCTGCTTCGGCCTGGCCAACGATCTGGTAGCGCACCGGCTTCTCGGAATCATCGAGCAGCGTCACCGTTGCGCCGAACACGATCCGGTCGCCCGAAAGCGTCTTGGGATCGATGATCTGCGCGCGGCTGATCTTGTCTTCCAGATCGCTGATCGTCGCCTCGACCTGGCCCTGGCGTTCCTTGGCCGCATGATACTCGGCATTTTCGGAAAGATCGCCGTGCGCGCGCGCTTCCTCGATCGCGTCGACGATCAGGGGACGTTCTTCGCGCAGCGCCTTCAGCTCGGCCGTCAGCTTCTCGTAGCCCTCGGCCAGCATCGGCAGCTTTTCAACACTTGCCATCCCTAGTCCTTCTTACCTTTCAGCCCCTTGGCGCATTGCCGCCAAGGGAAAACCGCTACCCTACCGGTCGGCACGATGCCGATCCGGGCCTGCGTTGCCGCGATGCCGCGATGCCGGGGATCACGTGGAAGCTTGATAATAATCCTGCAACGAGCGAACCGCAAGTTCGGCACTGCGCAGCGCTTCGATTGCACTCGCCGCCGCCACCGATGCCGCCGCGGTCGTGAAGTAGGGCACCTTGCCATACAGCGCGCTGCCCCGGATCGATTGCGAATCCTTGTGGCTCTGCCAGCCTTCGGTGGTGTTGAAGATCAGCGCGATCTCGCCGTCGATGATCCGGTCGACAATATGCGGCCGCCCTTCGGCTACCTTGTTCACCCGCTCCACCTTCACGCCCGCCGCGGTCAGGAACGTCGCCGTTCCCCCCGTCGCGCAAATGCGGAAGCCCAGTGCATCGAGCTTCTGCACCGCGGGCAGGATCACCGGCTTGTCGCTGTCCTTGACCGAGACGAACACCGTGCCGCCCTGCGGCAGCACCATGCCCGCGCCCAGCTGCGCCTTGGCGAAGGCCACCGCAAAGCCGCTGTCGATGCCCATCACTTCGCCGGTTGATTTCATCTCCGGCGAAAGCACCGGATCGACTCCAGGGAAGCGGGCAAACGGGAAAACCGCTTCCTTCACCGCCATATAGGGCACGTCGCGCTTGATCGGCGGAAGGTTCTTGAGCTTCTCGCCGGCCATGATCCGCGCCGCATACTTGGCAATCGGCTGGCCGATGGCCTTGGCCACGAACGGCACCGTGCGGCTGGCGCGCGGGTTCACCTCGATCAGATAAACCAGATCGTCCTTCACCGCGAACTGGATGTTCATCAGGCCGCGCACGCTCAGCGCCTTGGCCAGCAGCACCGCCTGCCGCTCCATCTCGGCGATGATTTCGGCGGAAAGGCTGTAGGGCGGCAAAGTGCAGGCGCTGTCGCCCGAATGGATGCCCGCCTCTTCGATATGCTGCAACACGCCCGCGACGACGACATCGTCGCCGTCGGCCAGCGCATCGACATCGCACTCGATCGCATCGCGCAGGTACTGGTCGATCAGCACCGGGCTATCACCCGAAACCTTCACCGCCGTGGCAATGTAGTCATCAAGCTGCGCCTGGCTGTCGACGATCTCCATCGCCCGCCCGCCCAGCACATAGCTCGGCCGGATCAGCACCGGATAGCCGATGCGCGTGGCGACCGCGACGGCCTCGTCGCGGCTGCGCGCCATGCCGCCGAGCGGCTGAAGCAGGCCGAGCTTCTCGACGAGGTGATTGAACCGCTCGCGGTCCTCGGCCAGATCGATGGCATCGGGCGAAGTGCCCAGGATCGGTATCCCCGCATCCTCCAGCGCCTGCGCCAGCTTCAGCGGCGTTTGCCCGCCGAACTGCACGATCACGCCCACCAGCGTGCCGTTGGCCTTCTCGGCTTCCAGCACTTCGAGCACGTCCTCGGCGGTCAGCGGTTCGAAATAGAGCCGGTCCGAGGTGTCGTAGTCGGTCGAGACCGTCTCGGGGTTGCAGTTGATCATGATCGTCTCGAACCCGGCCCCGGCCTCGCCGCTGGCAGGGTCCGTATCGCCCAGCGCAAAACACGCATGGCAGCAGCAGTAGTCGAACTCGATGCCCTGCCCAATGCGGTTTGGCCCGCCGCCCAGGATCACGATCTTTTTGCGGTCCGTCGGCATGGCCTCGCACTCGGGCACGTCGAACAGGCCACCTTCATACGTCGAGTACATGTAAGGCGTCACCGCCTCGAACTCTGCCGCGCAGCTGTCGATCC
>CANCET010000104.1 GCA_947375105.1 Sphingomonadaceae bacterium
CAATCTCATCTCCGCAGCCTCGGACGGTGCGGCGGCATTTGCGGCCGACAACACCGGCGCACAGGCTGATCCGGATGCGAGCGGCACCGATGCAGTCGCCGGTGGTTACGGCGCGTCGGCCACGCAGGCCAATAGCACTGCCATCGGTACCGGGGCGACCACCGGTGTCGGCTCTGCAGCGAAGCGCGACCGAAGCACGGCCGTGGGCGCCCATTCCGCGGCGCAAGATGGCAGCTCCACCGCGGTTGGTGCCTATTCCACGGCCGAGGGCTTTGGGTCTGCGCTGGGCGATTCCGCGACCGCCGGTTACGAAGCGGTTGCCATAGGCAGCGGGGCGAATGCCAAGGCTGACGGCACGGCAATCGGCACACGCGCGGTCGCCGGCACAACCGGCATAGCACTGGGCGTGGAAGCCGATGGCACGAGCGGGATCGCCATCGGCAGCCGCGCCAAGACATCGCATGATTCGGGTGCGGACGGGATCGCCATCGGCACCGGGGCCAATGCTGCAGGCCGCTTGTCGAACGTGATCGGCGAAGGCGCCACGGGCACAGGCCTGGCCAGCACAGCGCTCGGCCATTCCGCCCAGGCACTGGCCGAAGGCGCGATAGCGTTTGGCGAGTCCAGGGCGAGCGGCTTCAACGCGATAGCCATCGGCGAAGGCGCTCTTGCCACCGCCGATCACAGCGTGGCGCTGGGATCTTATGCCATTGCAGACGTGGCCAACACGGTTTCGGTCGGCGATTCCAGCAATGCGGGCTTCGGCCCGGCCACGCGCCGCATCGTCAATGTGGCGGCGGGAACCGGCGCGACTGACGCGGTCAACGTAGCGCAGCTCGATTCGGCTATTGCCGGAGTTTCCGGCGGCGGGGGGGCCACCTACCCGGTCGCGGCCAACAACACCGCCGCTCTGGCGGCTCCCACAGCTGCCGGTGCCAACGCGCTTGCAGTAGGGTATGGCGCGACTGCCAGCGCCGCGAAGGGCGTTGCGCTCGGAACTTCCGCTAGCGCGACCGGAACGAATGCGACCGCAGGCGGCGCATCATCATCGGCAGCAGGAGCCAGCGCATCGGCCTATGGCACGGGCAGCAGCGCCAGCCGTGATTTCACCAGCGCGTTCGGCACCGGTGCCAAGGCGACCAGCATCGGCGCGGTCGCGATCGGCGAACAGGCGACTTCGTCCAACGGCGAAACCGTCGCGCTGGGGGCATTCTCGTCGGCAACGCAAAACAATTCCATCGGCATCGGCAGCCATGCTGCAGCAACCGGCTTTGCCTCGTTCAGCGCGGGCGGGGCTTCGGCAGCGGCGGGCTCCGAGGCTGTGGCGTTGGGGCTGAACACCATCGCCAGCCAGACGCACAGCGTTGCGCTTGGCAGCCGATCGGTGGCCGATGCCGCCGATGTCGTTTCGCTGGGCAATGTGACAACGATCCTTGTTGAAGGCACTCCCACTCCAACCGAATATACCCGCAAGATCATCCATCTGACCGCCGGCACCGATGCAACTGACGCAGTGAACGTGGCGCAGCTCAATGCCGCCGTGCAGATCGGCAACCCGGGCTTTGCCGTAAACCGGATCGGGAACACTGCCAAAGCCAGCGCAACGGGGGCCGGCTCGGTCGCTTCGGGCTATGGATCGGTGGCGCAGGGCGCGGACGGCATCGCCATTGGTGGCGGCAGCGGACAGACGATTGCAACGCGCGACCGTACCATTGCGATCGGCACTGGCACGAATGCGTTTGCCGAAGATTCGGTGGCAATCGGCTCACTCGCGCTGACTCAAGGCGATCAGGCGGTCGCGCTTGGGGCAAATTCGCGGGCCGACGGATTGCACAGCGTGGCGCTTGGCTTCGGCTCGATTGCGGGCGAGGCCAATACCGTCTCGATCGGCCAGACCGGGCAGGAGCGCCGCATCGTCAATGTCGCGGCAGGCACGGGCGGCACCGACGCGGTGAACCTGACGCAGCTCAACACGGCGATCGCAGGGGTTGCGGGTGCGGGCAACCCCGGTTTCGCTGCCGACAACGCTTTCACCAAGCCCAACGCAGTTGCGAGCGGCCGGGGCAGTGTTGCCAGCGGGTATGGTGCGCAGGCCACCGGCGCTTACGGGGTGGCGATCGCAAATGGCGCGGCTTCTTCGGGAGCCGGGGCTGTCGCAATCGGCTTCCAGGCCTTGGCGTCTGCGACGCGGTCCACAGCGCTGGGCAACGGCGCAAAGGCTTCGGGGTTGGACGCGGTCGCCATTGGCACAAGCGCCGTCGCTTCAAACCAGTTCGCAGTCGCCATTGGCCAGGGTGCGATCGCCAGCGGTTACCTGTCCAATGCGTTGGGCGGGACTGCTAGCGGAGACCAAACCGTCGCATTGGGCCAGTTCGCAACGGCGACAGCGCGAAACAGTGTGGCACTCGGCTACGGATCGCTGGCCGATGCCGCCAATACGATTTCGGTAGGGACAAGCACGGCCCAGCGCCGAATCGTCAATGTGGCGGCGGGAACCGGCGGCAACGATGCGGTCAACCTGACGCAGCTCAACTCGGCAATTTCCAGCTTGCCGACCTATCTCATGGCAGGCACGATTTCGGGAACCCACGTCCTTCCGATCGCGAGCGGCGCGAACGCACTCGCCTTTGGTGCTGACGCGAAGGCAACAGATGAAGATGCCCTCGCGTTAGGCATCAATACGAATGCGAGTGGATTCAGTGCGATAGCAATCGGTCGGGACAGCAAGGCTTCCACAACGGACGCTGTTGCATTCGGTGTTGCTGCCAAAGCCGATGGATTCAGGAGCACCGCCGTCGGACCATTCGCGCACGCCAGCGGTTCCGAGGCCTTGTCGGTAGGCGACAGTTCGATCGCATCCGCGACCAACAGCGCTGCGTTTGGCTATCTGGCTTCAGCCACTGGTGCCAACAGCACGGCGATCGGGTATCAAAGTCTTGCAGACCAGAACGATACGGTTTCGGTGGGCAATGCGACGACGCAGCGCCGTATCGTCAATGTCGCTGCGGGGACCGGCGGCACAGACGCGGTCAATCTGACACAGCTTAACACCGCAATTGCCGGGGTGGCGGCGGGAGCGATCAATCCCGCGTTTGCGTCAAACAATTACTACAATGCGGCACCCGCCGCAGCCACCGGGAACAACGCGCTTGCAACCGGCTATGGTGCCAGCGCAGCCGGGGTGCAAAGCGTCGCCAGCGGTGCAGGTGCCAGTGCCAGCGGGTACGGTGCGGTCGCAATGGGCCGCGGATCGCTTGCCACGAAATCAGACAGCATGGCATTTGGCGACCAGGCCTTTGCCACGGGTGTCAACACGCTGGCGATCGGCTTCCAGTCATCGGCCGTCGGACAGGAAAGCATGGCGATCGGCCGCTATGCCGATTCGCAGGGCCGGGCAGGCATCGCCATCGGCGAGCTGGCGATCGCCAATGCCGATTATTCTTCTGCAATCGGCTATGGTGCAGCCGCAGGGGCGCTCGGCAGCAGCGCGTTCGGCATCGACAGTCGCGGTCTGGGGATCAGCAGCACGGCGCTCGGCGACACCAGTTTTGCCAACGGCACCGGTGCCATCGCGCTGGGCGGGCAGGCTACTGCGGGCAACAGCGCGGGCACGACCAAGGGCGACATCGCCATCGGCACATCGACCGGCATTCTGGCCAACGGTGCCAATGGCGGCACATTGACCACTGCCAGCGGCGGCAATTCGATTGCAATCGGCACTGGGGCCCAAGCCACCGGGGCTGGCTCGCTCGCGCTTGGAGCGCTGAGCAGCGATGGCGGAATTGCCAACGTCGTATCAGTCGGCAGCGCGACCAATCAGCGCCGCATCGTGAATGTCGCGGCGGGCACGAGCACGACAGATGCGGTAAATCTGGGGCAGCTCAACAGCGCGATTGCCGCGATCCCGGCAGGCGCTGCGGCAGTGTTCATCGCAGCCAGCAACACAAGGGGGGCGGCGAATGCGGTGGCCACAGGACCAAACAGCGTTGCCGATGGCTATGGTGCCAGCGCCACCGGGGATGCGAGTCTTGCCATTGGCGGCAATGCGAAAGCGAGCCGCCAGACGTCGATAGCCATCGGCGACAATGCGATCGCAAGCGGGCTGCAATCCACCACGATTGGTGCCGAGTCCCAAGCGACCGGGCTGGCTTCCCTTGCCATTGGCGGCTTTGCCAAGGCCACGAATACATGGGCCGAAGCCTTTGGGGGCGAAGCAAATGCACAGAGCGCCACGGCCATCGGCAATGCATCGCTGGCCAGCGGGTTGAAGAGCGTCGCACTCGGCGCGAATTCGGTCGCCGATCAGGCCAACACCGTGTCGATCGGTGCTGTCGGCAGCGAGCGACGCATCGTCAATCTCGCGGCAGGGACCGCGGCTACCGATGCAGTCAACCTCGGTCAGGTCACCGCGCTGGTCGCCGCAGCGCCGCGCGGGGACTCGGGATTTGCCTCAAACAACACGGCCGGGCGCGCCGCCCCGATTGCGGGCGGGACCAATGCGGTGGCTGGCGGATACGGCGCGAGCGCCAGCGGCAACAGCAGCGTGGCGCTGGGGACGACGGCCACAGCAACCGGCAGCAACGCCATGGCACTGGGCGCCGCTTCGACCGCCAGTGCCGGCGCGACCGCACTTGGTGCAAACTCCGCCGCAAGCGGGTCGTTCGCCAGTGCCATCGGCAACGGATCGACCGCATCGGGCGCTTCGGCCAGCGCCATCGGCCTGGATAGCCAGGCGACAGCGGATCGCAGCGTGGCGCTGGGATCGGGCTCGGTTGCCGATCAGGCCGATACGGTCTCGGTCGGTTCATCGACCGCGCAGCGCAGGATCGTGAACGTCGCGGACGGGATCGGCGCGCACGACGCGGTTTCGCTCCAGCAACTGACCACCGCGATTGCTGCGGTTGGCATCACGAGCTCGGCCACGGACGGCAGCTTCTCCGCTGGCAGCGGCGCTTCGAGCACTGGTAACGGCAGCGTCGCCATCGGGCAGAGCGCCTCCAGCAGCCATGCCGGCTCCATCGCGATCGGCAGCAATGCGCAGGCGACCGCAGATCCGACGACGGCTGTCGGGGACTCGGCAATCGCCTCGGCCAACAACGCTGCGGCGTTTGCCGCCAGCGCGCAGGCAACCGGCGTCAATTCGGTGGCGCTCGGCTATCAGGCGAAGGCTGAGGCTGCAAACTCGGTGGCGCTCGGGGCCAATTCGGTCGCCACTCGGGCCAACACGGTGTCCGTCGGTTCGGCGGAACAGACGCGTCAGATCGTGAACCTCGCAGCCGGCACGATCGCGGCGGGCTCGACCGATGCGATCAATGGCGGTCAGGCCTATGATCAGGCCGCCAGCGTGGCGAGCGCGCTCGGCGGCGGCAGCACGGTCGCCGAGGACGGCACCGTGACCGGGCCGACTTATGCGGTGGGCGAGAGCACGTACCACTCGGTCGGCGCAGCATTTGCCGCCTCCAATGCGCGCGTTGCCAATATTCAGGGGCAAGTCTCGTCGCTCAGCGCATCTGTGGCGTCGCTGCAGAGCCAGGTCGGTGCGCTGGACACCTCGTTCAAGGCGCTGAACACCTCTGTCGGCCAACTGCAGACCTATACGCAGGAGGCCCGGCGCGAATCGCGCTTCGGCATCGCGCAGGCCATGGCGATGACGGCGGCCCCGCTTCCCTCCGAACCGGGCAAGACATCGTACACCTTCAACCTTGCAACGTTCCATGGGCGATCGGCCGCCGGCCTTTCACTGGCCCACCGCTTCGCCACCCAGGCGCCTTTCGCCATCACCGGCGGTATTTCCTACAGCGCGGACTCGACCGCATACCGGGTCGGTGTGGCGGGCGAGTTCTGAGCGGACAGAGAAGGGGCAGGGGCGCAATCGACAAGCCCCTCGCCGTCACGCGTGCGTTACATTACAGTCCATTTCGGGCGAGCAGGAGGGGAGGTCATCGATGAGCGTGCAGATCCTCCTGATCGACGATCACCCGCTGTTTGTGGACGGCTTTGTGGGAATGGTCCGCGAGAGCAGGCCGAACTGGCATGTAGAGGCATTCCTCACCGCAGCCGACGGATGCGCCGCATTGGCTGAACGATCACACTGGGACCTGGCCATCGTCGATATCCAGTTGCCCGACGCCGATGGTTTCGAGACGATTGCGAGGATGGCCGAGCTCAACGCTGCAGTCCCGCGGATCATCATCTCGGGCCGCGAAGACGAGGCCGCACGGTTCCGCGCGCGAAGGGCAGGGGCCAGCGGTTTCATCGTCAAATCGCTGGCGGCCGAGGCAATGCTGGGCGTGATGGACAGCGTGCTTTCGGGCGCGATGAGCTTTGCTGACGCTGCGCCGGATCGCGGCGTTCCCAACCTGTCGCAGCGCCAGATCGATGTGCTGCTGCTGCTCGCCGAAGGCCACGCCAACAAGGTGATCCGGCACAGGCTCGGCATCGCGGAACGAACTGTCCGCTCGCACCTGACCGAAATTTACCAGGCGCTGGGCGCTCATTCGCGTGTTCACGCCATTCTGCGGGCACGCGAAATGGGTGTCATCGAATGACGCAAGCGGCGGGCCGATCTGCGGATCTCGTTCACACGCAGATGATCGAGACGCAGTATCAGCAGGCGCGCAACAACATTCTCGCCGAGAATGTCACGCTGGTGTTCATCGTCGTCAGCGGGTTGCTGCACAATTCCTGGAAGACGGTTCTCCTCTGGACGCTGTGCGAGGTTTCAAGCCAGATCTACCGCACGATCTTCATGCTCAGGCCTTATGCACGAGGCTGGCCCGAGACTGATTTCGCGCGGTACTGGGCACGTCACCATGCCATCTACCAGACTACGATCGGCGTGATCTGGGGCGCATCGATGTTCGTGTTTGCACACGCGTCCGACCCGGAATCGGTGGTCCTCACAGTGACGGGGCTCGTGGTCATCGTCAGCGGCGCGGTGCCAGGATTGGCCTATAACCAATTGGCGATGCGCGGTTTTCTGGTGACGTCGTTCGGTCTTATGGCTTTGCGACTCCTGCAATTCGGAGGCTTGGATTATGTCATTCTCGCCGCCGCGCTCACGCTTTATGGCGGCGTGCTCTGGCTGATGGGGGCGCTGCAGAGCCGGAATGTCGAAGAAGGCATCCGCATCCGGTTCGAAAACATCGAACTGCTCGAAGAGCTTTCATCCCAGACCGCACAGGCGCGTGAGGCGCGCGAGATCGCAGAAGCCGCCAACCTCGGAAAATCCCAATTCCTCGCGGCCGCTAGCCACGATCTGCGGCAGCCACTCTATGCGCTCAGCCTGTTTTCGGAATCGCTGCAATCGCTGACCTTGTCGGACAAGGCCCGGGGCATCGTCACGCAGATGCAGAGCAACCTTGATGCGCTCGAACGGCTGTTCAGCGGCCTGCTCGATATCTCGCGGCTCGATGCCGGGGTTGTGAAGCCCCAATGGGCACCCATTGCCTGCGACGTGCTGTTTGATCGGATCGATCACTACTTGCGCCCGCTGGCCATCCAGTTGGGCCTCGATTTGCGCTACCGCTCGGACGGGTCGGTGCTGCTTAGCGATCCAGCGCTGATGGAGCAGATTCTGGTGAACCTGGCCACCAACGCGCTGCGCAACACTGCGCAAGGCGGCGTTCTGATCGCAAGCCGGCGGCGCGGAGGGCTGATCAGGCTTGAGGTGTGGGATACAGGATCGGGGATTGCTGCGGCCGATCTCGAACGCATCTTCGATGAGTTTGTCCAGGTCGGCAATCCCGAGCGCAATCGGCGCAAAGGCATGGGCCTGGGCCTCGCGATTGTTCGCCGTGCGGCGTGGCTTCTTGGCACGACGATTTCGGTGCGGTCTGTGCCCGGGCGCGGATCGTTGTTTTTCCTCACGCAGCCGATAGCGCAAAGTGACCAGACGCCGGAGAACACGACGTTCGCCGAACTCGATGATCCGATCAGCGGGATGTCGTTGCTGATCGTCGAAGATGATCCCGATGTCCGAACCGCCCTCGCGACGCTGACCCGCCAGTGGGGGATGATCGCCGACGTTGTGGGCACGGCCGACGAAGCGCTCGAAAGGCTCGCCGGATCTTCGGACTACGCCATCATCATGAGTGACTATCGGCTGCCCGGCTCGTTGAACGGTTTGGGATTCCTGCGCCAGTGCAAGGGGCTGGAAGGACGCGCGGCGCTTTGCCTGATCACCGGGGATCTTGATGCGTCTATCCTGGCCGAAGCGCAGGCGGCGGACATTCCTCTGGCACACAAGCCGCTGCCGCCCGCGCGTTTGCGCGCACTGCTCATTCATCTGGCAAGCAAAAGCGCGATCAAAGCCAGGCTTGCACCAACTCTGGATGAGCGAGGCCAAGGGTAATGCCTTCGCTCGGGCAAAACGCCGAGCGTCTGCTTGTGCCGGAAGTTGGCGATCCGGCACCATCGCCTTTTTCGCCTATTCGCCAAAGCTTGAACCATCAGCACGAGCCGCCATCGGCGTGCGCGCTGATGCTTGCCAATCGGCACCTCCAGATGGTCATCATCGCGCGGTTTGCTGTGCGACTTCCGGGGTGAAGATGGCCTGGCCGGCGAGCAGGGCGGCGCAGGCACCGAGCAGTTGCGCGGCGACGAAGGCGGGAACATCGGCCGGTGCGATGCCGGCAAAGGTATCGGTGAGTGCGCGGGCCAGCGTGATCGCCGGGTTGGCAAAGCTGGTCGATGACGTGAACCAGTAAGCCGCGACGATATACAGCGCGACGGCGGCGGGCACGCCCTGTGGGCGGTGGCGGATCGTGCCGAGAATCACGAAGACGAGGCCGAAGGTGGCGATGAACTCTCCCGCCCACTGGCCGGGGCCGGTCCGCACCTTGGTGGAAAGCTCGAGGATCGGATGTGCAAACATCAGGTGCGCAGCCCACACTCCGGGGATGCCGCCGAGGAGCTGGCCTGCGACAAGCCGCAGCGCCGCGCCTGACGACAGATCGCCGCGCAGGCGGAACACCAGCGTAACCGCCGGGTTGAAATGCGCGCCGGACAGCGGGCCGAGCATGCCGATGAGCACGAACAGCATGGCCCCGGTGGCAATCGTGTTGCCGAGCAGTGCCACCGCGATGTTACCGCCGGCGAGTTGCTCGGCCATGATGCCAGAGCCGATGACCGTGCAGAACAGGAAGAAGCTGCCGATCGCTTCTGCCCAGAAATCGCGGTTGATGGAAATGCGGCCGATCTCGGAAGGGATGTCTCCCGACTGGGCGGCAGGCAGCGTGGGCCCACCCTGAACTTCGTCAATCATGCGGATGGCCCTTCATGTGTCGGCGGCGCCGCACGCGAGCGCCAGTTCCCTCAGCGGCGTGCAAATCTCGGTGGAGCCGCCGCAGCAGTCCTCCATCAGGAACTGGAGCAGCGCGGTCATGTGCGCATATTGGACGGAGTAGATCACGGATTTCCCTGCCCGCCGGCTCTCGATCAGCCCGGCATGGCTGAGAATCGCGAGGTTGCTGGAGAGTGTGTTCGGCGGCACTTCCAGACGGCGGGCAAGTTCGCCGGCGGCGATGCCATCATGCCCCGCACGGACGAGGAGGCGGAAAGCCTTGAGGCGCCCCTCATGCGCGAGAGCGGAGAGGCCGGTGACGGCATTCTTCATTTCCATGATTCTGCGATATTCGAAATGAGAGACTGCGTAAAGCGTGCTGGTGGCGCGATCCGGATCGGCCTCGCGCTGCCGTGCCTGACCTCTTCCACCACGCCGCCGGACATGCCACATCGCTGGGCAGGAGAGCATCACGATGACCTGGCAAGCCGAGATCGATGAACTGCGCCGCCGCGAGGCGATGGCCGAGATGATGGGCGGGGCCGACAAGGTTGCGCGTCAGCACAGCCGGGGCAAGCTGGATGCGCGGGCACGGATTGCCGGGCTGGTTGATGGAGGATCGTTCCGCGAGATCGGGAAGATCGCCGGGAAGGGCCATTATGACACGGCGGGCGACCTCACCGGCCTGAGCGCCTCGAACCTGATCTTCGGGCGCGCCAATATCGAGGGGCGGCCGGTGGTTGCATCGGCCGATGACTTTACCGTGCGCGGCGGAGCGGCGGATGCGGCGATCCACCGCAAGTTCACCCAGTGCGAGAAGATGGCGCACACGCTGGGCATTCCGATCATCCGCATGATCGACGGCACCGGCGGCGGCGGATCGGTACGCACGCTGGAGGAGATCGGCGCGACTTATGTGCCCGCCGTACCGGGCTGGGGCGACGTCATTCGCAACCTCGACAGCGTACCGGTGGTGGCGCTGGCGCTCGGGCCGACGGCCGGGCTGGGCGCGGCGCGGGTGGTGGCGAGCCACTATTCGCTGATGGTCAAAGGGCTCTCGCAGCTGTTTGCCGCGGGCCCCGCGGTGGTCGATGCGCTTCCGGGGCAAGGCGGGGGCGAGGGCGGCGACAAGGAAAGCCTTGGCGGCAGCGCAATCCACACGCGCAACGGCGTGGTAGACGATGAGGTGGCGAGCGAGGCTGAGGCGTTCCAGCGCGCGCGGCGGTTCCTCTCCTATTTGCCCAGCCGCGTCGGCCAGTTCGCGCCGCGCACCAGGCCGCGCGACCGGGTGGACCGGCGCGAAGAGTTCCTGCTCTCTGCCGTGCCGCGCGATCCCCGGCAGGTCTATTCGATGCGCAAGGTGGCCGAGGCGGTGGCCGACAAGGACAGCGTGTTCGAGATGGGGCGCCAATGGGGCCGCGCCGCGATCACCGCGTTTGCGCGGCTGGATGGCTGGCCGGTGGCACTGCTCGCCAGCGATCCGACGTTCCTCGGCGGATCCTGGGAAGCGCGGACATCCGAGAAAGTGGAGCGCTTCGTGAAGTTGGCTGATCAGTTCCGCCTGCCGATCGTCCATCTGGTCGACAATCCGGGCTTCATGATCGGGGTAGCCGCGGAAACCAGCGGCACGATCCGCTACGGCGTGCAGGCGATGAACGCGATCTACCGCGCGACTGTGCCGCTCGCCTCGATCATCGTGCGGCGCGCGTATGGCATTGCCGGCAGCGCGATGAGCAATGCCGACGAGTTCCAGTACCGCTTTGCCTGGCCATCGGGCGATTGGGGAAGCCTGCCGATCGAGGGCGGGATCGAAGTGGCCTACAAAGGTGAACTGGAGCAGGCCGAGGACCCGGCGGCGCATCTCGGCGCGATCCGCGAGCGGCTGAACAAGGTGCGCTCGCCGTACCGCACCG
>CANCET010000105.1 GCA_947375105.1 Sphingomonadaceae bacterium
CGGCGTGCCTTCGCTCCCCCTTGGCTGCGCAGTGGAAATCGATGCTGTATTTGCTCTCCATCCTGCTTGACCGCCTGCTCGCTCCGCCGCCGCTGGCGGAAAAGGTCGCCTGGCTGAAGGGCGTGACGTATGCGCACCGCGGTCTGCATGGTCCTGGCTTGCCAGAAAACGCGCTGTCCGCCTTCGCCGCCGCGATCGAGGCCGGGCTCGGCATCGAATGCGATGTCCAGCGCAGCAGCGATGGGCAGGCCATGGTGTTCCACGATTGGGAGCTGGACCGGCTGACCGCCGAGTCCGGGCTCGTGATCGAGCGCAGCGCGGCCAAGCTCGGCCAGATCCGCATCACCGGCAACGATGAGGACATGATCCCGTCCTTGCGCCAGTTGCTCGATCTCGTCGCCGGCCGGGTGCCCTTGCTGATCGAGGTCAAGACCCGCCCTTCGACCCGCATCCCGGCCATTTGTCTCGCGGTCCGCCGCATGCTCGAAGGTTACCGTGGGCCGGTTGCGGTGATGAGCTTTGATCCGCGCGTGCCGCGTTGGTTCGCACGGCATTCGTCGCACATCGTGCGCGGACTGGTGATGATGGAGGAGGGCAGCCGTACGCTGTTCGCGCGCACGCGGCGCCACATGATGTTGTGGCGCGCGCAGCCCGATTTCCTGGCCTACGACATTACCGACATGCCCAGCCGTTTCGCCGCGTCACAACGCCGCCGCGGCTTCCCGGTACTCACTTGGACGGTCAATTCGCCCGATCTGATGGAGCGCGCCTTGCGCCATGGCGATGGGCCCATCGCGGAAGGACCGGGGCTGACGAGGGAAAGGCTGACGAAAGCCGTGCGCGCGTGAGTATCACCGCGCGCGTCCACCACGCTGTCGGCGAGATTCCCGCCGCCGAGTGGGACGCGCTCGCTGCCTGTGGAGACAAGAGGGGCGGCAATCCTTTCACCAGCCACACCTTCCTCACCTTGCTGGAGGAATCCGGCAGCGTCGGCGGGCGCAGCGGCTGGTCGCCCCTGCCATTGGTGATCGAGGACGCGGCGGGCGTCGCTGCTGCGGCGCTACCCGCCTATCTCAAGGGGCACAGCCAGGGAGAGTACGTGTTCGACCACAGCTGGGCGGATGCTTGGCAACGCGCGGGCGGACAGTATTATCCCAAGCTCCAGATCAGCGTGCCCTTCACCCCCGCAACCGGACCGCGCCTGCTGACCGGCGATCATCCCGCGCTCGGTGTGCCGCTGCTGCGCGTGGCGGAACAGATCTGCGAGCAGAACAATCTCTCCTCCGCCCACGCCACCTTCATCGAACCCGCACAACTGCCGCAGTTTCAGGAAGCCGGGTGGCTGCTGCGCACCGATACCCAGTTCCACTGGGACAACGATGGCTATGGCAGTTTCGATGATTTCCTCGGCCAGTTGTCGTCCGAGAAACGCAAGAACCTACGCAAGGAGCGCGCGAGGGCGCAGGACGGTGTCGAGATCCGCCAGCTTACCGGCGATGCGATCCTTGCCGAACACTGGGACGCATTCTGGGCATTCTATCAGGATACCGGCGCGCGCAAATGGGGCAGGCCCTATCTCACGCGCGAGGCGTTCACCCTGATGGGGGAGCGCATGGCGGACCGCATCCTGCTGGTCATGGCCTTCATTGACGAGCAGCCGATCGCAGGGGCGCTCAATTTTATCGGCGCGGACGCGCTTTACGGCCGTTATTGGGGGGCGATGGTGGACAAGCCGTTCCTGCATTTCGAGCTGTGCTACTATCAGGCGATCGATGCCGCGATCGCGCTGGGGCTGAAGCGGGTCGAGGCTGGGGCGCAAGGCCAGCACAAGCTCGCGCGCGGCTACAAGCCCGTGCCGACGTGGTCCGCCCACTACATCACCGACCCCAACTTCCGCAGCGCCGTCGCCGATTTTCTCGAACGCGAATGCCAGGGCGTGGCGCAGGAGCAGCTCTGGCTGGGTGAACGAACGCCGTTCAGGAAGGGCTAGCAGGCGTCTGGCTGGCCGATCACATCGGCTGCAGCACCACATCGTCGAGATGAATCTGCGATCGCGGCGCCACCCAGATCGTCAGGCGATGGGCGGGGCAGGCATTGTCGACCGTGAGGACCTGAACATAGCGGTCCTTGGCCACACCGTCCCGCTTGCCCTGCTCGGCGCCGGCAAAGTCCCAGCTGCAGGCCAGCGTTACAGACAGGGCCTGCGCAGCACGTGGGTCGGTATCGGGCGTGCGCCATGTCAGGCGATAGGAGCCTGGGGTGAGCACGATCAGCTGGCTCAGCACCGGGAGTGTCTGTGCCGCGGAGACTTCGATGTCGAGCCTGCGATTGCCCGAGCTGTCCGAAGTCGGCCTCACGTCGACATCGCCGCGACCTGACAATTGCCAGTCAAACCCCGGCGTGGCCCTGGTCGTGTCCAGCTGGTCGAAACCGCCGTCGTAGACCAGCGAATTGGAGGTGCCGCAGTTGCCATGCCAGACGGCCTGAGCTTGCTGGAGCATGTTGGCATCGATCAGGCGCTGCGTGAAGTTTGCCGCAGAGGGGCAATTCCACACGCCCCGCCCGGCGCGCAGCACTACGTCCACACGCTGCGCGAGTTGATCAGCCGGGAGATCCTTGACGTCGTTCACATAGGCATCTGTCCACGTCGGTTGGGCCTTGAGCCTTTCGGCAAGGGCAGCACGGCCTTCGGGCGTGGCGGAAACGACCGCGAGGAACCGGTCGCGGTTCTCCTCCTGCGGATCCTGGCGAAGCACGGCATCGAGCCGTTCTGCCGCCACTTTGATGTCGCCCGCCTGCATGGCCTGATCGAGCCAGTAGATCTGCGTCATCGAATCGCGCCAGCCGAGCTGCCCGGTCACCTCGAACGTTTTGCGCGCGTCCAATGGCAGCCGCGCATAGAGCTGGGCCCGTCCGAGAACCGAAACCGTCTGAGCGGAAATCGGATCGGACAGGATGGCCCTGCTCGCAAAAGCAAGGGCGCTTTTCGGACCGACCTGGACGAATGCGGCGATTGCCCTCGATCTCGCCGCTCCAGTGTCATAGGGCCATCCGACGACACTTGGGGAACTCGGAAACTCGCGGCTCTGACGATCAGTTCCGCTCAGCAATGCCGCGATTGCATACCCTATCAGCGCGATGGCTGCCATCGATTGCCACAAACGACGCGGCCATGCCGAGGCAGCACTATCGTCCATGGGTCAGGTGTCCGAATTCGCGCTGTATTGATAATAGTTGTAGCCATAATACTCGGAATAGCGGTTGCCCATGTTCGTTGCATCGAACTTGGTCAGCACCGCACCCAGCACGACGGTGCGCATGCTGCGCAGGCGGCGCAGCGATGCCTTGAGCGACCCGCGTCGGCTGCGGTCGGACTGAATGACCATGACCACGCCGTCCACCAGCGCCGACATCAGTGGCGCGTCGGCGAGACCGAGGACGGGTGGGCTGTCGACAATCACCAGATCAAACCGCGATGTCAGCTCATCCAGAAGCATTTGCATGCGGTTGGAACTGAGGAGCTCGGTCGGGCTTGGCGGAATGGGGCCCGAAGTGATGATCTTGAGTGTCTCGACATCCGTGTCGCAGAGAACCTCGTCGATCGAACTCTGTGAGGTGAGCAGGCTCGACATCCCGTGGTTGTTGTCCGCGCCCGCGCCCTTGATGTAGCGATGCAGCGTCGGACGCCGCAAATCGACATCGAGCAGCACGACGGTGCGGCCCAGCCGCGCAATACCGGTGGCGATGGCCATGCCGGTAGTGGACTTGCCCTCGCTGGGCTGAGAGCTGGTGACGAGGATCGATTTGGGCAGGCCGGACGCTGTTGAGTAAAGCAACGCACTGCGCAGGGAGTTGTACCCTTCGCTGACAGGTGACTTCGGATCGTCGAGCGCCATTCCGACGTCGAGTTCCTGCACCAGCGGGATGACCCCGAGGAGCGGCATCTTGAGCTTGCCTTCGACATCCTCGGGCACACGCACCGAGTCATCGAACTGCATGCGCAAGTACACGAAGGCAGCGGCGGCGAGCATCCCGCCCAGCAGTGCCAGCAGGATATTGCGGAACAAGTTGGGCGAACTCGGCCGGATCGGCGGGATCGCTGCATCGATGATGGAAATGTTGCTCGCGCTGATGCCAGCCGCTGCGTTGAGCTCCTTGTAACGCTGCAGAAGGCCTTCGTAGACGGTCCGGCTCGTATCGGCTTCGCGCGCAAGCAGGTTGTACTGGACCAGCCGGTCCTGTTCTTCGAGCGAAGAGCCCTTGAGCGAAGCTACCTGCTGTTTGAGGCTCTGTTCGGTTTCGACAGCCGCATCGTATTGCTGCTTGACCGAGGCCCGGATGTTCTTCGCCACGCTTTGCAGCTGGGCGTCGATCACTCCGACCTGCGCACGCAGTTGTGCGACTGCGGGATAATCTTCAAGGTGATTGGCGCGCTGGCGTTCCAGTTCGGACTGCACGCGTGCCCGTTCGGCGATCAGCGACGAGATGGCCGGATTGGCAAGAACGTCGGGCGAGTTGAGCGGGTCGCCATGCGAGACCAGCTGCCACCGCTGCTCGGCAACGATCCGCGCAGCTTCCGCCTGGTTGGCCGCGTTGTTGATCTGCATCAGGCTGGCGGTGGTCACGGAACCGCTGTTACGGTTTTGATCGGGTGTGTTGTTCGAGTCCCGGTCGCGAATCAGCCCGGCCTGGCGGGCATAGGCGTTAAGTTCGCGCTCGGACCGCTCAAGCTTGGCTCTGGCTTCGGCAAGCTGGCCGGAAATGAAATCGCGCGCATAGGCGGAACTGTCAAATCGCCGCTGGAGATTGGCCTGAACGAACTCCGTCGCCATTGTGTTGGCGATCTGGGCCGCGAGCTGTGGCTGCGCGCTGGTAAAGCTTACAGTTGCAAGGCGCGAATTGCGGGGGATCGAGATGTCGCGTGCCTTGTCCAGCGCAGTCAGCGTCAGGTCTTCAAGCTCGCTTCTGCTGAGATCGCCGCTTGGCTGGCGCATGCCCATCGCATCATAGAAGCGCGAATTTCCGACCAATCGCAGCTTCTGCGCAATCCGTTCGAGCAGGACACGGCTCTTCAGAATATCGACCTGCGTCTGCAGGAAGCGCTCCGTATCGGCCGCGCTGACCACTGGATCCTGCGAGATATCATCCTGCTTGCCCAGAATTTGGGCGGACTGGTCGTTAATCTGCAGGGTCGTACTGGCTGTGAAGAGAGGCGTCTGCAGCATGGTCACGATCACGGAAAGCGCGAGCGCCGACGCGATAATGATGCTGATCACCAGCAGGTTTGCGCGAATGACTGCAAGGAACTGGCGCACATCGAATGTGGCTTCGCCGTCCTGATAGGAGTCATCTTCCCCGTAGTAGCCATTGACCGAGCGCGGGTCGTTCTCGAAACCGTTCTCTGCCGAGCCTGAAGGTTGGGTGATTTGCTGCACAGTACCGCCGAGGTTAAAAACGAGTGAAAACGTTGAACAAAGGTGCTGCCAGGAGCAGGTCGCGATAGATCGACTTCGCTTGCGAGAAGCCGACCACGACAACATCGCCGCCAAGGATCTGAGGATCTGGATCTCCGCCCGCGCGAATGCGCGAAAGGTCGAACCGCGCTGCCATGCGTTGGTTGTTCACGGTGCGGAAAATGACCACTTCGTCCAACTTTGCGATGCGTGTCGGGCTTTGCGCAAGTGCGATCGCACCGAGCAGAGTTGTTTGCCCGTCGACCGGATAGCTCCCGGCTTTGGCGACCTGGCCTTCGACCGTGACGGTCTGGCCGCTCTGTTCGATCACGTTCAACGTGACATCCGGGTTGCGCAGATAGTGTGCACCGAGGCGCGAGGCGATCAGCGACGATGCCTGTCCCGGAGTGAGGCTCGCAACCTTGACGCTGCCGATCAAGGGAACCTGGATATAGCCGGCATCATCGACAGGGAGCTTCTCGATCGTGAGATCGGGCTCGCCGAATACGCCCAGCGAAACGATGTCTCCCGCGACGATCTGATACTGGCTAGGTGCCACGGCCTGATCAATTGGCGGCATGATCGCATAAGCCCCCTTTCCGGCAGGCAAGGTGCGATAAAGCTCCGACGAACAAGCTGCGAGGCTGGTGCTGACGAGTAGCAGGAAGAGGGCCCCGGTTTTCTTCACTGTGACATATGCCCTTTAGCGAGTTTTTCTGCTGTACTAACGAAAGATGCCAGCTTCCATGGACCAGCGCAACATCGGATCATGCCTTGCAAAACCTGAGCCTTAAGGTCGAGTTCGCTGCACTGCGGTAGGCCGAAGAAGGAATGCCATAGCGACTGCTGTGAGCGCTGCAAGCGACATGCTGCGCAGCGGATAATCCATGATCGCATGCAGCGCTTCGATGAGCAGGACGCCGCAGCCAAAGATCACCTGGCTGCGCCGCCCGGGCGTTTCATCGCCCCGGCTAACCTCGATCGCGGCGCGTACAACGATGACGCCAACCACCACCAGAATCAGACCCAGGATAATGAGCCCGGGCAGGCCCCCTTCGAGGGTCCATTCGAGCCAGTCATTGTGCGCTCTGACCGGCCTGGTCAGATCAACCACTTCAAGCCGCTCCGCAGCCTCGAGCATCGGCACGATCGTGCCGATGCCGCTGCCGAAAGGCCAGACCTGGTGGATGGCGTACCAGGTGTCGGCCCAAAGGTCCCAGCGTGTCTCCTTTTCGAGCGAGAACCGGGCGACGACTTTCTGCACCGACTGCAGCTGCAGCAGCAGCGCACTGCCGACCAGCACGGTTGCGAGGCTTCCGCCCAACCACCACAGGGCAGTAATTTTGTTCCGGAGCGTGGGCCAGACCATCAGACCGAGAAATGCGATCATCGGCAGGTACAATGCGATGCCGGTGCGCGAGCCGGTCATCAGCAGACCAACGGAAAAGGCGAGCAGACTCAACACGAATCCGACCCAGGTCACGACGTGGCTCTTGCCATCGCTCAATCGGGTCGTGAACAGCACGCCCACCGCCAACATCGCGATCATCAGGAAATCGACCTCGGCATTGCGGTTCGCTTGAAAGCCAACGAGATAGCCCTCGCTGAACTGACTGTAGAGTGACCATGTCCAGCCGCCGGTGTGGGATAGCTGGAGCACCCCGATCAGCAGTGATGCGCCACCCGCGGCGACGATCGTGGCACAAAGCCAGTTCCGCCCCCGCACCGAAAGGCGAGAAACCTGTAGCATCAGCAGGACGGGGCAGATCATGGCCAGAAGCGACGCGAAAGTGCGAGCGGGCGCCATCGTGAGCGGCATCCATGCGTGATCCGCCTGAATGAGCGCGAGCGACTGTGTCTCGACAGCACGACCCGGCAATGCGTGCCAGATCGCGGGCGGCAACGGGATCAATTGCAGGACCGGCAGGAGCAGGATCAACCCGGCGAGAATCTGCGCGCCGACAGGAATCCGGCCCAAGCCTCGCTGCCAACCTGCGGATGCCACCAAGGGTATGATGATAAGAGCGGTCAGGAATTGCAGGACCGTCTCTGTGTGCGGGTTAACGGTGCCTCCGCCGCCAAGAACGATGGCGAGGCCGACAAGCGTCATGCACAATGCCGTGCCGGGCAGCGGCCATGATCGCCGCGGAGGCAGCTGTTCAGCCGAACGCAGCGCTGAAGTGCGTCCTTCCGTCCGACGCCCCCCGCTCACTGCGCTTGCTGCTTGCGCGCCAGCCATCTCAGAGCCCCTTTTTCGATAACCAGACTGTTTTCCTTCGCGTCCACACGATGGTCAGCGCGCCCTTCACGGAAACCTCCCCATCCAGGAACCGAGGTTGGAATTGCATCAGAGCGCTTACAAGATAGCATGGCTATGCAGTGAAATATCACGCGAAAGCTCTCCGGCGAGGCCTGGCCAGAGCCTTGCAAAGGCGCTGCACCCAAGAAAAAAGGCCCACAGCCAAATGACTGTGGGCCTTTTTCTGTAACCAAAGCCTTTTGGCCAGATCGGTCGATCAGGCGCCCGGCGAATCGATGGCGGTGTTGCCGTTGCTGTCACGCGTCAGGAAATAACCTGCGGTGCCAGCGGCGAGTGCGGCAAGCGCTGCAAGCCAGAGCGTGCTGCCATCGGTGATGGTGGCCTTCGATTCGCGTGCCGCAGGAGCGGAATAACGAAGCAGCTTCGCCTTGTTCATCGAAACGACGCCGGGCGTGGCGGCAGAAGAGCGAATGCTTTCAGCGCTTGCTGCAGTGCCGGTAAGAACCATACCAAACGCTGCGGCGCTGCTCAGAGCGATTTTGAACGTGTTCACTGTCGGCACTCCAATCTAATTACGTAATGAACCCTATGGCGTAATCCCGATTCGTTCAACCGGAATGTTGCGTCGAAACCACTTTTTTGCTGCGACCGCGAATAAGCAAAAGTGCCAAGATCTGGCCTAAACTCGCAATATTCAATCACATATAACGCTGCTGCAATCGGTTCGTCTCCGCGACTAAACGGTTTGTCGTCAAAACGCCCGATCGTGAACCAGAACGGTGAACGTGGCAAAGATGATGCGAATGTCCCGGATGGCCGTCCACCCATCCAGATATTCCAGATCCGCCTGAAGACGGCTGGTCAGGTCCGCTTCCGAGTCGGTTGCGCCGCGCAGCCCGCGAACCTGGGCCAATCCGGTCAGGCCCGGCTTCAGGGAGTGTCGCAAGAGATAGCGAGGATCGACTTCCCAGAACCGCTTCTCCCCGGCGAGCGAACCGATCGCATGAGGGCGCGGCCCGACAATGCTCATGTCGCCGCGCAGCACGTTTAGTAGTTGCGGCAGTTCATCGATGCTGGATTGGCGAATGAAGCGTCCAATCCGGGTAATCCGGTCATCATCGCGGCTGGCCGAACGCGTTCCGGCAGAATCGAGTTTTTCGACGCGCATCGAGCGGAACTTGTAGATCCAGAACAGCCGGTTGTTCCGGCCTTGCCGCTGCTGAAGGAAAAAGACCGGCCCACGATCTTCGAGCCAGATCAGAAGGGCAACGGTGATCAACAGCGGCGCAAGTGCAATCGTGGCGCCTCCGGCGATGGCCAGGTCCATCGCGCGCTTGATGGCGCGGGAGCGCAAGCCGAGCGGGCCGACCGAAACCACGAGCGAGCCGAAGCCATTGCCCCGGTGCGCGCCTAGCACGCCCATTTCCTGCACCTCGGGGTCGACAATCTCGCCGGAGATATTCGAACCCTTGAAGACCATCGCCCAATCCTTGCGCCGTTCGGGCTGGCAGCTCACGATGACCCGGTCCATATTCGTCATGAACATGCCGAGGCGGTCCAGCATGTGGGGATCGCTACGATCAGGCGACAGGCGATGCTCGCGTGTGTCGACATGCCAGGCATGCGGCACGCGCACGGCAGTGCCGCCATCATCGATCACAAGGACATTCAGGGCCGTCGGTCCGCAGCGCGACCGGATCAGCGGCTGAACCACCGCGCGCATCCACATCAGCCCAACGGCTATAACGATGAGGCCGGCGCCGGTTGAAACGCGGGAGAGCTGCTCGCTCGACTTGGAAAAGAACGCGACAAACAGCGCGAGGGTGAGTGCGATCGTGACCGCGTTCAACGCTCGCGCCTGGCTGAACCGCAAAGAGGTGAGGGCCTTCGTCGAGTATGTCCGGCTCAAAAGCGCTGCGCCCCAATAGAGCGGCAGAAAAAGGTCGATCTGTTGCAGCGTGATCGGATCGTCGGCTCGGCCCATGTAAATCAGGCTTACAAGCAGGAGCGAGCCGGCAATCACCATGCCATCAAGAATCAACAAAAGCAGGTAGGCTTGGAGACGTCTCCGCTCCAGCGATGGCGCAAGCGGCAGCTTGAGCTGGCGCCGGCCTGCGGGCGAATCGCCTCCGCCGTCCCGTGCCAGGACAGCGGTCGTATCCCTGTCTCGCTCAAGGGTTGTCATGATCGCAGCAGCCTGTTTTCCCGCAAAAGCAATGCGTTCCGGTTATGCGACCCGGATGTTAAACAGATTTCTTTGCAGATCCCTTCCAAATTGGTGGGATTGCTGCGGCGCAATACGTACTCGCTTGGCACGCAATTACAAGTCAAACTGGCGCTCGCGCGGCACCGCTCAACTCGTCATATCGGTTCAGGAATTCCGCTCAGCGCGATGCCGCGCGAGCCATCTGCGCAAGCTCTTGCGATATAAGTATTTCCGCGTTGCGGCTGTCGGCCAGCAGGCTCGCGTGGAGTGCGATCAACCGCTCCACCAACCGGCCCAGCTTGCGTCCGCGCCAGCGTTTTAGCTGATGCGCCAGGTCAGGTTTGTCCCGAAAAAAGACACGGCGTGCCGTCATTTCCTGCTCGAGGAAGGCGTTGACGTCGCCCCGTCCCCGCATGCGCCCGGCCAGCTGGGTCAATTGCGCGGCACGGCGCTCGAATGCGAGCAGCAAGCCCACGGGATTGATCTCGAGTTCGTGCATGCGGGCGAGTTCGCCCGGCAGGCGTGCGGTATCGCCTCCGAGAACGCAATTCACCAACGGCATGAAGCTATCATCCTCGCTCACCGCGCCGATCGCATCGAGCGAAGCCGCGTCCGCAGTGCGTGGAGCCTGTGGATCCGCATCGAGAAACAGCGCCAGCTTCTCGATTTCGCTGCGCGCCATGCGCGTATCCAGCGCGGCGGCACGGGCAATACGCTCGGCGATCTCGTCCGTGAGCCGCAATCCGGCCGGTCCGGCCATTTCCCGCACCACAGCCGTCACTGCCCGCAGGTCTGGCGGATGGAACATGGTGACCAGCGCGTCGCCACGGTCGGCAAGCAGCTTGGCGGTCCGCGATTTGTCCGTGGCTGACGTGGCAATGATGATAACCGGCCAGCCCCGCACCGGACTGGCGAGCAGCGTTTCGATGGCATCATGCGCCTCGTCTCCGGCACAGCGCACATGAATGCAGCGCTTGTCACCGAACAACGAAACCGAACGGGCTTCGTCGGCAAGGCGTACCGGATCGCGGCGCAAGTCCGCACCCGCCAGTTCGATACGTTCGGATGCCCCCTGTTCCGCCACGATGTAGGCGGCAAGCCGCTCCGCCGCATCGGTCGCGCCGGCTTCGTCAGGGCCGCAGAAATAGAACACGCTGGCCTCAGCGGCAGCGCGCGCCATCTG
>CANCET010000106.1 GCA_947375105.1 Sphingomonadaceae bacterium
AATACTACCTCTCGGATCAGCGCACCCCGCGCGAGCGCTGCGTGGAGCTTTGCGATTCCGCAGCGCGGGCTCTGTTCGCCGCCTGAGCGGGGCGTTCCGCCGCGCAGAGGGCCAAATCGGGCACCTGCGGGCCACTTTGATGAGCTTTCGGGAATAATCCGCTCCAGCAGGCGTTGTCGGTTCTGGAAAGCCCATCTGGCACGCGCCGGGCCGGGCTCATGAAGAGCGAACCGAAAGGCAGATCATGTCCACGATCAACGGAACCACCGGCATCGACACCCTCACCGGGACGGCGCTTCCCGACACAATGCGCGGGCTGGGCGGCAACGATATCCTGAAGGCGCTTGGCGGCAACGATATCCTTGATGGCGGCACGGGCAGCGACACGATGTATGGCGGTGCGGGCAACGATGTCTACATCGTCGATTCCGTGGGAGACAAGGTGATCGAACGTGCCGGCGAGGGCACGGTCGATGTCGTCAAGGCTTCGATCACCTACACGCTGACCGCCAATGTCGAGAACCTGCTGCTCATGGGCACGGCTGCGATCGACGGTACGGGCAATACGCTTGCCAACAAGATCGTCGGCAACGCGGGCAACAATACGCTTTCAGGCCTCTCGGGGAACGATACGCTGCTTGGCGGGGCAGGCAATGACCGGCTGATCGGCGGCGCGGGCATGGACACCATGACTGGCGGCACCGGCAACGACACCTTTGTGTTCGGCCCGTCCGATTTCGGAAGCCGCACTGGCACCGGGGCAGACCGGATCGTGGACTTCACGCCCGGCGACAAGATCGACCTCAGCGCAATCGATGCACTCGTTTCGGCCAGCGGCTACGGCGCGTCGGGCGATCAGGCGTTCCACTTCATCGGCGGCAACGGCTTCCACAACCACACCGGCGCCGAGCTGCGCTACGTGATTTCGGGCACCGCCACTTACATCTACGGCAACATGAACGGCGATACGACGGCCGACTGGTGTATCAAGCTGGACGGCGTTCACACGCTCTCATCAACAGACTTCATTCTATAGCGCGGTGCAGTGCCTGAACCGGGGGCTGTGTGCCGCCCGGTTCGCTTGCCCGCTACCCCACTTTCTCCGGAGACCCCCGCGATGAACCGTCCTTCCACGCCGCGCCGCTGGCGGCGGCCCTTGCTTGCGGGTCTTGCCGCATCCTTCGCTCTGGTGGCAGCGCTGCTGCCCGCCACGACACGTGCCGAAGCAGACACGCTCGATCTGGCCAAATATCGCGGCAAGGTCGTCTATGTCGATTTCTGGGCTTCGTGGTGCGGGCCGTGCAAGCTCTCGTTCCCCTTCATGCAGCAGCTCGCCGCGCGCTATCCGGCGGGCGATGTCGCGGTGGTGACGATCAACCTCGATCGCCAGCGCCCGGCCGCAGAGGCTTTCCTGCGTCAGGTCCACGGAGCGCTGCCGGTGGTCTATGATCCGGCCGGCAACCTTGCGAAGACCTGGAAGGTGGCGGACATGCCGACCTCGCTGGTGTTCGACCGCAAGGGCGCGATGCGCTTCCGCCATCAAGGCTTCTTCCCGGGCAAGGCTGCCGAATACGAAGCCCACGTCGCCCAGCTGGTGCGGGAGAAGTGACGATGACGGCGAGGCGCACCGCCGCGCTGCTTCTGGCGCTCACCGCTCTCTCGGGCTGCGCGCATATCGGCGCACAGCCGTGGCAGCGTGACATTCTTGCGCGCAAGTCGATGCAGCTCGCGCGGGAGCCTGCGATCATGGCCTTCGACGAGCACACCTATTTCAGCAAGGAAGCTGCGTCCGGCGGGCGCAGCTTCGATGGCGGAGGCTGCGGATGCAACTGAACGCTTCCGGCCTTGCGGCCACGCTCGGCGCGCTTGCGGGCGCGCTGCTCCACGGCGCCCCGGCGGCTGCGCAAGTCGATCCGGGCACTTCGCCCGCGCCCAATGCCTATAACGAGACCTCGAGCGAGGCGGGCACGCTCGTCGCCGATACCGCGGTGCTGTACTATCAGGAGGACGACAACCGCGTCCGCGTGGTCGAATCCGAAACCGGCCTTACGTGGAACGCGCCGAGCGGCCTCGTTGTTGCGGGCAAGTTCGTCTACGATTCGCTGACCGGCGCAACCCCGAACGGAGCCGCGCGCAGCCTCAATGTCGTGCAGACGTTCCGCCCGCCCACCCAGCCGGGCTCGCACTTGCCTGCCGCCGCAACGCGCAGCGAGGAAGGCAGCGACACTTCGACTGGTGCTTCGGGTATCTACGAAATCGCGCGCGGGCAGTTGCCGGTCGACAAGGGCTTCAAGGACACGCGCAAGGCGGGCGATCTCGGTGTCACGCTGCCCATTGCCAGCGGGCTCAAGCTCAGTGTCGGCGGCGCAGGCTCGTGGGAAATGGACTTCACGTCCTATTCGGGCCGTGTCGGCCTCGCGAAGGAACTGTTCGGCAAGAACACCACAGTTTCGGTTGGCTATAACTACGAGCACGACAGCGTGAAGCCGTTCACCGGCATCCCGCGCGCGCTGGGCAGCATGGGTGAAACCATAATCGGCAGCGCCCGCCAGAAGCGCGTCTCCAGCTTCGTTGCGGGGCTCACGCAAGTGCTCACGCCGGGATGGCTGGCGCAGATCAACTGGAGCCACGGGGTGACCCACGGCTACCAAAGCGATCCGTACAAGCTCGTCTCGCTGGTGGATTCGGCGAGCGGCGATCCGTTTGCCTATATCTACGAAAGCCGGCCGCGCCGCCGGGTGCGTGATAGCGTCTATGCTGGCACCAAGTTCGCGCTGGGTTCGGCCGTCACCGATGCCTCGGTGCGCTGGTATCACGATGATTGGGGCATCACCTCGTGGACCTATGGCCTGTCTGAGCACATACCGCTGGGCCGCAGCGCCTATGTCGAACCCGGTATCCGCTACTACCGGCAGACCTCCGCCAACTTCTTCCGCAATTATCTGCTGCTGGAGGAGAACACCCCTGCGTTCGTCAGCGCGGACAGCAGGCTCGGTGCGTTCCATGCATGGACGCTCGGCGTGAAGGCGGGAGCGAAGATCGCGTCCAACATCGAGATCTATGGCGCGGCGGAACGCTATGTCCAGGAAGGCCGCCGCATCGATCGCACTGCGCCGGGCGCACTGGCGAAGACCGATCTGTTCTCCGGTTCAAAATCGGTGAGCATCATTACCGGGCTGCGCGTCACATTCCGTTGATGCGCGCCCGAAAGGACCAAGGAACCACCATGATCCGTCATACGCTGCGCGCGCTGAGCGCTGTTTTCGCCTTGCTGGTGTTGGGCGGGCCATCGCTCGCCGCAGCGGCAAGCGCGGAGGATCACGCACACTACCGTGCCGAACTCGTCGCCGAGAGCCGTGAACCTGCGCCCGGCAGCACGCTGACGGTGGCGTTCCATATCGCGCTCAAGCCCGGCTGGCATATCTATGGCCCCAATCCCGGCGACACCGGCTATGCCCCCGCCGCGACCTGGACCGCACCTGCTGGCACAAGCGAGGGGGACTTGCGCCATCCGCCGACGCAGCGCCTCGTGCTCTCGGGCCTTGTCAGCAATGTCCACGAAGGCGATGTCGTGTTGCTGCAGGATCTGCACCTGCCGCAGGGCCTCGCTGCGGGGATGGCGCTGCCACTCGCCGCACATCTCGATCTGCTGGTCTGCTCGGAAGGCTCTTGCGTCCCTGATCCCGTTGACCTCGATATCAAGCTGACCACCGGCGCCGGTGCCCCCGATCCGGCCGCAGCGGCCCTGTTTGCCAAGGCGCGCGCCGCGATTGCGCCGCCTGCCGCCATGAGCAAGGCCCCCGCAGCCGTTGCGCCCGCCGCGGCCGAAACCGCTGATCTAGCCAGCTACGCGCTGGTGTTCGGTGCGGCGCTGCTGGGCGGACTGATCCTCAACCTGATGCCTTGCGTGTTCCCCATCCTCAGCCTCAAGGCGATGGCGCTCGCGCGTTCTGGCGGCACGGCGGCGCATGCCCGGCAGGAAGCGCTGGGCTATTCGACCGGCGTGATCGGCACCATTCTCGCACTCGGCGGTGCGCTGCTGCTGCTGCGCAGCGCGGGCAGCGCGGCGGGCTGGGCGTTTCAGCTCCAGAACCCGGCGGTCGTCGCGGGGCTGCTGCTGCTCGTCAGCGCGATTGCGCTCAACATGACGGGGCTGTTTGAGCTGCCCTCGCTCAGCGTGAGCGGGCAAATGGGCGGCAAGGCTTCCTCGGGCTTCGCGGGATCGCTCGCGACGGGCGCGCTGGCCGCATTCATCGCCACGCCGTGTACCGGGCCGTTCATGGCAGGTGCGCTTGGGGCGGCACTGATCATGCCGCCGCTCGCCGCGATGGGCGTGTTTGCCGGGCTTGGCCTCGGCATGGCGCTGCCCTTCCTGCTGCTCGGCTTCTGGGCACCGGCCCGCCGCCTGATCCCGCGTCCTGGCCAATGGATGGTCACGCTGCGCCATGTCCTCTCGGTGCCGATGTTTGCCACCGCGCTTGGCCTTGCCTGGCTGATCGGGCGGCAGGCCGGGGTTGGCGCGATGACGACGGCACTCGCCGCCGCGCTGCTCATGGGCCTCGCGCTGTGGTGGTACGGCGTGCAGCAGCGCGCAGGACATCGGGGCCTTCCTGCCCTGATACTTGCCACGGCCTCGGTGCCGTTGATCGCGCTGGGTGTCGTGGCGGCACCGGTAGCGGCAGCCACCACGGGACCGGTGGATTCGCTTGGCGGCCAACCCTTTGCCGAAAGCCGGCTCGATGCGCTGCGCCGCGAGGGACGCCCGGTGTTTGTCTATTTCACCGCCGACTGGTGCCTCACCTGCAAGGTGAACGAGGCCGCGGCGCTCGACACCGCACCCGTGGCACATGCGTTCACCAAGGGCGGTGTATCGGTGTTGCGCGGCGACTGGACGCGGCAGGATCCTGCCATCAGCCGCTTCCTCAAGGCGCATGGCCGCGCGGGCGTGCCGCTGTATCTCTGGTATCCGGCCAGCGGCGAAGCCCGTGAATTGCCGCAGGTGCTTACCCGCGATCTGCTCGTCGATCTTGCGCTTAAGACCTGATTGCGCCCTCTTGCCCTTGCGCCGCGCGCGTTGCACAGACGCGGCGCAAGGTAAGAGGGCAAGGTTGATGGACCGGGGTTGCATGTGGGTTCTGCGCGTGGCGCGGGGGGGCTGGGCCTTTTCTCCCGCGCTCGCCATCGCGGCGCTGGCTTGCCCATGCGTCGCTGTAGCCCAGTCTGCGAACCAGCCGGCAGACGAGCCAGTGGCCGACAGCGTGCGCGTCAGCATTGGTGCGACGTATGTTGATGGCCACTATGGTCAGGCCGCGCGCACCGAAATTGCAAGCATCCCCGTTTCGGTCAAGTACACCCACTCCCGCTTCAGCCTGAGGGTTTCCAGCGCCTTCGTCCATTTGCGCGGGCCCGGTACGCTGCTCGATGGCACTGGCAGCAGCACCTCGGGTGGTGGCAGCAGCGGTGTTGCCGGCGAGCCCGAGATCGAAGTGGAGGATGACGGTGCGTCAGCCGGTTCGGGTGCTGGATCGGGCGCCGGATCCGGTGAAGGCGAGGGCGAAGGCGCCGGTTCGGGCACAGCAACCGGAACTGGCGGAACCGGAACTCCCATTCCCATCCCCATGCGCAACCGCAGCGGGCTTGGCGATACGACCGTCACGCTCGCCTACAGCCTGCCTCTCGGCGCATCGCTCAGTTTCGAGCCGCGCACCCGCGTCAAGCTGCCCACTGCTTCCGCAGCCAAGGGGATCGGCACCGGCAAAGTGGACGTGACGGTGGCTGCGGATCTGGTTGGTGGTTTTGGCGCGACGACGCTCTATGCCAGCGCCCGGCGCCGCTTCCTCGGCCGCAGCGTGCGGTTTCCCGTGCGCGATGGATGGGGCTTCGGCGCTGGTGTGAGCCGCGCGCTGAGCCCTGCTTTCACGCTGGGCGCGGATTATGATTGGCTTCAGTCCGCCACGCCAAAGCGCGGGCCCATCAGTGAAGGCACGCTGTGGATCAGCGCGCGGCTCAACCGGCAGCTGCGGCTCCAGGCTTATGGCGGCACCGGCTTTTCTTCGCGCAGCGCGGATGCGATCGGCGGGCTGACGCTGGTGTGGAGGCCCTAGGGCCTTACTTCCAGCCCTTCGCGATCAGCGCGCGTTCGTTGGCTGCATCGACCGGGTCCGAGGCCTTGAGGCGTTGGTAGGCGGCATCGAGCGCGGCGGCATCGGAGCCTGCTGCAACCGCGATGGCGCCCGGGTTCTGTGCAGCCTTGCCCTTCGCCTGTGCTTCAACAGTCCAGTGGCCCGCACCGCCCCGGCATGCCAGCGCGGTTTCATCGCCGGTGCGGAATTCGCGGCACCAGCGCCCGTCGGCGGCGCGCACCGTCAGCTGCGGGGTGACCGTCCGGCCATCCGCCAGCTGTGCGGTGCCAAGCGACGCCGTACGCTCCAGCGCGTCTGAAAGTCCGTCGGCCGGGGCAGGGGGGCGGACGGTGAGCAGCATCGCCGCCGCCACGCTCGCGGCCAGCGCCGAGCCGCCGGCGAGCCAGGCGAAACGGACGAAGCGAGGATTGTCGTTGGCTGCCGCTATGGGTGCCACTACTGGCGCAGGCGCAAGGCCCAGCCGCGCGATCAAGGCATCGTCGATCGGGCGCTCGTTGGCGGAGAAGGCGTCTGCCAGCGCGCTGTCGTTGGCATGCCATGCCTCCGCCTTGGCTGCCAGCGCCAGGTTGCGTTCCAGTTCGGCGGCAAATGCTTCGGCTTCCTGCGGCGGCATCGCGCCGTCGAGCCATGCGGCCAGCCGTTCGTCCTCATCACGGGTATCTGGGGTCATCGAACTGCCTCCGGCCGCGGCATGAGCGAAAGTTCTTCGGCGATGCGTTGGCGTGCACGGGCGATGCGGCTCATCACCGTACCGATCTGCACTTCCATCGCGTCGGCTGCTTCACGGTAGCTGAGCCCTTCGATCACCACGAGCAGGAAGGTTGCGCGCTGGTCTTCGGGCAGGGCCTGGAGCACGCGCTGGGCCGCAGCAAGATCGGAACGGGCCTCGGTGATCCGGCGGCCATCGTCACCGGTCAGTTCCTCGGCATGCTCAAGATCGACGCTGGTGCCGCGTCGTTTCAGGCTCCGGCCGCGATCGATATGGAGGTTCTGCGCAATCCGGTACATCCAGCTGTCGAGCCGGGTGTCCTCCTGAAACAGGTGTGCGCGGGCCAGCGCGCGTTCGACCGTGGCCTGCATGAGATCGTCTCCATCGTGCGGTGTGCCCGCCAGCCCCTCGCAGAACCGGCGCAAGCGCGGGAGCAGCGCGATGATGCGCGGCTGCAACCCGGTTGCTCCTGATCTGTCCGGTTTCATTGTCCTCCACCACAACGTCGCTGCGGCATGATTATTCCGTGCCATTCCGGCCGGAGGTATCTCCGGTCCCTGCCGCTGGCCATAGGCAACATCCCGTGCGGAGGAATATCCGGGCCGACACGGCGTTGTTGCCAGCGTGGATACTGGTTAAGGGCAGTGCATGAACAGGCGGTTGATCAGCATGGGGGCAAAAGGAGCGTTGCTTGCCGCGCTGTGCCTTGGCGGTCTGGCGTCGGCTCCCTTCCCGGCTTTGGCTTACGCCGCCGCGCAGGAACGCGAAGCCTTCGAGCCGCCCGAGGTGCGCGAGGCACCCGAAGTACGCGAAATCGGAACCCGCGAAACCGAGCCGCGCGAAACGGAACAGCGCGAGCGCGAGGGGACCGAGGCCGAGGCCCGCGACACCGGCGAGGGCAGCACGGCCGATGCAGGCTGGCAGGCCGATGCCATCCGCGATGAAGGCGCGGACCACGACGAGATCGGCAATCCCGTGCGGCAGGGCGAAATCATCACGTTCGCGCTTTCGGCCGCTGCCGAACGCACACTCGTTGCGGATGGATACGAGGTCATCAGCCACAAGGCGCTGGCCGCGCTAGGCGAGGACGTGGTGCGGCTGCGCGTGCCGCGCGGGCGGCGGCTGGCCACGGCCATCGCCGAAGTGCGCGCCGCGGCGCCGGATGCGGTGATCGACTATGACCATTACTACGGCCTTGGCCTTGCCGGGCGCGGCAAGGGCAAGCGCGACCGCAAGGCCGCCGCACCCGCGTCTGCGCCAAAGGGCTTTCCGGTCGGCATGATCGATACCGCCGTCATGGCTCATCCCGCACTGGGCGCCACGCGGCTTGTCGCGTGGAGTGGGGGCGATCCGGCCAAGGCGCCCTCGGCCGCGCAGCACGGCACGGCAGTCGCCTCGCTGCTCGCTGCGCGCGGGGCCGCCACGATCTACAGCGCGAATATCTTTCGCGGCCCTGCGGACCGGCCGTTCACCTCGATCGACAGTCTGGTCGAGGCGATGGAGTGGCTGCTCGGGCAGGGCGCGCCGGTGATCAACATGAGCATTGCGGGGCCGCCCAATGCGCTGCTGCAGAAGATGGTCGGTCTGGCCGGTGCGCGGGGGCGGATCATCGTGGCTGCGGCGGGCAACGGCGGGCCGTCTGCGCCGGCAGTCTATCCCGCGGCCTTACCCGGCGTCGTCGCAGTCACGGCGGTTGATCCGGAGCTCAGGATCTATCGCCATGCCAATCGCGGCCGCTACATCGGCGTTGCCGCGCAAGGCGTCGGTGTTCTCGCCGCAGCCGCGGGCGGCGGGTATGCGCGCTACACCGGCACCTCGTTTGCCGCGCCGCAGATTGCGGCACACCTTGCCCGCTGCCGTGCCGCTGGCCGCACCGGAGCCGATTGCATCGATGCGCTGGTCAAGGGCGCGCGCGATCTCGGTGCGCCTGGTTATGATGAGACGTATGGCCACGGCTACATCGACTGAGCCGCGAAGTCCCCGCGCCATCGGGGTTTTGCTCCACTGATCCGCACTAGCGAACGCTTGACCGCATGCGCGGCAGCGATAGAGGAGCGCGATGGCCACTGCCCTCCAATCCCAACCTAAATTGCTCCACGATTTCCTCGCCGAGGCTGTCGCCCGCTATCCGCGCGGCACGGCAATCGAGGTGCCGCCCGCGCGCTCCCGGCCCGAGCGGCAGGTGATGACGTATGCCGAACTGGCCGAACGGACCGACCGGCTTGCGAGTCATCTGGCACCGCTGGTCGAGGCCGAGCGCATTGTCGCGCTGCTGCTGCCGCGCACGTCGCCGATGCTCTATGTCGCGCAGATCGCAGTGCTCAAGGCAGGCGGCGCCTATACGGCCATCGATCCCTCGTTCCCGGACGACCGCATCGCCGAAGTGCTGGAAGATGCCGACGCGGTCGCGGTGCTGACCGATGCCGCGGGCGCGGAGCGGCTCGGCCCCGTTGCAGGCGCGGTGCCGCTGCTCGATGCCGCCACGCTGGCGCAGCAGGAGCCGCCGGCTGGCGCTGAGTTGCCGCCGGAAGTGCGCCCCGATCAGCTCGCCTATGTGATCTACACGAGCGGCACCACCGGCAAGCCCAAGGGCGTGATGGTCGAACATCGCAATGTCGCCAATCTTGTCAGGTCCGATATCGGCGAATTCGCACTCGGTCCGGCTGACCGCGTGATCCAGGGTTCGTCCGCTGCTTACGATTCCTCGATCGAGGAAATCTGGCTGGCGCTTGCCTCGGGGGCGACGCTCGTGGTGATGGACGATGAGGCCGCGCGGCTCGGCCCCGATATCATCGCCTGGCTGCAGCGCGAGCGTGCCACGGTATTTTGCCCCCCGCCGACCTTGCTGCGCAGCAGCGGTTGCCGCGATCCCGAAGCGGCGCTGCCTGAACTGAGGCTGCTTTACGTGGGCGGCGAAGCCCTGCCGCGCGATATTGCCGACCGCTGGGCCAAGGGTCGCCGCATGGTCAACGGCTATGGCCCGACCGAATGCGCCGTGACGTGCCTGCGTGGCGACATCGTCCCCGGCGGCCCGATCACCATTGGCCGCCCGGTGCCGGGCATGGCAGCCTATGTTCTCGATGATGCGCTCCAGCCAGTTCTCGAAGGCGAGCAAGGCGAGCTGTGCATGGGCGGCGCGGGTGTCGCGCGCGGCTATCGCGACCGCGAAGACCTGACCGCCGAGAAGTTCGTCGACCACCCGGTGTGCGGGCGGATCTACCGGACCGGCGATCTCGTTCACCGCGAGCCTGACGGCAACCTTTTCTACCACGGCCGCATCGACGCGCAGGTCAAGATCCGCGGCTACCGCGTCGAGCTGGGCGAGATCGAGGCGCGCCTCGCCGCGCTGCCCGGCGTGCGCGAGGCGGCGGCGCGTCTGCAGGATGCGGGCGGCGTGCCCGAACTGGTTGCTTATGTCGTGCCGGCGGAGGGCGCCGAGGTGCTCGATCTCGACGACTTGCGGACGCAGCTCGCCAGCACAGTACCCGGCTACATGGTCCCGCGCCGCATCGCCGCGCTGGCGGAACTGCCGACGACCGTTGGCGGCAAGCTCAACCGTGCGGCCCTGCCGCCGATGGCGCTGGGCAACGCCGCGCCGACGCGGGATCTGGTGCCGCCCGCCACGCCGCTTGAAGCCGCACTGGCCGGTGCCGTGGCCGATATTCTCTCGCGCCCTGAAGGCGTCTCGGTCGAGGACGACTTCTTCGAAGACCTCGGCGGCGATTCCTTGAGCGCCGCGCTCCTCGTCACTTTGCTGCGCGAAGATGGCGCGGCGGACTGGATCACCGTCAGCGATATCTACGCTGCGCGCACGGTCCGCGCACTCGCAGCGATGGCAAAGGATGCCATCGCCGCCGCTGCCGATGATGCGCAGCACCCCGCAGCGAAGCTCGTGCGCGAAGGCAAGGCACGGCCTGCACTGGCGAACGCGGTGCAGATCGCGTGGCTGGCCGGCGAGCTGGCTTTCGGTGGCTGGGTGAGCTGGGCCATTGCGTGGGAGATCTTCCCGCTGCTGTTCGACAAGCTCGATCTCGTCGGCTTCGTGCTGCTAACCCCGCTGATCACGGTCATCGGCGTCGCGCTGTATCTGCCGGTTTCGGTGGGCTTCACACTCCTCGTCAAGTGGATCGCGATTGGCCGTTATCGGCCGATCCGCACGCCGGTGTGGAGCGTTTATTATCTGCGGCACTGGGTCACCGTG
>CANCET010000107.1 GCA_947375105.1 Sphingomonadaceae bacterium
TACCGTTCATGACGAGTGCTGCCCGTTTACAAGAAATTGTTCGGCCAGATCATCGTGCGCCACATATGCGCCGACGGCGAACCATCGAAGCCCAGCCCTGCCTCCGGCTCCGTGAAGTTCCGCTCGATCACGTCTTCCAGTTCCTCGGGCACCACCACCGGGAAATCGTCGAAGAAGTAGGTATCGTAGAGCGTCATCTGCCGCGCGGTCATGTACCACTTGTGGTTCTTCGCATACTCGGCGTCGCGCAGGAGGTATTCCGGCACCTGATAGTCCGGGCCGAAGAAGGCGTGGTAGCTTTCAGGGTAGGCATAGCCGACGCTTTCATCGGGCACGTAGCGTAGCGCCTGGTGGTATTTCACCGCGAAGGCGACTTCGGGATCGACATAGGGCTCGACGAGCTGCGCGCTCCAGTAACCGTGGTCGCAGCGGATCAGGCAGCCGTTGGAAATGTCGTGCAGCAGGCAGGCCATCACGACCTTTTCTGGCAAGCCATCATCCAGCGCGCGCTTGGCGCTGACGAGGAGGTGGCGCACGGTGATATCGCCGAAGCGGCAGCGGAAGAAATCCATGAGGCGCGGGCGCTCGGGCATGCGCGGCAGGGCCGGATTGTCGCCCATCATGAACACCGTCTTGGGGTTCAGGCGCTTCAGCAACTCGGCCTCGTTGTCGACGAAATCGCTGCCCTTCCAGCCGACCGGCGAGGGATAGATGAGGCGCTCGCGGCCGTCTTGCGGGAAGGGGCGGGTCTCGTCTGGCAGTTCGGTCATCGGCAGGCTCCTCGGCCCTTTGGCTAGGGCCTGACCGGCGTGGGCTCAAGCGCGAATCGGGATGGTCAACCGGTAGTCTACGTGCAGCAAAAGGTCCGATCCGGTGAAATCTGGGCGGAATGGGGCGGCCGTGGAGGCGGGATTTTTTTGAATATTTTCATGATCATACTGCGGGATAATGCTGCGCGGGACGGTCGCGCACCTGTACGCACCATGAACAGTCCTGTCGCTGTTGTGTCAGCAAGTGCCGGTATTCCTGCCGCCAGAAGATGAAGGCCGCACCCCCGTTCTTTGCATGGGGGCCAGTGTTTCATCGCGGAGGAGGGACCACTCATGACGCAAGTGTACAAGTTCGATACGACGACCGATCCGATCCAGCGCTTCGAAGTCGAGAAGGACGGCACGGTAGAGGCAGATCCTCTCGCCAAGAACCAGATGCTGAGCATCGATACCGCGACCGGGGTGATCACCCTCACGAGCACGCACAATGCTTACATCAAGCTGAAGACTTTCGTGCCCACCGCGTCGACCACCGACGATCCGTCCTACTATGTGCGGGACGCGGTGATCTACAAGTCGCTCGACGGGAAGATCATCAACGATCCGACCGCCAACGAATCCGATGGCAACGTCCCGGGCGATCAGGATGGCGACGGCTCGAACGACGATTCGCTGCAGGGTGACAAGGGCAAGAACGTCATCAACGGCGGCGCGGGCGATGACCATATTGCCGGTCTCAGCGGGGCCGATATCCTGCATGGCGGGACGGGCGACGACGTGATGCTCGGCGGCCAGGGCAGTGACGTGCTTGACGGCGGTGCGGGCAACGATGCCCTGATCGGGGATACCGGCAACGACGTGATCGATGGCGGCAGCGGCACGGACATTCTCGACGGCGGCGACGGCAACGACAAGTTGTTCGGCGGCGCTGATAACGACGACCTCTACGGCGGCGCCAACGGCGACGTGCTCGATGGCGGTACGGGCGATGACACGCTCTATGGCAACAGCGGCGACGACAAGCTGCTTGGCGGCGACGGCAATGATGCGCTGAACGGCGGCGACGGAAACGATGTCGTCGCTGGCGGCGCCGGCAACGACGTCGTCAATGGCGAGGTCGGCAATGACAAGGTCATCGGCGGCGATGGCAACGATACGCTGAACGGCGGCGCCGGCAACGACGAGCTCGACGGCGGCAAGGGCAACGACATCCTGCTGGGCGGCGAGGGCAAGGACAAGGTCAGCGGCGGTGAAGGTGATGACCGCATCCTCGCTGGCCAGGATGCCGGCAACGACGCCTTTTCGGGCGGCAAGGGCACCGATACCATCGACTATTCCGCGGCCAAGGCCGGGGTCAGCATCGATCTCGAAATCGGCATTGCCAATGCCATCGTGAGCGATGCCGGAACTGGGCTCGACACGATCAAATCGATCGAGAACGCCACCGGATCGATTTATGACGACATACTGATCGGCACCAAGGACGCCAATGTCCTCGATGGCGGCGCTGGCAATGATACGATCACCGGCGGCAAGGGCAGCGACACACTGACCGGCGGGAGCGGCAACGACACATTCAAGTACATCGAGATCAAGGACTCGCGCCCCGGCATTTCCGACCACATCACCGACTTCACCGCCGGTAGCGACAAGATCGACCTTTCGGCGATCGATGCGATCAAGGGCGGCTCCAACGATGCCTTCACGCTGGTGTCCGGTGCACCGAGCCAGGGCAACGCGGCGGGAGTCGTCTGGTTCGATGCCTCGACGCACACGCTGTTCGGCAGCATCGACAACGGTGCGGCGGCTGAATTCGCCATCGTGCTCGATGGCGTCAATTCGATTACGGCGGCCGACCTGATCCTCTGATCGCCGCAATCTGGTAAGAGAAAGGGGCGCTGCCGGATGGTCCGGCAGCGCCCCTTTTGTCTTGTCGGCGCGGATCAGAGGACTTCGAAAAGGCCCGCCGCACCCATGCCGCCGCCGACGCACATCGTGACGACGACATACTTGGCGCCGCGGCGCTTGCCTTCGATCAGTGCGTGCATCGTGCCGCGCGCGCCGGTCATGCCATAAGGGTGACCGATCGAGATCGCGCCGCCGTTGACGTTGAGCAGTTCGTTCGGAATGCCGAGCTTGTCGCGGCAATAGAGCACCTGCACCGCGAAGGCTTCGTTCAGCTCCCAGAGGCCGATGTCGTCCATCTTGAGGCCGAAACGCTTGAGGAGGGCCGGGACGGCGAAGACCGGGCCGATGCCCATCTCGTCAGGCTCTGTGCCCGCCGCCGCCATGCCGACATAGCGGCCCAGCGGAGTGAGCCCCTTTTTCGCGGCAACGGCGGCTTCCATCAGCACCACGGCGGCAGAGCCATCCGAGAGCTGGCTGGCATTGCCGGCGGTGACGATGCCGCCTTCGATCACGGGCTTGAGCGCCTGCAGGTTCTCCAGCGTGGTCGAGGGGCGGTTGCCTTCATCCTTGGTGAGATGCACGTCCTGCATCGTGATCTCGCCGGTTTCCTTGTTCTGCACGCCCATCGAGCTGTCGGTCGGCACGATCTCGGCATCGAACTTGCCGGCGGCCTGCGCGGCGGCGGTGCGCTGCTGCGATTGGAGCGCGTATTCGTCGCAGGCCTCGCGGCTGATGTTGTAGCGCTTGCCGACCGTTTCGGCGGTTTGCAGCATCGGCATGTAGACTGCATTGTGCATGGCAACGAGGCTGCGATCAGGCGCGACGCGCATGTCCTTGGTCTGGACGAGGCTGATTGATTCCTGCCCGCCAGCGGCCACGATATCCATGCGGTCGACAATGATCTGCTTGGCGGCAGTGGCGATGGTCATCAGGCCCGAGGAGCATTGGCGGTCCATGCTCATGCCCGAAACGGTAACGGGGAGGCCCGCACGTAGCGCGACCTGGCGGGCGATGTTGCCGGCCTGCGCGCCCTGTTGCAGCGCCGAGCCCCACAGTACGTCGTCCACCTCGCCGCCCTCGATACCGGCGCGCGCGACGGCGGCTTCGAGCGAAAGCGCGCCGAGCGTGGCGCCGGCAGTGGCGTTGAACGCGCCCTTGTAGGCACGGCCGATGGGGGTGCGGGCAGCAGCGACGATAACGGCATCACGCATGGGTGTTCTCCTTGGAATCAGTTTCAGCAACAGGGGATTGGGCAATGGGATTTCCGCCGAAGTGATCGCGCAGTTCCCGCTTCAGCACTTTGCCGATGGGGCTGCGCGGCAGTTCATCGACCACTTCGATGCGGGCGATGCGCTGCGTCTTGCCGAGCGCGCGGTTGGCTTCTTCGCGGATCGCTTCGGGATCGGCGTTAGGGTCAGCCAGCACGACCACGGCGAGCGGCGTTTCGCCCCAGCGGTCGGAGGGAATGCCTACGACGGCCGCTTCCTTGACTGCGCTCTGGCGCGTGAGTTCGGCCTCGAGATCGGTCGGGAAGATGTTGAACCCGCCTGAGATGATCATGTCCTTGGCGCGGTCCATCAGGATGAGGAAGCCGTCCTCGTCGAACTTGCCGATATCGCCGTGGCGGATGTAGCGCACGCCGTCCTTGTCGAACCACTCCATCTCGCGCGTTTTGGCGGGCTGGCCGTGGTAGCCGTTCATCATGATCGGCGAACGGCCGACGATTTCGCCCACTTCGCCTTGCGGCAGCTCGTTCCCGTCCTCGTCGATGATCTTCATCACGTGGCCGGGCGAGGGCTGGCCGACGGTGTGGAGTTTGTCCGGAAACTTGTGCGCGATCAGTGTGGTGGTCGCGCCGCCTTCGGTCAGGCCATAACCTTCGACGAGGCCGCCCGGCCAGCGCTTCAGCACGTCGGCCTTGAGCCACGCGGGGAACGGCGCGGAAGTGGCGCCCTTGAGGCGATAGGCCGAAAGATCGAAGCTATCGAAATCGGGCAGTTCCATGATCCGGCGATACTGCACCGGCACGAGCATGGCATTGGTGACGCGCTCGCGCTCGCTGAGCGCAAGGAACGTGCGCGCATCGAACTTCTTCATCAGCACGACCTTGCCCGCCGCGGTGAGCGTGGGGAGGAAGCTGACGAGCGTGGTGTTCGAATAGAGCGGGGTGGAATTGATCGTGACGGTGTCGTCGTCATAACCGCCAACGATCGTGCGCCGGGCATATTCGTGGCGCATCTGGTGCGATTGGACGATGCCCTTGGGCACACCGGTGGTGCCCGAGGAATAGATGATGTTGAACGGGTCTTCCGGCGCGGGGAGGCGCTCTTCGGGCCTGGCACCGGCGGGGGCGATCCACTGCGAGAAAGGAAGGCCCGCATTGCTGTCATCGAGCGCGATGCGTTTGACGGACGCGGGGAAGGGCAGGTCTGCCAACCCCTCCCACATGGCCGCATCGAGCAGCAGCACGCGGCTGGTGCTGTCGGCCAGCATGGCGAGCACGGTGGCGGGCGCTGCAGTGGAGGTGAGCGGCGCGGCCACCGCCCCGGCGCGCAGCGCGCCAAGGAACGCGAGCGCGGTGTTGACCGAATTGCTCGCCGCGATGGCGACCGGTTCGTTCGCCTGCACCCCTTCGCGCTGGAGCGCGGCGGCCACGCGGTCGAGCATGGTGTCGAGATCGGCCCATGACAGGCGCGCGGTTTCATCGGCAAGGGCGATGGCCTCGCCCCGCCGCGCCGCATGAGCGCGCAGGATCACGCTCAGCGGAATGAAGGGGCTCTCGACGATATCCTCGATGCGCATGGCCGGTGCCGCCTTCAGTCGAACGCTTCGCCCGCTGCGGCTTTCTTCGCCAGCAGCGGGGCGACCGGGAGACCGTGCTTCTCAAGGCCCGCGACGACGGTGCCGAGCCCGATGTGGCTTGCCCAGAACATCGGGCCGCCGGTCCAGGCGGGCCAGCCGTAGCCGTTGAGCCACACGGTATCGATGTCCGATGCGCGCTGCGAAATGCCTTCCTCAAGGATCAGCGCACCTTCGCTGATCATCGGATAGAGCAGGCGCTCGATGATTTCTGCCGCCTCGATCTTGCGCTGCGGCTTGCCTGCCTTTGCTGCAAACTCTGCAATCAGCCCGCGGGTAACCTCGGACGGGGTGCGCTGGCGGTTCGCATCGTAGTCATAAAAGCCCTTGCCGGTCTTCTGGCCCCAGCGCCCTTGCGCGCACAGCGCCTCGCGCAGCGTCTCGATGCGGCTGGGATCGCGGTGCCAGCCGATGTCGAGGCCGGCCAAGTCCGCCATCTGGAACGGACCCATCGGGAAGCCGAATTCGAGCAGCGCGTTGTCCACCTCGGCAAAGTCGGCGCCTTCCATGATCAGCGCGTTGGCCTGTTCCTGCCGCTTGCTCAGCATGCGGTTGCCGATGAAGCCGTGGCACACGCCCGAAACGACCGGCACCTTGCCGATCTTTACCGCGAGCGCCATCACCGTGCCGAGCACGTCCTTGGCGGTGGCCGAACCGCGCACGACTTCGAGCAGCTTCATCACGTTGGCGGGCGAGAAGAAGTGCATGCCAAGCACCGCTTCGGGGCGCTTGGTGGAAGCGGCGATCTCGTTCACGTCGAGGTAGCTGGTGTTGCTGGCGAGGATCGCGCCCTGCTTCACGATGCCGTCGAGCTTGCCGAAGACGTCCTTCTTCACGTCCATGCTCTCGTAGACCGCCTCGATCACCAGATCGGCATCGGCGAGCGCGCCGAAATCAAGCGACGGGGTAAGCCGGCCCATTGCGGCTTCGGCAAGGGCAGCGTCCATCTTGCCGCGCTTCACGGTGTTCTCGTAGTTGCGGCGCATGGTGGCGACGCCGCGGTCGAGCGCTTCCTGCGTCATTTCCACGATGGTGACCGGGATGCCGGCGGTGAGGAAGTTCATCGTGATGCCGCCGCCCATCGTGCCCGCGCCGATCACGCCGACCTTGTTGATGGGGAGCAGCGGGGTTCCCGCCGGGATATCATCGATCGTCGCGGCGAGGGTGCGGGCGGCTTCGATATGCTCTTTGGCGCCGGAAATGGGATCGGACATGGCGTGCTCTCCTTGAGTGCGGTTCAGGCGTGACTGTGCGTCATCGCCGCATAGACCAGCGTCTTGAGCTGGCGGCGGATGGGATAGGCGGACGAGGGGAACAGCTGGGTCATGAAGACCATGTGCAGCTTTTCGGCCGGATCGACGAAGAAGCCGGTGGAATGAATGCCGCCCCAGTGGAATTCACCCCGCGTGCCCGGAACCAGCGTCTTGGCGGGATCGACAACCACGCCGAAGCCGAGGCCGAAGCCAATCCCTGCGTTGCCCGCCTCGCTGAACAAGGCGCGCGAGAGCGTGGTGAGATCGGCGCCGCCGGGGAGGTGGTTGGCGGTCATCAATGCAAGTGTTTTTGGCGAGATGAGCGGAGCACCGCCTTGCGCCAACGCCGCGCAGAAACGGTGATAGTCTGCGGTCGTTGAAATCAGGCCGCCGCCGCCGCTTTCGAAGCGGGGCGCGCGCAGCGTATTCGACTTTTCCGCGTGATCGATCAGAATGGGCGCGCCCATCGGCGTCCAGGCCCAGCTGTCGGTAAGGCGGTGCGCCTTTTCCGGCGGGCAGTGGAAGCCTGTATCGACCATGCCGAGAGGCGCGAAAATGCGGCTGGCAAAGAACTCGCCGAGGCTGAGGCCCGAGAGGCGCGCCACGATCACGCCGAGCACATCGGTGCTGACCGAGTAGTTCCAGCCGGTGCCCGGATCGAATTCGAGCGGGAGCTTGGCAAGCTCGGTAATGAAGTGGTCGTTGCTGGCAAGCGAGGGATGCCCGTCGAGCCGGCCCTTGCGATAGGCGGCATCGACATTGGTGCGGTTCTGGATGCCGTAGGTCAGGCCTGACATATGCGTGAGCAGGTCCACCATGCGCATCGGATTGGTCGCCGCGCGGTTGGGGAAGAACGGCGCATCGCCGCCGCCGCCATTGTAGATGCCGAGCCCGGCGAACTCCGGGATGACCTTGGTGACAGGATCGTCGAGCGCGACCTTGCCTTCTTCCAGCAGCATCATGAAGGCCATGCTGGTGAGCGGCTTGGTCATCGAGGCGATGCGGAACAACGCGTTCTGCGCCAGCGGCGTGCCATCGGCGCGGGCCTTGCCGAGCGTCAGGCGGTGAATCGGCTGGCCATCGCGCGCGATCAGCAGATCGGCATGGGGCAGCAGTCCGGGCGCGATATAGCGCTCATCGAGGAACACGCCGATGCGGGCGAGGCGGCCGGCGTCGAAGCCATGCGCCGCAGGGTCGGCCAAAGTCAGATCTTGCTGGGTCATCCGAACACCGCCACCGATTGCAGGCCGTGCATCACTTCCACGCCTTCGCTGTTCCACAGGCGCAGGGTTTCGCTGCTGAAGCCGTGGCCCATGTGGTTCGAGCTGGTTTCGAGCAGCCACCAGCCTTCGCGCGTGGGAGGCACTTCGCCGAGCAGGGTCAGCGCCCAGGTGATCGAGCTGATCGGGCCCATGCGCTCCATCGCGCGCGCAGAGCCCGGGGGCAGCGCATCGCCGATGCCGACGAGTTCGGCCACCGGGGCGAGGCCGGAGCGGTGCTTGAGGCGCACCCAGCGACGGATCGTTCCGGGGGGCGAGCCGCCGGGCGGATCGGCGCGGCGCATGTCCATCCGCGCGGTGAAGGCCGGGGCCATGTCGTTCGCCGTCAGGTGCGGGGAATCTTCGGGCTGCACGATGCCCGGCGCGATGGCAGCTGCGACGCTGCCATTGCTTTCGCGCCCTGCGCCAAACAGCCAGAGCGTGCGCTGGGCGAGCGTGCCATCGCAGTAGAGCGAGGTTTCGACTTGCGCGACGCTGCGGCCCTGGCGGAGCATCAGGGCCTCCGCTTCGAGATGTTCACCCACCGGCGCAACGAAGCCGACTTGCGCGGCGCGCAGCGGGGGCAGGCCGGGAAAAGCCGCGCAGGCGGCGGCGTAGGCAATCGAGGCGGCGGCCCCGCCATACATCGTGCGGCCCTGCATCCAGCCCGCCGCGCCATCGAGTCGGAAGCGCCCTTCGCCCAATGGCGCAAGCCGCGCGGCCAGCGCGCCAAGGCTCATGTCCACTTCGGCGCCTGAATCATTTGGGGCAAGTGTGACGGTGTCCGGGTGCTCGGCTTCCGGCAAATCTGCGTCCTTCCCACGAATCTTGTTATGTGCCGGGATTAGGTCATCGAGAGGGAACAGGGAAGCGCTTTGCGCTGCTTCCCGAGGCGAAAAAATGCAGCAAATCCGCCGGATTCGGTGCCTTCCGCTACGGCAACGGTGCCTTTCGGGGGCCTTGCTGCAAGGCCGTGCCAGCACTAGTCTTCGCGGCAATCGAGGCACTGCCGGCATGAGCGGTGCCCATGAGGATACCATGATCGAAACAAGCCCCACGCTCCCAACGATTCCCGCCGGCTGGCCTGTGTACACGCTGGCGGATGTGCGCGCCGAACTCTGCGCGCCGGGCATGCCATTCGAGATGGAGACCGTGACGATCCGCGGCGTGCCGACGCGGGTGTGGAAGAATGCGCTGCCCGATCTGCGCGGGGTGCTGGCCGCAGCCCGGACGCATGGCGCGGCCGATTTCCTCGTCTATGGCGAGGAACGCGTGAGCTTCGACGCGTTCCACCGCGCGGTGGCGGCAATGGCGGCGGCACTTTCCGCGCGCGGCGTGGCCAAGGGCGACCGCGTGGCGCTCGCCATGCGCAACCTGCCGGAATGGCCGGTGGCGTTCATGGCGGTGGCGGCGCTGGGCGCGATCATCGTCCCGCTCAACGCGTGGTGGACGGGTGAGGAACTGGCCTTCGCGCTGGAAGACAGCGGGGCAAAGCTGCTGATCGCCGATGCTGATCGCTGGATGCGGATTGCGCCCCATGCGGCGGGTCTGCCGCTGGCAGGCGCGGTGGTATCGCGCGGCGCGGCGGAGGGCGCCGAGCGGCTGGAGGACCTGATCGGCGCGCCCGCAAGCTGGGCTGATCTGCCCGATGCGGAGTTGCCCTTCGCTCCGCTTCACAGCGATGATCCCGCCGGCATCTTCTACACCAGCGGCACCACCGGCAAACCAAAGGGCGCGCTGGGCACGCATCGCAATCTCGTCACCAATATCATGACCAGCGCGTGGAGCGGCGCGCAATCCGCGCGGCGGCGCGGCGATGGCCTGCCCGAACCCAAGCCGCGCGTGATCCTGCTGGCGGTGCCGCTTTTCCATGCCACGGCCTTCTCCGCCACCTTGATGGGCTCGCTCGCGGGCGGCAGCCGCCTCGTCCTCCTGCACAAGTGGGATACGCTGGAAGCGATGCGGCTGATCGAGAAGGAGCGCGTCTCGATGACAGGCGGCGTGCCATTCATCGCCTGGCAGTTGATCGAGCATCCTGAGCGCGACAAGTTCGATCTCTCGAGCCTCGAAGCCATCGCCTATGGCGGCGCACCGTCTGCACCGGAGCTGGTTTCCGCGATCTGGCAAACCTTTGGCGCACTGCCCGGCAACGGCTGGGGCATGACCGAGACCTCGGCGACGGTGACGCACCATATGGCCGAGGACTATCTCAACCGGCCCTCCAGCTGCGGCCCGGCCGCGCCGGTCGCCAGCCTCGAAATCCGGGCCGACGACGGCGTGACGGTGCTGCCGCCGAACACGGTGGGTGAGCTTTGGGCAAGCGGGCCGATGATCGTGGCGGGCTACTGGAACCGGCCCGAGGCGACCGCGCAGACTTTCGTCGACGGCTGGGTGCGCACCGGCGATCTGGCAAAGCTGGATGACGAGGGCTTCTGCACCATCGTCGACCGCGCCAAGGATGTGATCATCCGCGGCGGCGAGAACATCTACTCGATCGAGGTCGAGAATGTGCTCTACGAACATCCCGCCGTGACTGACGCGGCGCTGGTCGGCATCCCTCATCGCACCCTTGGCGAAGAACCGGCGGCTGTGGTCTATCTCGCGCCCGGCGCGGAGGCGGGTGAGGCGGAACTCAAGGCTTTCGTGGCTGCGCGGCTGGCGGGTTTCAAGGTTCCGGTGCGGATCGCCTTCAGCGATACGACCTTGCCGCGCAATGCCAATGGCAAGATCCTGAAGAACGAACTGCGCGCGAGGCTGGCAGAATCGTGAGATGGCGCTGGGCACGGCCTGTGCGATGAGACTGACGATAAACAGGGAGACGGGACGATGAGCGAAGCGGAAACGGCAGGCGAGCGGCGCACGGGTGGGTGTCTGTGCGGATCGGTGCGCTATGAAACTTCGTGGCCGCCGCTGCTGA